>DWZK01000123.1 GCA_019117605.1 Candidatus Intestinimonas stercoravium | reverse complement strand
CCGCCAGGGCGTCCGGAGCAAAATGGACTTTGCGGAAAGACCCCAGTCTGTCCGAGCGGAGCCCAGCGCCAGCGGGTCCGCGAGGAAGAGGAGCCGCAAGGGAATGGAGCGGCGGATGCCCGCCAGGGCGTCCGGAGCAAAATGGACTTTGCGGCGACGATAGGGGGGCGTACCGGTTTCGACGGGGACGCGGAGGCGGGAATAGCGGGCGGATGCGCCCAGCATCCTTAAAATGGGCATTCTTTATAAATTAAAGAACAACAACGATTACGAACTCGTCGCGGCCTGATTAGCCCGCGGCCGTCTCAGCCGGAAGGCCCACGAGCCGGTATGAGGCGTCGTTTTAGTGGGGACCGTGCGTGCGCAAAGCTTTGAGCGCACCATGAACCATGAAGCTACCGACCCTTAGAGCGTGACGGCTCGCGCTCTGGGAAGGGAATCTCAATAAACCGTCTGCGCCCGGAGAAGTTCCCGTCAAAACGTTTTCGGACGGGGGTTCGACTCCCCCCGCCTCCACCAAAAAGAAAGACACGCTGAAAAGCGTGTCTTTCTTTTTGGGTTCCGCCGCCTGAAGGGCGGCTCCACCCTTCGGCATTTAAATGCTCGGGGTCGGCAGAGCCGCCCCTGCGCAATTCCCGGCCGCAGGCCGGGAATTTACGCGCCACTCGGCGCGCGGCCCAGAAGGGCCGTTGGGCAGTGTTTCTTTTAACGGTCTCAAAGATGAAAATATCGATTTTAACCGTCCCTTCCAAAAAAGAAGGACATCCTATTGGATGTCCTTCTTTTTTGGGTCCCGCCGCCCAAAGGGCGGCTCCACCCAGTTGATTTCAAATGCTCGGGGCAAGTGAATTGCCCCTGCGCCAAGGTTTTGGCCTTCGGCCAAAACGCTTGTACGCCGCAAAAGCGCCGCGGCCCAGAAGGGCCGTGGCAACGGTCCTGTCGGCTTGAAACATCGATCTTATCTGCCCCTTCCAAAAAGAAAGACACGCCTCAGCGTGTCTTTCTTTTTGGGTCTCGCGTGCTGTTAGCCCGCTCCACCCTCGATATTTCGGCGCCGGAGCCGCAGGAGCATCTCTGTGCGCCCTGACCTCCTGTCAATCATCCCAGCCGTCATCGTCGTCCCAGTCATCATCATACCGATCATCGCCGTCATCATCATCGTCCCAGTCATCGGAACCGGTGGGGTCACCATACCAGTCGTCATCGAGATCGTCATCATACTGGTCATCCCAGTCGTCATCGTACCGATCGTCGCCGTCATCATCATCGTTCCAGTCATCAGAACCGGTGGGATCCCCGTACCAGTCATCATCAAGATCGTCATCGTACCGGTCATCCCAGTCGTCATCGTACCGGTCGTCGCCGTCATCATCGTCGTTCCAGTCATCGGAGCCGGTGGGATCCCCGTACCAGTCGTCGTCGAGATCGTCATCGTACCGGTCATCCCAGTCGTCGTCATATCGGTCATCATCGCCGGTATAGACGGCGGGAGGGACGGAGGTAGCGGCGCCCGCAGGGACGGCGGGAGCGCTCTCCTGCTCGACCTCCATCTCGGTGACCTTGCCGGTGACAGCGTCCACCTCGTACTCATACTCCACGCCGTCCATGATGAACTCTACTTCGTAGTCGCCGTCATCCAGGTCGTAGTCCTTCTCCACGAACTGGATGTCGTCCCGGCCCATCTGGGCGGAGAGGATGTCCTGGGCCGCCGCGGCGTTGATGTAGCCTTTGTCCCCGTACATATCGTCCAGATCGTCGTCGTCCAGGGCCACGGTGCGGGAGCCGATCTGGTCGGTCTCCACCTTCGTCCGGACGGCTTCGGCCAGCTCCTCGAAGAAGGCGTCGTCGGGGTATTTGGAGCCCCGCTCCAGCTTCAGCACGATGTTCTTCTCATGGCCGTCGATGGTGTCGTCGAAATAGCCGTCATCGTCGATCTCGCTCACCAGTTCCCCCACCACGGCCGTGCAGGGGCGTCCCTCATAGCCGCTGTAGGAGGCCAGGACCGCCCGTCCGTCATCGTTGAGGCCCCTGAGGGCCACGACGTTGCCGGCGGCGTCATAGTCCATCTCGATCTCCGGATTGACGCTCAGGAGCACCGTACCGACCCGCGCGCTCTCCTGGCTGGGGGCGGTGTCCGGGGTGGCGGAGGGGAGAGCGGCGCTCCCGCCGGCGCCGCTGCAGGCGGTGAGGGCGGTCAGGGCCAGACCGGCGGTCAGGGTCAGGGCAAACAGCTTCACGGTAGTATTTTTCATATGATCCATCTCCTCGTCGTTTCTTTTTTGAGCTCATGTCTATAGGATACGGGGGAGCGGGTGAAAGACCGGGGTCGCTGCAAAAAATTTTTTGAAAAAGATCCGCTGCGCCTCGCCGCGGGCCCCGCGCGCTTTCACGGGGCCGTGGACCGGCCGGGGCGCTCCCGTGGGGCCGGCCCCTGGGAGGGGCCTCATCCCCGCTCAGTCATCATCGTCATCGTCATCGTCATCGTCACCGCCGCCGGCATCGTCATCGCCGTCGTCATCATCATCGCCATTGCCGTCATCATCGTTATCATCGCTGTCATCGTCCCAGCCGCTGTCCTCCGGGATATCCTCCAGGATATCCTCCGGCGCGCCCTCCTCCCGATCGTCGTCCTCCTCCCCGGCCTCTGCGGCGGGGACATGGCCCCAGCTCTCCGCGGGCGGGAGGTCGTCAAGGTCATCGCTGTCTCCGCTCCAGACAGGGTCGGGCGAGGGCTCCCGGGGCGGCTGGGAGGCGGGTGGGACGGACGGCGTGACAATGACTGTGGGGCTCGGAGAGGATGGCGGCGGGGGCGGGATCGTCACGACTGCCTCATAGGTGGGGACGGACGCCTCCTGGGCGGGGGGCTGCACGGTGGAGGAGGGGGGCGGAGCGCTCTCCTCCTCGCCGCCCAGGCGGATGACGATGGTCTCGCCGTACCGGTCCTCCAGCTGGGCCTGCACGGCCTCTTCCTCACGGGCCTGCCAGGCGGCGTCCCGGCTGCTCACGGTGATGGAGACGGTGTCCCCGTCGGACAGGTACCCCATGTCGATGGCCCGCTCTACCAGCTCGCCGGTGGCCTCCTCCCGGACCTTGCCCCGGTAGTCGTAGCCCTCGATCAGATCCGCCCCGTCGGGGTTGAGGCCCACCAGACCCAGCACCCGGTCCGTGCGGCTGACGGTCATCTCCACGTCCGGGTTTATCTGGATGCGCAGCGTACCGTAGACGGAGAAATTGGGCTGGTAATAGCCGAAGAACACGGCGCAGAAGCAGGCGGCCAGACCGCACAGCCCCATCAGCGGCCGGATCAGTGGGGAGCGTCCGGCCCGCCCCTGGGTCTCCCGGAGGGGCACGATCTGCTCCACCCGCTCTCCCACCTGATAGTGGAGGTTCGCCGCCTTGAGGAAACGTCCCTCCTGGTCCAACACCACGGCATAGGCCGGATGGACCTCCATGACCAGATAGCTCATCACCGCGTTCCTCCCTTCCCGGGCCCGATCCGGCACAGGTGGCCCCGTATCACGTCGTAGCCGTTCGTGAAAGCGACCAGGATGGCCACCAGGTATCTCCGGTGGCGCTCCATCGTCTTTTTGTCCACACCGGAGGCCTGGGCCAGCTCCCGCATGGGCAGGCGGCCCGTGTCCGCCGTCCGCTCCAGCAGGGCGGGGCGGGCCCGGGCGCAGTCCAGCACCCGGAGGCAGGCGTCCAGGGTCCGCTCCTGCCGGGGGCAGTCGTCCGCCACGTCGGAGAGGGAGATGCCCAGAGCGGCCAGCTTTTCTCCGAACTCCTGGATCTCCCGGCGGCTGGCCTCCTGGAGCTGCCGCTCCTCCAGGTGGTCCCGCCCGTCCGGCAGGACCTCCAGCAGGGAGCCGTCCTCTTCCGCCCCCAGCGGGGCGTAGAGGGACACCGTATCCCCGTGGCGCTTCTCTACACGGTGGTAGTCGATGAGCCGGTTCCGGATCGCCCGGGCGGCATAGGGCAGGAAGGCGCCCCGCCCCCGCTCATAGCCCAGGACCGCCTCGTAAAAGGCCAGCATGGCGATGCTCAGCTCGTCCTCGCGGCCGTTCTCCGGGGCGGTGTGGATGAATTTCACGGTCTCGCTGCGGATGAAAGCCATGTACTGCTCGATGAGCGCGTCCGCCGCCGCGGGGTCCCCCTTGGCCTCGTACACCTGCTCCACGATGCTATGCTCGGTCCGCACCATGCCTATCCCTCCATCTCCCTCCATGATGACAGGATACGGAGCCGCCGCCGGGATACCGGGGTCGTCCTCCGATCTTTTTTAGAGGGCGAAAACTTCTGGTCCTTGCATTTTACCAGAGCCTCTGCCGGCGAATCCCGGGCTGTGTGTCAAGTTTTTGTAAAACCTTTGTAAGGGGCCCTCAGCGCCCAGCCGGAGGGCGGATCCTGTCCTGCCGCAGGCCGTATAATGGGACTTTCAGCCGGAAATATGGGGAGGGGGCCGAAAAACGTACAACAAAAGCCCCTCCGGCGGGGAGGGGCGAGGAGGGATGACGATGGCAAACGCATATACCCAGCACTACGGCCTCTGCCAGTGGGCGGCGGAGGACGATTTCCTCCGGGCGGAGTTCAACCAGGACAACGCCCGGGTGGACGAGGCGCTCCACGAGAACGCCCGCCGGGGGGAGCGGGCGGACTATCACCTGTGCAATCTGCTGCTCCAGCGGGAGTATGAGGGGAAGGACACGGGCTTCAAGCGGGCCCTGCTCTTTGACGGCTTCCAGGACATGGAGGGGGTCGCCGCCCGCAGCGGCTTCCTCCCCGGGGCGAAGTGCCTGGTCCTCAGCGTCCAGGCCCAGGGGGACGTGGTCCTGCCGGAGAACATGGGCTCCTCCGAGGCGCTGAGCACCCCGAAGATGACCATGACGGGCAGCGGGCGGATCACCGGCTTCCAGTATCTCCTGTACGCGGAGATCGCCCTCTCCGGCCTGGGGGAGATCGACTACGCCCTGACGGTGAACGGGGAAGAGCGGGCCGCCGGGACCACCCGCCCTGCGCCGCCGCCCGAGGCGGCCAAAGAGGAGCGGACCCTGACCCTCGCCCAGCCGGTGGAGGTGTGCGCGGGGGACGTGTGCGTCCTCCGCATGGAGTGCCGGACCTCCGGCCTCCGGCTGCGGAAGGGGGAGGACGACACCCTCTGCGGGACCCTGCGCGTCCAGAGCGCGGCGGCGGAGAGCGGCTCCATGACCGCCGCGGCCGCGGCCCTCCCCGCCTGCGCCGGGGCCTCCGCCTGGGTGCGGCACCAGGGGGGCACGGTGGGCCTGTCCCTGAAGAAGGGGGGCACGGCGGTCCCTTTCACCCGGGGGGAGACGCGCGATACCACCGAGCCCCTGGAGGGCGCTCCCTGCACCGAGACGGCCTTCTCCCTGGAGGGAGACATCGCCGGGGGGGAGTGGCAGGTGGTGCTCACCGGCGCGCTGGAGAGCGGAGAGACGGAGATGCGGGTCTATGACTACGGGGTCATGCTCCGCTGAACAGGAAGAGGAGAGACAGGGGAGGAAGCGGGAGGCCCCCGGATCCATACGGATCCGGGGGCCTCCCGCTTCTCCCATTTTTGCGCGGACATAAAGGCACCCCCGGGCCGGAGCCCGGGGGTGGACTGCTAGGCAGTTCCCGTATCGTTCGCTTTACCTACCAGGTATCGCTCGCTGAGATCACTCAGCGTCAGCCTGGGTGGCGTCGGCGAGGTCCACGGTGTAGGTGCGGGTCAGGGTGCCGCGGGTAGCGGTGATCACATAGATCTGGCCCTCCTCGTTGACGACGCTGTCCACGGTGTAGCCCGCGTCCTCGATGGCGGCCACAACAGCGGCATACAGCTCATCCTCAGTGGGCTCTTCCTCACCAGTCCAAGTCACGGCGACGTGAGCACGGTCAGACAGGTCGACCTCGATGCCCTCGGTCACGACGGGCTCCTCGGGCTCCTCGGTGGTGGTCACGTTGGTGACGATTACCAGGATCTCGTCATCATTGTTGACCAGCAGGGTGTGCACGGTAGCGCGGTCACGGTTGGCAGGCAGGCTGCCCAGAGAGACGGTGTCGTACTGGCCGTCCTCCTGCTCGACCCACATGGTCTCGTCAGTGGACTCATAAGTAGCACGATCGTTGGAAGCTTCCGCATCGGTGATAACCACGTTATTGCCGGTGATGTTCAGCACCTCGACGCCAGTCAGGTACTCGTCTTCGCCAGTAACATCCTCCAGCTCGTAGTTGCCCTCATCGTCCACGGAGAACAGGAAGACCTTATCCACATCGCGGTCATCAATGCTGGTGGTCACGTTGATCTCAACGACTTCATTGGTGCCGGCCAGGATAGCCTCCACGGTGGTGTAGTCGCTGCTCTCGGACACGATATCGGTCACATACAGGAAGTCAGAGAGGTCGCGAGTGGACAGAGTGCCACCGGTGAGAGCCACAGCGGCCATATTGCCAGCGGCGTTGTAGGCGGCTTCAGCGGCCACACCGTCTACGCTGGGGGCGTTGGAATAGCCGGTGTACACGTCCACATCATCGATCGCGTCATCCTTATCCAGATCCACATAGAAGAAGATGGTGCTGGAGGAGGCGTAGTCAGTCTGATCAGCCTCTTCGACATTGGCCTTGTCCGTGAAGTCGCCCACGTCCGCACGACCCTTGGTGAAGTCGGTGCTGGCGATGCTGGCGTTGCCGTTGCGGGCATAGGTCAGGGTGATGGTGTCATCATCCAGAGTGTAGGCGAACACGCGGATCTCATCGCCAACAGTGGTGCTGTAAGCGTCCTCAGTAAACACGCCATCCTCGCTGTCGCTGTCCAGGTTATAGGTGGCGGTGGTGCCGTCCTGCAGGGTGACCTTCACGCGGGTATCATCCAGATTGCCGCCCTCATCCACAGCCCAGACATAGGCGTAGTTGCCGGCGTTCTCGGCCACGTCACCGGCAGCCACGACCAGGCCGTTGGCGTCCAGGTAGAAGGTGGCCTCGTTGTCCAGGTTGTCGCGGCCCAGCTGGGTGGCGGGGATGATGGAGTCATCGCCCTCGCTGTAGCCGGGGACCTCGGAGATGTCGTAGGTGGTGCCGTCCACGGTCACGCGGTCGCCGGCACGCAGGGACTCGAGAGTACCGGTCACGGACTCGGCGTGGGAGACATACAGCTTACCGCCGATCCAGCCGGCCATGACGTGATCGTCCTCGGCCACATCGTCGAAGCCCACAACGTCGGCGCTGTCGCTGCTGGTCAGGTCGGAGCCGTTCCAGGCGTTGCCGATGTCGATGGTGATGGAGCCGTCATCGCGGGTGGAGTAACGGGAGACCTGGCCGAAGTACATGGTGTTCACCAGCACATAGTCCACGTCGCCGTCGTCGTCGTTGTCGATCAGGTACTTCTCGGTGCCGCGCCGGAACTCATCGTTCACATCGGTGAGGTCCTCGGCGCCGCCGTAGTTGTAGGCGATCTGAGCGTCGGCGTCGAAGTCCAGGTCGTTGCCGTCGGCCACTTCCTTGATGGTGTCGGTGGAGGTGTCCTTGATGACCAGGTTCTCGCCGGACTCGATGGCGGAGCCGAACACATCAGCGTTGTTGGCGTTGTTGGCGTTCTCCACATACAGGATCACGGAGCGGCCCAGCTCCTCCTGGCCAGTGGTGACGTTGAAGGTGGTGGTGCCGGTGTAGACGTTCTGGTCCTCATCGGCCCCGCCGTTGGTGATGACCACGCGGGTCTTGCCCTCATCGAGAGCGGAGCCCTCGTCGGCAGTGGAGCTCAGGGTGGCATACTCGTTAGCCACCACGATGCCCTCGACCTTCACGGCGTTGAACTTGTCCTCGAGGAGAGTGCGGTCGGTCTGCTCAGCGTTGGCGATGGCGGAGATGCTGTCGCCGCTGGGAACGACGGCGTAGTCATAGGTGACCATCCGGGCGTCCAGAGCGTTGTAAGCCATCTGGGCGGTGTTGTCGCGGCTCAGGCCCTCGGAGGGGTTGATGCTCAGGCCGTCGTACAGGCCGTTCTGGTTGGCCAGCACGTTGGTGGCAACGGCCCAGGAGGCGCCCACCATGTTCTCATAGGTGGCGTTGTAGCCCAGGGCCACGAGCAGCATCTTGGCGGCCTCAGCGCCGGTCACAGTGGCGCTGGGGTTGAAACGGCCGGTGCCGTCGCCAGCCACGATGCCCAGCTGGGTGCAGTACTCGATGTAGCCGGAGGCCCAGTGGCCCACGGTATCGGTGTAGCTGTTGACGGTGGTGGTGCCCAGGTTGGGATCGCTGCCGCCGTTCAGGATGCGGCAGATGATGGTGGCCATCTCGGCACGGGTGACGATGCCGGTGGGATCGTAAGTACCGTCGTCCTTGCCCTCGATGACGCCCACTTCCACGAGCATCTGGACGGCCTCTTGGTTGACGATCTGATCGCGGTCGGTGAGATCGTCATAGCTCACAGCGCCGGCGCCGGTCGCCATCATGCCGATGACCATGACGGAAGCCAGACCCAGGCTGAGAGCCCGCTTGAGGTTTCTCATTCGGAATTCCTCCTTCTTTGATTTGAGTGTCGGGGGCATCTGTCCGAGCTGAAAACGGCATTAGACAAGTATGACTCCCCTAGATGTGAAAGAAAAAGGAGGAAAAGACAGCGGGAACAAGGGGATCGCCCCCCTGTTCCCGCTTAAAAGGCCGGTCTGGTAGCATCCTGGTAGCACAGGGACCGGGCCATGTTCTGAAGAAAGCCCTCGAGCCCTAGGGCCCCAATTGGTAGCCATAGATATCTGGTAGCCATATCTGGTAGCATATCCCACCAAAAAGGGCGAAGACCGGCGAAAACGCCTGATAAGAGGGAGCCGGGCTCACGGCGCCTTCTGAAGGGCGGCGAGGAGCCGCTCTCCATCCCGGGTGAGGGAGCAGCCGCTCCTCCCCCGGCCCACGGCGATACAGCCCTGCTCCTCCAGCTGCCCCAGAAGGGAGCGGAGGTGATACTCGGTGATCGGGAGCCCCTCCGCCTCCAGGCCATCCAAGATGGCCCGGCGGCCCGCCGGGTGCCGGCGGAGGAGACGGAGGATGAGACATGCGGCATCCCGGTCGCCGGGTGAGAGCTCCAGCTCCGGCGCCTGCCGGACGGGCTGGGGCGTGGGGGCGGCGTGGGCGGCGGCATAGCGCTGGAGGATATAGTCGGGCAGGTGCTCCGAGGTCACATGTCCCCCGGCGATATTGGCCATGTACTCCACACAGTTGCGCAGCTCCCGGATGTTCCCCTTCCACTCATAATGCAGGAGGAAGTCCCATACATCGGGGTCGAACTGGCAGTCGGGCAGCCGCTCCTGGCGGAGGAACTCCCGAATGAGCACAGGGATATCGGACCGGTGCTCCCGGAGGGGCGGGACGTTGATGATAAGGGTGTTGAGGCGGTAGTAGAGGTCCAGACGGAACTCCCCTTTCTCCACCAGGGCCTCCAGATCCCGGTTGGTGGCGGCCAGGATCCGCACGTCCACTCCGGTGACCGTGCCGCTGCCCACCTTCATGACCTCCTTCTCTTCCAATACCCGGAGGAGCTTGGCCTGAGTGGGGAGGGAGAGCTCGCCGATCTCATCCAGGAAGATGGAGCCCTTCTGCGCCAGCTGGAAGAGGCCCTCCTTGCCGCCCCGGCGGGCCCCGGTGAAGGCCCCCTCGTCATAGCCGAAGAGCTCCGACTCCAGCAGGGAGGCGGGGATGGCGGCACAGTTCATGGCCACGAAGGGGAAGCGGGAGCGGGCGGAGGCGTTGTGGATGGACTGGGCGAAGAGCTCCTTGCCGGTGCCGCTCTCCCCGATGATGAGGGTGGGTTTGTCGATCTGGGCGATCCGCTCCGCCTTGCGGATGCAGCGCAGGTAGGCGGGACTGCTCCCCTTGATGTCGGAGAAGGTGTATCGGGCCACATGGCCCCGCTTGGCGATCTGCCGGCGGAGAGAGGCCTCCAGCGCGGTGATCTCGGTGACGTCCTTGATGAGGAGGATGTAGAGGCTCTTCCGGGGGTCCCCCTTGTTGATCCGCTCCTTGGAGACGCTGACGCTCCGGCCCGAGCCCCGGAGCGTGAAGAGCCGGTTGCGGAACTCCTCGCCGGTGAAGAGGACCTGAGAGAGCTCGCTCTCCCAGGGCAGATCCCTGAGCCCCGTGTTGTAGAGGTCCACGCTCCCGCCCAGGAAGCCGGTGAAGCTCTGGTTGAAGCTGATGATATCGCCCTGCTGGTCATAGATCAGGATGCCGTAGTCGATGCACTCCATGATGGCCTTGAGCTGGAGGGCGGTGGCGGAGGAGATGTCGTAGAAATAGGAGAGATAGCTGTCCGGTGTGGCGATCGCCTCGCTATAGCGGGCGATGGAGCGCTGGAGCTCGTCATCCAGGATGTTGGCCTTCACGGCGATATCCAGCAGGGTGGTGAGGGAGATCTTGCGGGGGCCCATGTCGAAGATCTGGGGGATATCCGGGGGGATATCATCGGTAACGCCGGAGATGATAGCCAGGTCCACATGCTTGCCCTTCAGATTGGGGTTGCCGGGATAGTGGACATAGAGGTTCAGATTGGTGACCCCGGCCTCGTAGAGGGCGTAGACAGCCTGATGGGCGGAGGAATAGAAATTGAAGCAGGCCAGGGCCTCGGTGCCCACGGGGAAGCGCTTGAGGGCCTCCAGCTTCTCCCGGGCGAAGGAGAAGTTCAGGTTGATGATCTGGGCGTCCGGCCGCATCTGCCGCCGGGCCCAGGGGAAGGAGTAGGGGTTGGTGATGAGCACGATATCCGCCTGGGCGATGCCGCTCTCGCTGGAGAAATCCATCCCGTCATCCGGATGGACACAGGGCAGGATGCGCAGCCTGCCGCCGAACACCTTCTCCAGCTCCGCCTGATACATCTCCTGCACAGACTTCCGCTTGGTGACCAGAAGCATGGTCTTCATTGGAGGACCTCCTTGTCTTCGTTCCGGTGCGGCCGGAGCCGCGGGGCCATATCCTCCGCAAGGGTGGCCGCCTAGAAAAAGTTTTATCTTGCATCGGGCCGCTCTGTGGAGTAGAATACATTAATAAATTGTGAACGAACGGGGATAGCGCCCAGTTGGCACAGGATCTGCATCATACAGATAGAGCGCCCGGCTGTGGGCAAAATCAGACGAAGTGAGGAGAAAACATGGAGAACAAAGGGATAAAGCTGATCGAGCGGCCCGCCTTCATGGCAGGGATCACCGCGGTGGGCGGCTTCTGCAACGCCTACACCGGCATGACCCGGGGAGGCGTGTTCGCCAATGCGCACACGGCCAACATGGCCAAGCTAGGGATCGCCATCGCCACGCTGAACGCCTCGGACGCATTCAACGCGGTAGTGCCCATCGTGGGCTGTTTCCTGGGGGCCGTCATCTGTGAGCTGGTCAAGGACAAGGGGGACCTGCTGGGGGGGCACTGGCACCAGAAAGCCCTGATCCTGGAGCTGCTGGCGCTGGTGGCGGTGGGCTTCATCCCCGACACTGTGCCCGATTTCTGGGTCAACGCGTTCATGTCTCTGGTCACCGGCTTCCAGCTGGATGTGTTCCGCAGCTGGTCCGGCGGCAACCATAACACCACCATCTGCACGGGCAACCTCCGCACCATGGGGCAGCTCTTCTATGCCGAGCTCTTCCACCGCACCGACGCCACAGGCAAGAAAGCCCTTACATATGCCGGACTGCTCCTCTCCTTCCCCCTGGGGGCGGCTGTGGGGGCGCTCCTCTGCCTCTGGCTGGGGGTCCGGGCAAGCTGGGTGGCCGGCCTGTTCCTGCTGGCGTGGGTGCTCTGGATGAACATGGACGAGAAGCGCCAGGCCGCTGGAGCGAGGACTTGAGCAGCCCAGTTCTGATGCTCCCATTATAGCCCAGCAAAACGCTCATTTCAACCCAAAACGCCCCATTTTTTGTGGAATGGGATGGATATTTTGGGATCACAGCACAGATATATCCTGTATTTTGCACAAGAACAGGAGAGCTGGAGAACAAAAAGGGCTGAAATAGAAAAGCCCCTGCAAAAATTTGACGCTTCACACTTTTCCCGGCGGATGCGGGCCTGTAGCAGGGCCTTTCCCGCCGGGAAAGAAAAAATATTTCTCCTGAAGAAGGCCGAAAAGCAGCCTTTTATAGGAGGAGCGGCGGACAAGGGGGGAGGTTTGGCACGAGATCTGCTTCTTATCGATACTGTGTGTGATAGGGAAGAAGAGAAACAAGGACAACAAAAGGGAGGAATTCAAATGAGTGAGAACAAAGAGCGCAAGATCGTAAAGCCGTGGCAAGCGCTGCTGATGATCGTGGTCGGCATCGCGATCATCTTCATCGGCCTCATGGTCTTCAACGCGGAGAACCACATCATCCTGCTGGTGGATGGCGTGGTCATGTGCATCATGGCCTGCTGCTTCGGCATCAAGTATGACGACTTGCAGGCAGACATCAAGGGGACCATCAACTCCATGCTGGTGGCCATCCTGATCCTGATCGCCGTGGGCGTTCTGGTGGGCACCTGGATGATCTCCGGCACTGTGCCCGTCATGATCTACTACGGCATGAAGCTCCTGACCCCCGGCCTGTTCCTGCCCATCGTGTGTATCGTCTGTACCCTGATGTCCACTATGGCCGGTACCTCCTGGGGCACCCTGGCCACCGTGGGCGTGGCCTTCATGGGCGTGGCTCAGGGCCTGGGCGTGCCCCTGCCCGCCACAGCCGGCGCCATCTGCGTGGGCGCCTTCTTCGGCGACAAGATCTCTCCCCTCTCCGACTCCCCCGTGCTGGTCTCCAGCGTCATCGACGTGCCCCTGATCGACGGCGTGAAGCACGCCCTCCTGACCTCCACCGGCATCGGCTGGATCATCTCTCTGATCTTCCTGACCGTCTACGGCCTCCAGTACAGCGGCGGTACCGTGGGCGGCGAGGTGTATGACGCTATCATGAGCACCGTCACCACCTCCTTCAACCTCAACCCCCTGCTCCTGCTGCCCCCCGTGGTGGTCATCGTCCTGATCGTCATGCAGAAGCCCACCCTGCCCACTTTCACCGCCGGCATCATCGTGGGCGCCATCCTGGCGGTGGTGTTCCAGGGCACGCCCCTCATCCAGGTGGACGGCGGCGCCCAGAGCGTGTTCATGGCCATGTATGAGGGCTACACCGGCGACACCGGCAACGAGATCGTCAACAGCATGATCCAGCGCGGCGGCCTCACCAGCATGCTCAACACCATCGGCCTGCTGATCTCCGCCGGCGTGTTCGGCGCTCCTCTGCGTACCGCCGGTGTGGTGGAGATCCTGCTGGACTACGTCCGCAAGCTGGCCCACAACTCCAGGATCATGTCCACCGGCGTGCTCATCCTCCACGCGGTGTTCTTCACCATCACCGGCGCCTACTATGTCTCTTACCCTGTGGTGGGCTCCATGGTCAAGGACATGTTCCCCGAGTACGGCCTGGACAAGAAGAACCTGATGCGCATCATGCTGGACACCGGTACCGGCCTGGCTCCCCTGGTGCCCTGGGCCACCACCGGCGCCTACACCGCCAGCACCTTGGGCGTGAGCAACATGGAGTTCGCCCCCTTCGCCCCCATGCTCTGGCTGTCCATCATCATCTCTATCATCATGTGCGTCACCGGCATCGGTGTGGCCAAGCTGAAGGACGGCAAGTCCGCGCAGAAAGTCTGATCTACCAGACCTAGTTGGAAGGAGCACAGAAATGGACAAGATCATCAAACGCTGGTACGATATGATCCGTATCAACTCCGTCAATGGCCACGAGGTGAATCTGGCCGACTACATCGCCAAAGAGCTCCGGGCCATGGATCTGGAGCCCCACTACAGCTACTTCCCCGAGGACCGGGAGGAGAAGGTCCGCCCCTCCATCTGGACCATCCTGGACAGCGGCAAGCCGGGCAAGACCGTGATGCTGATCGGCCACATCGACACTGTCAGCGTGGCCAACGGCTGGGAGACCGATCCCTTCGTCCCCACGGAGGACGGGGACAAGGTCCACGGCCTGGGCGCCATGGACATGAAGGGCGGACTGGCCGCCATCCTGGAGACCCTGGAGTACTACTCCCAGCACAAGGACGAGTTCACCGGCTGCATCGAGGCCTGCTTCGTCTCCGATGAGGAGGGCCTGTCCAAGGGCACCTATCAGCTGGTGGAGGAGGGCATCACCGCCGACTACGCCATCATGGCCGAGTGCCGCTATGACAATGTGGCCATCGGCTTCCGGGGCCGCTTCAGCTTCGAGGTCACCGTCCACGGCGTGGCCGCCCACGCCAGCCACTATCCCGCTGTGGGCGAGAACGCCCTGATCACCGGCGGAAAGCTGGCCGCCGCCATCGAGGCCCTGCCCACCCTGACCCACCCCAACCTGAAGCACGGCACCTGGTGCGTGCGCTACATGGAGGGCGGCAATGCCGGCACCCTGGTGGTGCCCGAGAGCTGCTACCTCTTCGTGGACCGCTATGTGGTCCCCGGCGAGGACGAGAAGACCTGCATCCGTCAGATGGAGGAGGCCGCGGCCTCTCTGGGCCTGGAGGGCAAGGTGGACATCCGCCTCAAGCCCCGCTCCTCGCCCTACATGCAGTCCTTCTCCCTGGAGCCCAATGATCCCCTGGTCGTCACCCTCCGGGACAAGTTCAAGGAGGTCACCGGGGAGGAGCTGCCCGTGGCTTACGACCCCTCTGTGTGCGACTCCAACATCCTGGCCGTCTCCCTGGGCATCCCCACCGTCACCTTCGGCCCCTCCGGCGGCGGCATGCACGCGGCCAACGAGTACGGCCACCCCTGGCAGGTGAAGAACTGCGCTGAGATCTACAAGCGCACCGTGAAGGAGCTGCTCAAGTAAGCAGCCTCCGCAGATACTATACGAAAGGCCCGGCCCGGAAGCAATGCTTCCGGGCCGGGCCTTTGCTCTTGCCGGCGGGGGAAGGGGAGCCCCGCTCCCGCCGCGCGGGTCAGGGCCGCTCCATGAGGAAGTTGGTGAGGAGGACGCCCCGGCGCTCCACCTGCTGCTCCCGGACCACATGGTAGCCCCGGCCCTCGAAGAAGGGCCGGGCGGTGAGGGAGGCGTGGACCTGGATCCTCCGGCCGGGGACAAGGGCCTCCAGCCGGCCGCACAGGGCGGAGCCGATCCCCTCCCCCTGGTGGCCCCGGTGGACATAGAGCCGGTCCAGATACGCCGCATCCACGTCCAGGTCGGCGAAGCCCAGGAGCCCCTCTCCATCCTCCGCCACCAGAGCGGCGTGGGCCAGGAGGGAGCGGCCCCAGGCGCTGCGGTCGGGGCGTCCCGCCCAGGCCTCCAGCTGCCGGCGGGAGTAGTCTCTGGCGTTGACGGTGTACACGGTGTCCTGGAACAGGGCCAGCACCCGCTCCAGATCCTCCGCCCGGTAGGGCCGGATCTCCATAGGGACACGCTCCTTTCGAAAGAGAGGCCCGCCCCGGCAGGTGGACACGGGGGCGGGCACGATACTTTTTGTAGAGATACGGGTCACCAGTCCTTGCCGTAGTCAGGGCGTACGGTGGTGTCCATGATGTCTGCGGCATCATAGAAGGGGAGATACCTGTCCCGGGACCAGCGGAGGGTGGTGCCGTCGGGGTGGAGCCGGTCGCAGATGACGGCGGAGAGGTCCTTCTTGATATAGGAGAAGGCGTTCACGCCCACGCTGGCGAACACCCGGAAGCCCATGCTCTGGAGGTACTGGAGCTTGGGGCCGGTCTGGTGCCAGTCGTCCCCGTCGGGCCGGGCCCCGTGGGGGTAGAAGAGGATATCGGTGGGGCCCACCAGGCTGCCCACCTCCTCCAGCCACCGCTCCGTGTCGGTCTGCACCACATCCAGAGATCTGGTAGTCAGGTTGATGTGTCCCCAGGTGTGGGAGCCGAAGGTCCAGCCCGTCTCCTTGAGCCGCTCGATCACCGGCTTTACCGCGTCGATCTCGCCCTGGCGGTAGGCGTCGAAGGCGGGGCGCTTGGGGTCGTCCGCGGCGATATACCGGTCGTTCTGGGTCCGGTAGCCCAGGATCCCCTGGTAGCCGGTGAGGGAGAAGATGGCCTTGGCCCCGTTGAGGGAGAAATCCGGGTGCTCCAGGACGAAATCGTCCAGGATCGGGGTGGCGTCCAGGTCCCGGGTGAGGAAGGTCTCCCCGGTATAGGGGTCGGTACACTCCGCCCAGATCTGCCCGTCCTCCCCCAGCACCAGCTTGGAGGCGAAGCCTTCCGCCAGCATATAGTCGTAGTAGTTCACGTCGTCGAAGGAGATCACCAGGGGCTTCTTCCCCTCGGGGAGCATCAGGGTGTTGCGCACCATGTGGGTCCCGGTCTCGTCTGTGACCTCGCTCCACAGGTCCTCCATGGCCACCAGGATATAGCCCTTGTCATAGAGGCTCTGGAGGATCTTCTTGTATTCGTCCACCGTCACCATCCAGTCGTCCAGCCCCTTCTGCCGGTCCTCGGGCACGGCGTCGGAGAAGGCGAACTCCGGATAGGCGATGATGGGGTGGAAAAAGAGGTGCTCCACCGGCTGCTCCGGCCCCCAGGCCTGGGTGAGCTCCTCGGGGGACCAGTAGGTCCGCACCGCCTCGTAGGGGTCGGCGGGGGCCTCCTGCGTGGGGGAAGGAGAGGGGAGCGCGCTCTCCGCGGGCGTGGTGGCATCCGGAGAGGCGGAGCCGGAGGGCGTGCCGGCCCCGGCGCAGGCGCACAGCCCCGCCAGCAGGCTGGCCGCCAGGGCAAGGGCGGTGGTACGGAACAGAGATCTCATAGGGGAGCGCCTCCTGAACGAGAAGAAAGATCTGCCGGGGCGGGAGCGCCCCGGCAGATACTATCATACGACATATCCGGACGGAAAGGGTTACAAAAAAATGACGATATCCGAAATATTTTGACAAAGAGAGACAGGCGCTCACGCCCCCGGGACGTCCCGGACCCGGTGGACCAGGAGGATCGAGGCGGCCCCGGTGACCGCCCCGGTGACGATGCTGGCCAGCAGCAGAGGGGGGAGGTAGAGGGCCACGGCGGGAGAGCCCAGCACCACAGAGGCGGCCAGGATCTGCCCCGTGTTGTGGGCGGCGGCCCCGGCGATACACACCCCGAAGAGGGAGAGAGCGGGCACATGGAGCAGGAGCCACATGGTCCCCAGGGCCAGGAGGCCGCCGGTGAGGGAATAGGCCAGGGCGGAGAGGTTCCCCCCCACCAGGGCGCCCAGCAGGCAGCGGGCCGCCAGGATCCCCAGGGCCTCCCGGCCGGAGAGGCGGCACAGGGCGAAGACGGTCACCAGGTTGGCCAGTCCCAGCCGCAGGCCGGGCAGGGGCACCAGGATGGACAGGGGGACCAGCCCCTCCGCCACCGAGATGGCCAGGGCCAGGGCGGTGAGGACGGCGCAGCGGGTGAGCGCACGGACAGAACGGGTCATGGCACGCCTCCTCTCTCAGCCCGAGACCGCGTCATAGGCCGGCGCGCCCCCTCCGGAGAGGGAGACCACCAGCCGGTTGGGCAGGCAGACGATCTGGGCCCCGGCCCGGGAGGCCCAGCCGGTGCGGACACAGTCCTGGCTGGGACAGTCGCTGTGGGCCACCCGGATCCGGCCGGGCTGGAGCTCCAGCGAGATGGGATAGGGGGCGCCGGGGACTTCTATGACCGTGGGCGCCTCCACGTCATCCAGGGCGTAGCGGGCGACCTCCCGGCCGTCCAGGACGACCACCGCCGTGAGGGGGCCGCTCTCCCGGGGGAGGGCGAAGAGGAGCACCGCCCCGGCGGCCAGGAGCAGGAGCAGCACCACCGCCCCATCCCAGAGGGTGGGGCGGGCGTGGTCAGCGGCGGACGATCTCACAGGTATAGCCCGCCTCCTCTCCCAGGAACTCCAGGTCCTCCTCCAGGCCCTCGGTGACCAGCACCCGGCCGCTCTCCTCTACCAGGACGAGCTCCATGGCCTGGACGGTCTCCGGCCCCTCCCGCCACAGGTCCAGGGCCTCCTCCGCCCCCAGGACGAAGAGGGCGGTGGACCAGGCGTCCGCCCAGTAGGGGTCCTGGGAGACCACGGTGACGGAGAGCAGGCCCGACCGGGCGGGATAGCCGGTGGAGGGGTCGATGATGTGGTGGTAGACCTGGCCGTCTTCTTCGAAATAGCGCTCATAGCCCCCTGAGGTGGAGCAGGTGGCCCCGTCGGCGAGGGACAGGACGCAGATCCCCCCCTCGCTGTCCCGGGGGTCCTTCACCATCACACGGAAGGGGGAGCCGTCCGGCTTCTCCCCCAGGGCGGTGATGTTCCCCCCCAGGTCGATGATGGCGGAGCCCACCCCGTGGCCGGTGAGGACCTCCAGGACGTGGCCGGCGGCGGCGCCCTTGGCGATGCCGCCCAGGTCCACCGCCTGTCCCGCCAGTGGGAGGGAGACGGCGGTCCCCTCCACCCGGGGCAGGTCCCGGGTGAGCGGGAGGAGGGCGTCCAGCTCCGCCTGAGAGGGGACACGGTGGACAGCAGTGCTCTCGCTCCCGGTGGCGCCGAAGCCCCAGGCGTCCATCACCGGGGCCATCACCGGGTCGAACGCCATGCCGCTCTCCCGGGCGGCCCGGTCCGCCTGCTCCAGCAGGGCGGCGGTGTCCGGGTCCACCTCCACGGGCGTGCCGGAACCGGCGGCGGCGTTGAGCCGGGACACATCGCTCTCCGGGCGGGTCCGGGACCAGAGCTGGTCCAGCCGGTTCACCTCCTGCTGGGCGGCCACCAGGGCGTCGGTGTCCCCGCCGTCGTAGAGGGTGACGCTCATCACGGTGTCCATGGCGAAGAAGCTCTGGGACACGGGCTCCGGCGCGCAGCCGGAGAGGAGGGAGAGGAGAAGGAGGAAGGGAAGCGCACGTTTCATAAGGACCCTCACAGTGCAAGTTTTTTTCCCATTGTATCATACCCACTTGGGAAAGACAACCTGCGGGAAAAGAGGGGCAGCGGGGAAAAGAGGGGATTTTTATGGTTGCAAAACCGGCGCATTTCTGATAAAATGGCATCCGTTAGACTGGCCGCGTCTCACAGGGAGCGGTCTTTGAGCACCAAACAAGGAGATGGATCCATGGATAAGGAGAAACGCATGGCAGAGAAACATACTGCACAGAAGCGCCGGGAAGATGCGGAACTGGTGCGGGTGCTGGTATGGTTCGGCGCCGCTGTGGTGGCCGAGCTGGTCCTGCTTCTTCTGAACCGCTATTATGTCAGTCCCCATACCGGCGTGGAGATGGACTTCCAGATCGCGCTGTATACCCACTTCCCCCTGGTGATCGGGGTCCTCGCCGTGCTCTTCGCCGCCAGCGTGGTGTGGCTGCTGGCAGGCTGGAAAAAGAGGGCGTCCCACATCCTGCCCGGCGCGGCGGCGGGGATCGCCCTGGCCCTGCTGGTCATCGCGGTGGTGACATACACCTTCTTCGGCAGCGGCGTGCGCCTGCTGTGCGGCCTGGTGCCGGCGGTGGCGGTGCTGGCCCTGGTGTACTACCTCTATCAGAAAGAGTTCTTCGCCAGCACCCTCCTCTCCGCCCTGGGCATCCTGGGCCTGTGGCTCATCCGCCGGGCGGACGGCCGTTACCCTGTCCTGGTCTACGGCTATGTGGCCGTGGTGGTGGTGCTTCTGCTGGCGGCCCTGGCGGTGGGGCGGACCATGCAGAGGAACGGCGGCGCACTGAAACTGGGGGACAAAAGGCGGCAGATCTTCTCCCGCAGCGCCAGCTATGTGCCCCTCTACGTCACCTGCGCCCTGGTGGCCGTGTGCATCGCGGGCGGGCTCATTGGGGGCATCTCTGCGGCCTACTACCTCATGTTCGTACTGGTGGCCTGGCTCTTCGCCATGGCGGTCTACTATACCGTCAAGCAGATGTGAGCGGACCGGAAGCGGCTCTGACGGGGCCCGCCCGAGGGATCTCCCCGGGCGGGCCTTGTTTTTTTCGCTGCCGGGAGGTATGATGGCATCGATAAGGGCGGGTCTGCCCCCAAAAACGGAACGAGGAGGAACGGATATGGAACGAGAGATCGAGCGGCTCCAACAGTGGCTGGACCAGAGCAGCTATGTGGTATTCTTCGGCGGCGCGGGGGTATCCACCGAGTCGGGCATCCCGGATTTCCGCAGCGTGGACGGGCTGTACAACCAGAGCTACCGCTACCCGCCGGAGACCATCATCAGCCACAGCTTCTTCGTGAGAGATCCGGAGGAGTTCTACCGCTTTTACAAGGACCGCATGCTCTACCTGGACGCCGGGCCCAATGCCGCCCACAGGAAGTTGGCGGAGCTGGAGCGGGCGGGGAAGCTCCGGGCGGTGATCACCCAGAACATCGACGGCCTCCACCAGGCGGCGGGCAGCCGGGAGGTGCTGGAGCTCCATGGCTCGGTCCACCGGAACTACTGCATGGAGTGCCACAAGGCCTTCGACGCCGCCTATGTGAAGGCGGCGGAGGGGGTGCCCCGGTGCGACGCCTGCGGCGGCATGGTGAAGCCGGACGTGGTCCTCTATGAGGAGTCTCTGGACAACGGCCTGCTCTACCGGGCGGTGGAGCACATCCGCCGGGCGGACATGCTCATCGTGGGGGGCACCTCTCTGGTGGTCTACCCGGCGGCGGGGCTGGTGGACTACTACCAGGGGCAGCGGCTGGTGCTGATCAACAAGAGCGCCACCTCCATGGACCGGCGGGCCGACCTGGTGATCTCCGGGCCCATCGGAGAGGTGATGGCCCGGCTCAGGGTCTAAGTTATATTGAAAAACGATAAATATATATTGACTTTCGTGTGAGAGCGTGGTATGATGGCCCCACTGGGAGGGGATAGCTATGGAAAAGACAGGGGTACAGAGACTGGCCGGGGCGCTGAAGATCCTGGTCACCATCACATTTTGCTGCAACCTCGTGGCCCTGCTGCTGGTGCCGGGGCTGGCCATGATGAAGGGCTTCGCCCCGCTGCTGGCGCTGCGCCCCTATGAGGCCCCCCTGGAGATCCCCCTCCGCGTCCTGGTTTTCTTCGCCCAGAGCTGGGCCTGGGTCTGGTCGGCGGGGAGCTACGACGTGGTGCTCACGCTGTTCCTCCTCTTCTGCGGGCTGTGTACCGCCGTCATCCTCTGGCAGGGGAGGAGGCTGCTGGACACGGTGCTGGCGGGGACGCCGTTCACCCTCCGCAACGCCGGGGACCTGCGCCGGGCGGCGGTGTGCTGCTTCCTCATCTCCGGGGCGGCCCTGCTGCGGCTGACCTGGGGGCTCTGCCACTACCGCTCCCCCTTGCCCATGCTCACCTATAACGCCCTGTTCGTCCCGGTCTTCCTCATGGCGGGCCTGCTGTGCCTCGTCATGTCCGCCCTCTTCCGGCAGGCGGCGGAGATGAAGGCGGAGAACGATCTGACCATATGAGGAGGGGCACAGGATGCCGATCGTCGTGAATCTGGACGTGATGATGGCCAAGCGGAAGATGAGCCTGGGGGAGCTGGCCCAGCGGGTGGACATCACGCTGGCCAACCTGTCCATCTTGAAGAACAACCACGCCAAGGCAGTGCGCTTCACCACCCTGGAGGCCATCTGCCGGGCCCTGGACTGTCAGCCCGGCGACCTTTTGGAGTATGTGCCCGGACCGGAGGGCGGAGAGGAGCAAGAGAGATGAAGAAACTGGGAGGCGTCTGCGCCCTGCTGGCGCTCCTGCTGCTCCCGGCCTGCGGCCGGACGCTGGAGAACAACCTGACCTTCTGCAACGAGAGCGGAGGGCCGGTAGGCGCGGTGGAGATCGAGGGCCGGGAGTTCCGGGCGGAGGGCTGCCGGGCGGACGGCGGCCCGCTGGAGCAGGGGGAGAGCCTGGGCTTCCTCCTGGACCCGGTCCAGGGAGGAGAGGTGACCCTCAAGGTCTGGGACCAGGACCACTGCCATGTGGTGGCCCAGCGGGACTTCCACCTGGACCTGTCCGGGCAGCGGCGCTATCGGGTCTCACTGGGGGAAGAGCAGCTGGTGCTGGAGAGCGCCGGGCCCGCTGCCTGACAGGGCGCACATCGATATAGAGGGGGAGAAGAGCCGTGTACATCGCCGACCTGCACATCCACTCCAGCTATTCCCGGGCCACCAGCCGGGACTGCGATGCCCCTCACCTGGACTGGTGGGCCCGGCGGAAGGGCATCCAGGTGGTGGGCACCGGGGACTTCACCCACCCCGCCTGGCGGGCTGCCCTGCGGGAGCAGCTGGAGCCGGCGGAGGAGGGGCTCTATACGCTGCGGGAGGGGCTGCGCCTCCCCGGGACAGCCCCGGGGGCGCGGCCCCGTTTCGTGGTCACGGGGGAGATCAGCTCCATCTACAAGCGGGGCGGGAGGACCCGTAAGGTCCATAACCTGATCCTCTTGCCCAGCCTGGAGGCCGCCGACGAGCTCTCCGCCCGGCTGGAGGCCATCGGCAACATCCGCTCCGACGGCCGGCCCATCCTGGGCCTGGACAGCCGGGACCTGCTGGAGCTGACCCTGGAGACCTGTCCGGAGGCAGAGCTCATCCCCGCCCATATCTGGACCCCGCACTTCGCCATGTTCGGGGCCTTCTCCGGCTTCGATACGGTGGAGGAGTGCTTCGGGGACCTGGCCCGCCACATCCACGCGGTGGAGACCGGCCTCTCCTCCGACCCGCCCATGAACTGGCGGGTCTCCGCTCTGGACCGCTTCACCCTGGTCTCTCACTCGGACGCACACTCCCCCGGCCGCCTGGGCCGGGAGGCGGATCTGCTGGACACCGGCCTCTCCTATCCGGAGCTCCTGGAGGCGATCCGCACCGGAGAGGGCTTTTTGGGCACGGTGGAGTTCTTCCCCGAGGAGGGGAAGTACCATCTGGACGGCCACCGGAAGTGCGGGGTCTGTCTCACCCCCGCCCAGGCGGCCCAGCGGGAAGATCTGTGCCCGGTGTGCGGGAAGAAGCTGACCATCGGGGTGGAGCACCGGGTGGAGGAGCTCTCCGACCGCCCGGAGGGGCAGCGTCCGGAGGGCGCCAAGCCCTTCGAGAGCCTGGCGCCCCTCCCCGAGGTCATCGCCGCCTCTACCGGCCGGTCGCCTGGGAGCAAGTGGGTGGCCCAGCAGTATGAGGGGCTCCTGGCCGCCCTGGGCACCGAGTTCGCCATCCTCCGGGAGGTGCCGGTGGAGGAGATCCGGCGGGCGGCGGGCCCCTGCGTGGCGGAGGGCATCCGCCGCCTCCGCCTGGGGCAGGTGGAGCGGCGGCCCGGCTTCGACGGGGAGTATGGGAGCATCTCCCTGCTGGCCCCGGCTGAGATCGCGGCGCTCAGCGGACAGCTCTCCCTCTTCGCCTCCGGCCCGGAGGCCGGGGAGCGCCCCACGCCCGCCGGGACCGGGAGGAGAAAGAGCAGGGCGGCCACCAAGGACGGCGCGCCCTCCGCCCCGGCGGGGGCGCTGGATGCCGCGCAGCGGGCGGCGGCCGCCGCTCCCGAGCCCCGAGTGGCGGTGGTGGCCGGGCCCGGCACCGGCAAGACCAAGACCCTGGTGGGGCGGATCGCCTATCTGATGGAGGAGCTGGGGGCCAGACCGGAGGAGATCACGGCGGTGACCTTCACCCGGCAGGCGGCCCAGGAGCTGCGGCAGCGGCTGGAGAGTGGTCCCGCCGGGAAGCGGGGGGCGGCCAGGCTCCACATCGGCACCTTCCACGCCCTCTGCCTGGAGCTGCTGGGGGAGGACGTCCGGCTCATCAGCCGGGGGGACGCCCTCACTGCGGCGGCCCAGGTCCTCCAGGAGCTGGGTGGGCGGGGGAGCCCCCGAAGGCTGCTCCAGGCGGTCTCTCAGGTGAAGAACGGCAGGACGCCGGAGCAGGCGGGGATCTCGCGGGCCCTCTTCGACGGCTATGCGGACCGCCTGAAGGCCATAGGGGCCCTGGACTACGACGATCTGCTGACGGAGGCCCTGGGGCGGGACGTCACCGGCCGCCGGGCCTTCACCCACCTGCTGGTGGACGAGTTCCAGGACATCAACGACGCCCAGTACCGGCTGGTGCGGGCCTGGAGCGGGGCGGGGAAGACCCTCTTCGTCATCGGCGACCCCGACCAGGCGGTCTATGGCTTCCGGGGGGCGGACCCCGGCTGCTTCCAGCGGCTGCTCCGGGACCAGCCCGACACCCGGGTGGTCCGGCTGGAGGAGAGCTACCGCTCCACCCCGGAGGTGCTCGCCGCCGCTCTGGCGGTGGTGGAGGCGGGCCCGGGAGGGGAGCGGGTCCTCCGCCCGGTCCGGGGCCACGGTCCGGCGGTGCGGCTGGTCCAGGCGGAGGACGAGCTCCGGGAGGGGGCTTTCATCGCCGGGGAGATCGGGCGGATGACCGGGGGCGTGGACATGCTGGCGGCCCAGGCGCTGGACCATGAGGGGGAGGCGCGGGCCTTTTCGGATATCGCCGTGCTCTGCCGCACCCACCGGCAGCTGGAGCAAGTGGAGCGCTGCCTCCGCCGGGAGGACATCCCCTGCGTGGTGGTGGGGCGGG
The DNA here is from genome assembly GCA_019117605.1 of Candidatus Intestinimonas stercoravium. Taxonomy (GTDB): domain Bacteria; phylum Bacillota; class Clostridia; order Oscillospirales; family Oscillospiraceae; genus Intestinimonas; species Intestinimonas stercoravium. The sequence goes on along the minus strand of DWZK01000123.1, from coordinate 8,228 downwards.
AGGACTTCCTGGAGAGCGACAAGGTCCGGGGGGCCCTGTCCTTCCTCCGGTCGGTCCAGGACCCGGGAGACATCCCCGCCCTGGAGACCGCGCTCCGCCTCCTCTTCGACTGCCCGGCGGACCTGTTCCCGGCGATAGAGGCGGCGGCGTCCCGGCGGGAGCCGCTGGTCGCCCTGGAGGCGGCATCCAGCGGGCGGCCCCATCTGGAGTGGTGGCTGGAGCGGGCGGCCCTCTGGCGGCCCGCGGTGGAGGAGGAGGCGCCCTGGCGGCTGGTGCAGCGGTGGGAGGAGGCCTATGGCGCCGCCCCCGAGCTGGAGAAGCTGCGGAACACGGCGGTGTTCTATGACAGCCTGGAGGCGCTGTGGACGGCGGCCTCTCAGGGAGAGGAGGCGGACCTCCGCCGGGCCGCCGGGACTGCGCCCAAGGGGGGCGCGGTACAGCTCATGACCCTCCACGGGGCAAAGGGCCTGGAGTTCCCGGCGGTCTTCGTGGCGGGGGCCCGGGAGGGGCGCATCCCCCTGGAGGCCGGGGAGCGGGAGACCGACCTGGAGGAGGAACGGCGGCTCCTCTATGTGGGCATGACCCGGGCCAAGGACGAGCTGATCCTCACTTGCAGCGGCAGGCCCTCCCCCTTCCTGGCGGCCCTGCCGCAGGGGACGGTCCGCAAAGAGGCCGCCAAGGCGCGGCTCCGGCCGGCGGAACAGCTGCGCCTCTTCTGAGCGCTCCGAATACTCCGAATACGGGGAAGAAGCGGCGGACGCCTGACCAGGCGTCCGCCGCTCAGACTGTCGAAAAAGAGGGACCAGGTCGGAGGAGCAACGGGGGGATAGTGTGAAAGGGGGTCTGGACTGCCGGGGGCAGTCCAGATGCCTTCGGGCGAAGCCACCTTAGACCAAGTGAGCCCCCACTTTCGCGTACAGTCAGGAACATTTTGACGTAAGTCAAAATGTCAGACAGCGTGTCAAAAAAGTCCATTTGGACTTTTTTGACACGCTGAGCGGCGGACGCCTGACCAGGCGTCCGCCGCTTTGATGTCCCGGGCCTTTGAGAGGGCCCGGCGGAGGGCAGGTCGAGAGCGGGGCATCAGCGGTTGAGGCGGTAGCCCGCCCCCCAGACCGTCTCGATGATCTTGGGGTGGGTGGGGTCGTCCTCGATCTTCTCCCGTATCCGGCCGATGTGGACGGTGACAGTGGCGCTGTCCCCCACATAGTCATAGCCCCAGATCTTCTCGAAGAGCTGCTCTTTGGAAAAGACGATGTTGGGGTTCTCGGCCAGGAACTTCAGGAGGGTGAACTCCCGGTTGGGCATCTTCAGCTCCCGCCCGCCCTTGCACACTTTCCAGCTCCGGGGAAAGATCTCCACGTCCCCTATGGTGATGACCTCCTGGGCAGGGCTCTCCTCTCCTCCACCGGTGAGGCGGGCGTAGCGGCTCAGGTGGGCCTTCACCCTGGCCACCAGCTCGGCCGGGTCGAAGGGCTTGGCGATGTAGTCGTCCGCCCCCAGGCCCAGGCCCCGGATCTTGTCCACAGACTCAGTGCGGGCGGTGACCATGAGGATGGGCACGTCCACCCGGTCCCGGATACGGCGGCAGACCTCGTAGCCGTCGCAGCCGGGCAGCATCAGATCCAGCAGGATCAGGTCATAGCGCCCCGTCAGGGCGGCAGCCGCTGCCTGCTCACCGTCCTCTACGAGCTCGGTCTCGAACCCCTCGATCTCCAGATAGTCCCGTTCCAGCATGGCGATCTCGGCGTCATCCTCTGCGATCAGGATACGGCTCATCTTCTCTCACTCCTCCTCCGCAGGGAGGGCGATCTCGAAGACCAGCCCCCCGTCGTTCCGGGCGCTCACGGTCCCTCCGTGGGCCTCTATGATGTGTTTGACGATATACAGGCCCAGGCCGCTGCCCTCGTTCCGGCTGCCCCGGGCGCTGTCCCCCCTCCAGAAGAGCTCGAAGAGGTGGGGGAGCTGCTCCTCGGGCACGCCTTTGCCGTTGTCGGCGAAGCGCAGCCGCTCATATGCCCGCTCCCGCCACACGGTGAGGGTCAGTTCCAGGCGCTCCGCCTTGGCGTAGCGCATGGCGTTGTCGGTGAGGTTGCCCAGCACCCGGTAGAGCTGCTCTGTGTCCGCCTGCAGCGGGTGGGGGGCGGGCGCCCCCTTCAGGGTGAGGACCACCCCCTTGGGGCCCAGCTCCTCCTGGCTCTCCTGGACGAAGCGGCGGACCAGTTCCCCCAGGTCCGTCCGCTCCAGGTGGAGGGGGAGCTCCCCGGTCTCCATCTTGGAGAAGTAGAACAGCCGCTCCAGCAGCTTCTCCATGGCGCACGCCTTGCGGTAGGCGATGTCCAGGTATTGGGCCTGGCGCTCCGGCGTCCGGGCCACCCCATCCTGGAGCCCCTTGAGATACCCCTTCACGGAGGTGAGGGGGGTGCGCAGATCGTGGGAGATCCCCGCCACCAGGTCGGTCCGGGCCCGCTGATAGGCCGCGTTCTTCTCCCGCTCTGCCAGCAGATGCTGCTGCATATGGTCGAAGGCGGCGCACACCTCGGCGAATCCATCCTGTCCCTGCGTCCCCACCGGCTGGGAGTAGTCCCCCTGCTCCACCCGCCGGGCGGCCTCGGTCAGGGCGTTGAGGGGGCGGAGGAACTGCTTGACCTGCCGGTCGGTGAAGAGCAGGCTGAGGAGCACGATCACGGCGATCCCGGTCACGCCGCTGGCCGCCAGGGCCAGGAGAGTGGCCTCCGACTGGGGCCGGTGGACGAAGCCCGGGCCGCCGGGCCGCAGCAGGGCCAGGATGGTATACGGCCCGCTCTGGAGCCCCACCATGGGGATGCCGTCGGCCTGGAAGGAGATGGCGATGTCCTCCGGCCAGGACAGCTCCTGAGCGGCATGCCGGGCCTGGTCCCGCTGGAAGGGCTCCAGCGAGGAGTAGACCTCCTGGCCCGCCAACATCACATAGAGGCCGTAGTCCAGCTCCCAGAGCTGCTCGTCCAGCTCCGGCCAGGTGTCGGAGGCGGGCTCCCAGATGTCCAGGATGCTCTGGACCTGGGCGGGACGGGCATCCATGGCGTCGGCCATCCGCTGCCGGTACCCACTGTTCACCAGATGGATCACCACACCGCTCACCAGCAGCAGGGCCACCAGGGCGGCCAGCACCGTCAGGGTGCGCTCAAGAAAGATCCGGCGTCTCATGGGCTCCCTCCTGTCTGTCGTTCTCTCTTATCATACCGGAAAAAGGTAAACATCCTGCGGCCAGATCCGAAACATTTTCAAAATTCAGACCGCCGCCGGAGCGGGCCGCCCCGCGCCGGGCCGCAGCTGCCACAGGGGGACAAGGTAGAGGTAGCAGGCCGCCAGCAGGCTGAGGGCCGGGGCGGAGAGAGTGGAGAGGGGCACCGCACAGGCGATGGACCAGGGGACCAGGGCGGGGAGGAGGACCGCGGTGTTCTCCAGGTCCAGGGCCATGGACTCCCGGTCGGGGACCAGCCCGGCGCACATCTGACGGGTGAGCATGATGCACAGGGACTGGTTGCACACCAGCAGGGCGGTGGCGGCGGCGGTGCACAGCAGGGCGAAGAAGGGAGTGGTGCGCCGCCCCAGGGCCTCCACCCGGGCCTCCAGTCCCGCCAGGAGGCCCGTGCCCTGGAAGAGCCCCGCGTAGGAGGAGGCCACCAGGACGATGGCGGCCACATCCACCATGGACAGGATCCCGCCTCCGTCCAGGATGGGGGCGAGGGCGGGGATGCCCACCTCATAGCCGGTGAGGGCGAAGCGGAGGAGCTGGCCGGGGGAGGCATGCTGTACGGTCAGGCTCACCACGAGGGCGGCGGCGATGCTGGCCAGCATGGTCCGCTTCACGTCCACCTTCCGGAGGGCCAGGAGCAGGAGCACCGCCGCCGGCAGCAGAGGCGCCGGGCCCAGGCGGAAGGCCTGGCTGAACAGGGCGGCCGCGTCCGGCCCCTCCCCCGCCGCCCCGGTGGGCAGCAGGCCCAGGGCCAGATACACGGCACAGGAGAGGAGGAAGGGGACGGCGGCGGTGCGCACCATCCCCCGTATGTTCCGGAAGAGGTCGGTGTCCGTCACGGCGCACACCAGCAGGGCGCTGGTGGAGACGGGAGAGCACCGGTCCCCGAAGTAGGCCCCCGAGAGCACGGCCCCGGCGGCGATGACGGGGCTCACCCCCATGGCGGCGGCCATGGTCATACATACCACCCCGGTGGTGGCGGTGGTGCCGAAACTGGAGCCGGTGAGGAAAGACACGAGAGAATTGAGGAGGAAGGAGAGGAGGGGGAGCAGGGCGGGCCGGATGAGGCCGGCGGCGAAGGAGACGATGGATGGGATGGTGCCGGAGGCCCGCCAGAGGGCGGTGAGCACCCCCAAAAGGACGAAAAGGATGAGGATGTCCCTGACTGTGCGGACACCGGAGACGGCCATGGAGAGGAGGCTGGAGAGGGTATGTCCCCGGAGGAGGCCGTAGCCGCAGAAGAGGAAGAACCCCACCCCCAGGGCCAGCAGGACGGGGAGGTCCAGCAGCAGGCACAGGGCCAGGGCGGCGATGAACAGGACGATCGTTACAGCTTCCATGGATGGACAGGCCTCTCTCTCCCAAAGATCTTCATCAAGGAAAGTATACCCTGCTTCGGTCCGATCGTCCAGACGCGGGGGGGCGGAGAAAGAGAGAAAAAGCCCGGACAGGGCGCAACTTTTCCTTGTCCCCGGCCGTCATACTTGGTATACTGATACAAGCGCGCACAAGAGATCCCCTGCCCCCGGGCGGCGGGGAGAAAGAGGCGAGACCCATGGCAAAGCGGCTCATCAAGAAAAAGAAGAAGCGGGGCGGCCTGTTCCGGGCCGTCTACCGTCTGATATTGGCATGCTCCATCCTCATCGTGCTGGGCTTCTGCCTGGCCAAGACCCTGCTGCGCCCCCCGGTGCAGGCCCCGCCGGTGTCGGTACAGGTCCCCGAGAGCACCGAGACGGTAGAAGAGCCGGTGGAGAGCGCCGAGCCCACTCCCACCCCTCTGGTGCGGAAGGAGGGGTTCTACACCTTCCTGCTGGTGGCCACCGACGTGGGGGGCGGCAATACCGACACCCTGATGGTGGCCTCCTATGATACGGTGGGGCAGAAGGTGGGAGTGGTGTCCATCCCCCGCGACACCCTCGTCCGCAACGACTTCCCCAAGATCAACGGGATCTACGCCCGGGAGGGCATCGAAGGACTGAAGGAAGAGGTCTCTCAGCTCACCGGCGTCCCCATCGACTACTATGTGATGGTGGACATCCAGGGCTTCATCCGCCTGGTGGACGAGGTGGGCGGCGTGGACTTCTATGTCCCCTGCGACATGGACTATGATGACACTACCCCGGGGCAGGAGCTCCGCATCCACTATACCGAGGGGATGCACCACCTGGACGGACAGGGGGCCATGGAGGTGGTCCGCTTCCGCCACAACAACGACGGCTCCGGCTACACCGACGTGGGCCGGGCGGAGACCCAGCGGTCCCTCCTCGCCGCCGTGGGCAAGAAGGTCCTCTCTTTCTCCAATGTGCCCAAGTTCAACACCTTCGTGGAGATCTTCCAGGAGAACGTGGAGACCGACCTCTCTGCGGAGGACATCGCCTGGTTCATCAGCAAGGCGGTGGGGCTGGACATGGACAGCGGCATCCAGGGGGAGACCCTCCCCGGCGACGGGACGGTGAGCTATCGGGGCTACGACTGGTGCTATGAGTTGGAGCCGGAGGCCTGCCTGGAGATCTTCAATGCGCTGCTGGACCCCTATACCACCCCTCTCACCATGGATATGGTGGATATCATGCAGGCATCCTGAAGAGGAAAGAACAGCGCCGCGTGCCGTCTGTGACACGCGGCGCTTTGCCGTCTCAGGTCCGGGGGTCCGGGTCTCCGTCCAGGGTGGAGAAGTAGCGGTAGAAAGGCATCAGCTCGTTGAAGCCGTCCAGGAGCTCCTGGACCAGGGTGGGAGAGGCCAGCAGGGCGTCGGGCTCCCGCTGACAGATGAGAGAGATGTGCCGGCTGTTGTACCAGGGGGAGAGCAGCGGGCCCGGGTCGCCCTTGGGCCGCTTGTAGGTATCGCTCTCCAGGGCGAAGCGCCCCTGCCTGTTGAAGGCACGGACCAGCTTCTCGAAGGGCTTGGGGTCCCTGTCCAGCCGGGCCCGGAACTTGGCCATGGAGAGGGGGCGGGCGGCGTAATAGCCCAGGCCGTAGGAGCACCCCTCGGGGGCGATCTCGAACCAGAACATGGGACAGGTGCTCCACTCCTCGGCGGGCTGCCGGATGGACCACCACAGGTGGTCCTTGTAGGGGCCCCGGCCGTAGAGCCGCCGGGCGTCCCGGTAGATGCGGGAGACCTTGCACATCAGGCCCAGCTCGGGATAGGCCCGGTCCATGGCCCCGTAGACTTCACCGCTCAGCGCCTTCATGGGCTCGTACACATACTGGAGGTACTCGGCCTTGTGGGCCTCGAACCAGGGGCGCTCGTTGTTGAAGCGGATGCCCCAGAGGAAGTCGGTGGCGGCGTCGGAAAAACCTTGGAACATAGGAAATTTTACACGCTCCTTCGCAGTCGGCGGGGATAAGGGCGCGGCCGGAGCGGCCGCGCCCTTGCGCTCATACACGGTCCTCCAGAGCGTCCAGACAGAGGAGGTTCGTGAGGGATACATAGGGGAGGATGAACAGGTCCGCGATCCCCCACAGGAAGAGGGAGACGATATACCAGGGCAGGAAGGACAGATCGAGCAGGAAGAAGGAGAAGCGCTGGCCCTTTAGCAGCCTCCACGCCCTGGAGAAGGCGTCCCCAAGGCCCAGCTGGGGCCGCTGGGCCAGCAGATACTGGGCGGGGAGCAGCTGGAGGTAACAGAAATAGCCGGCCCCCAGCCCCAGCAGGAGCAGCGGGAAGGAGAGGGAGAGGAGCGGGGCGGAGGACATAACAGTCCCCGCCAGGAGGCAGGCCAGGCTGGGCAGGAGGCAGAGGGCCGAGGTCGCTCCCCGCCACAGCGCCAGGAGCACCTGGGCGGCCAGGGCTTTGGCGGTGAGGCGCAGGTCCAGATACCAGTCCAGCAGAGCGCGGAAGGGCCGGGGCTGGCCCAGCAGGACGTAGTGGAATTGGCTCAGGGCTCCGTATTGGAGGGGGACGGTGACCAGGAAGACCACCACATGCACCAGCACCAGATTGACCAGCTGGAGCCAGCCCATGGGCACTACCATGACCACGCCGCTCTCCGGGGAGGCCAGGGAGAAGACCACGCCTCCCAGACCGCCCAGCCGCTCCAGGCCCATGATGGAGAGGATGGGCAGCATGGTGTCGGCGGAGACCACCCAGAGGCCCGTCTCCATGGGGTAGTCTTCCCACCTCAGGAGCAGGCCCATGACCGAACCGCCGGTGGCCTGGGAGAAGACCTGGGTCAGCACGGAGATGAGCATGAGCAGGCAGGCGGCGGCCAGGCAGGGCCGGAGATAGCGGAAGAAGGTCTGTTTGGCCTGCTGCTTCAGGGCCCGGCGGGAGAAGGTGGGGCGCATCACCGGTCACCTCCCTCTGCGGCCTCTGCCATGTCCTCCAAAGCGGCGGAGGAGATGGGGATGCCGATGTCGGGGACCTGGGTGGAGGCCGCCTCAGGGCTCTCTGCCGGCGTCTCAGAGGGGGCGGGGCTCTCGCTCACGGCGGAGCTGTCCGCCGGGGCCTCCGCCGTATCGGAGGGGGCGGGGCTCTCGCTGGCGGCAGGGCTCTCCGCCGGGGCCTCCGCCGTCTCGGAGGGGGCGGGGCTCTCGCTCACGGCAGGGCTCTCCGCCGGAGCCTCCGCCGTCTCGGAGGGGACAGGGCTCTCTGCCGCCGGGCTCTCTACAGTGGCGGGGTCGGGAGAGGGCAGGGGGAGCCCATCGGTGGACAGGCCGTAGTTTGCGGCGTCGGCGGGGCTCACCAGTACGATCTTGTTCCGGGAGCGGTAGGTGTTCTTGGATTCCAGGGTGGAACTGATGAGCTCGCCGTCCCCGCTGTAGATGTTCCGGTAGGCCTCCGCCACATAGCCGGTGTAGGGGGTCTGCTCCGTCTTGGTGGAGCCGGCGGGGAGGGAGGGATCCACCTTGTACTCGGTCTCCCAGGGGGTGGAGGAGAGGACCTTGTTGGTCATCTTCACATAGGTGTCGTCCACCTTGGTGCCGTGGATCTGCACGGTGAGCTTGCTGTTCTGGTAGGAGGTCACCAGCTTGATGGGATAGTCGG
>DWZK01000122.1 GCA_019117605.1 Candidatus Intestinimonas stercoravium | reverse complement strand
TACAGGGTGATGTCGGCGGTGACGATGGTCTCGAAGTCATATGCCTCGGTGCAGTCCGCATCGGTGTACCAGCCGTCGAAGGTGTAGCCGTCCCGGGTGGGCTCGGCGGGCTCGGTGGCCTTGCCGCCCTCTTCCACGGTCTGAGGCTCCACAGCGGTGCCGCCCATGGAGTCGAAGGTCACGGTGTAGGTCTCGGGCTCGGGCTCGGTGTTCTCCGTCCAGCCGGCATACAGGGTGATGTCGGCGGTGACGGCGGTCTCGAAGTCATAGGCCTCGGTGCAGGCCTCGTCGGTGTACCAGCCGTCGAAGGTGTAGCCGTCCTTGGTGGGATCGGCAGGGCGGCAGACTGCGGAGCCGGCCTCGACGATCTTATCGGGGATCTCAGAGCCGCCGTCGGTGACGAAGGTCACGGTGTGGGTCACCACCTCCGGGAGCTCCTTGACGATGGCGATGTAGCTCACCAGCACGTCCAGGTTGGTATTGTCCACCTCGAACTTCTGGGGAGACAGGGTCAGGGTCATAGAGACGGTCTCGGGGATCTCCGCGTCCTGGCTGTCCACGCCGGCCACAGGGGCGCCGGGGATGAGATCGGTGTCGATAGCGGGGACCTCGGTCTCGGGCTCCTCGGCGGGGACCTCGGTCTCAGGCTCCTCGGCGGGGACCTCGGTCTCGGGCTCCTCGGCGGGGACTTCGGTCTCAGGCTCCTCGGCGGGGACCTCGGTCTCAGGCTCCTCGGCGGGGACTTCGGTCTCAGGCTCCTCGGCGGGGACCTCGGTCTCAGGCTCCTCGGCGGGGGCCTCGGTCTCGGGCTCCTCGGCGGGGACCTCGGTCTCGGGCTCCTCGGCGGGGACCTCGATCTCGGCGATCTCAGCGGTGGGAGCCTCGATAGACACCTGGAACTGAGCCACACCGCCCTCAGCGGAGCAGAGGTCCGCCTCGGTGGAGCCCACTACCTCGCCGTCCACAGTGGCGGTGATATCAGCGGGGCGCTCGACGCTGTACTGGGTCCAGGGGTCGTAGTAACCCACATACACGGTATAGGTGCCGGGCTCCAGTCCGTCGAACTGGTAGGACAGGGATTTGCCGGTGGCTTCTTTGGTCAGATTGCGGATGGTATGGATGGGGTCGTCTCCGTCGCCGTTGGACTCCACCTCATCGGCAGGGTTGGTATAGCCCCAGCCGCTCTCTGCGTCATAGGCCTGGTCGGCGGTGCTGTTGAGGATAGTGCCGGCGTTGGCGTCCACCAGGATCTGGCTCAGGGGAGTGAACTCCTCGGCGCCGCTGTCCACGAAGTAGACGATGCCGGTGGGCACCACGGCCACGGTGTGCTCGATCATGCGGCCGCTGTCCAGGGTGCCGATGATGGTGTACAGGGCGGTCTCACCGGCGCTCTGGATCTGGGCGAGGGTGGCGGCATCCCAGACCACATTGGTCTCAACGGGCTCCTTGCTGCCGACCTGGATCTGGATATGGCCGGGCAGGTCGAAGGGGTGGCCGATCAGCTTCACGTCGGGCAGGTCGGTGAGCACGGTGATCTCGCCCATCTCGGCGTACTCCAGCTGGTCGAAGTCGTACCACAGGGCCACGTCGTCCCGGGAGAGCTTGTCCCCCTCGGAGAGGGCCAGCTCATCGGCGCTGAGAGCGCTGGAGAAGAGCCGGATGGAGCTGATGTCGCTCATGGAGGTCCGGCCGGTGTCGGGGCACATGCCGATGCCCAGATCCAGGTCGGAGACGGCGACCTGGCCCACATCCGTGCGGGTGCTGGCCAGCTCCCCATTGAGGTAGGTGGAGATGGTGCCGCCGTTGCTGCCGTCATAGACGGCGGCCACATGGAGCCACTGCTCCGCCAGCTCCGGGGAGAGCTCGATGTCAGCCGGCTCGCCGTCGGGCGGCGTGGGCATCCAGGAGGAGCCGTTGTAGATGAAGAAGTACAGGTGGCCCTCAGAGATGCGGAAGGCCATGGAGCGGTCGCCCTTGCCCATGATCATGTTGAAGGAGCTGCCGCTGGTGGAGTATACGTTGGGCCGCAGGCAGGCCTCGATGGTGAAGCTGTTGTCGCCGCCGATGACCGCGTTGAAGGCGTCTCTGGCGCCCACGTTGTCCACCAGGAAGTGGCCGCTCAGGGCGATGCCCTGCTCCTCATCGCGGATGAGGGAGGCGGTGGCGCTCTTCTCGGTGAGGTCGGCGTCGAAGCCGTTGCCGCTCAGGTCGCGGACCACGGCATGATAGGTGTCGTCCTCGGCCATCTTCCGGGCGGTCTCCACCTGGGAGAGCAGGTAGGCGTGGGCCTCCTCGCCCAGCAGAGCCTGAAGGTCCTCGGGGAGGGCCTCGTAGGACTCCAGCAGGGACTCAGCCTCATCGAGCTGCTCGGGCGTGGTGACCACCAGACCGTAGATCTTCGCCCGGAGGCTGGCGACAGCGTCGTCCTCAGAGATGACGCTGACGGTGCGGTAGGGGGCGGTGAGGTCGTAGAGGTCGGTGCCCTCCACGGTGTAGGGGATCAGGGTGTAGCTGTACTCGTACACCTGAGAGGTGGGCAGGGTGTACTGGCTCAGGACGTCGGGGCCGCAGCTGGCGTTGCCGGTGCCCTGAGAGCGGTAGTTGATGGAGAGGTAAGTCTCGTTGGTGCGGGTGAGCTCATAGGGGTGATCGGCGGTGGTCAGGTCATCGGCGGTGAAGTGCAGGGCCTGGGCCTCCACGGTGTCCCGGGCGGCCACGGCCATGGCCGAATCGCTGCCGTCGCTGGTGACGGTGAACCACTTCACCCCGGTGAGCGTGCCGGTGTCGGCGCTCTGGAGGTAGGGGAAGAAGAAGCGGTCCACGGTGTTGGTGTACTCGCCCACCATGGCGAAGGACTCACGGTCCCACATGGTCTCCACGGGGCCGTTGCCGTACCAGACGGCATCTTCATAGCCGGCGGGGAGCACCATAGTGGTGCCGATGCGCAGGAAGCGGTCGCGGCTGGTGTCGGTCTGCGTGCCGTCCACGGTGATATCCAGAGTGACGGCGCCGTTGTCCTCCACGGTGTAGACCACGTCCTGGGTCAGTCCGGCCATGTTGGGGAAGGTCAGGGTGAAGGAGAAGGTGGTGAGGCCGTCCTCATCCTGTCCCACCACGATGCCGTCTGCATCCACCTGGGGATCCTTACCGGCGCTCTGCCAGGCTCCATCGTAGTTGCCGTTGTCGTTGTTGATGGGAGCTCTCCAGAAGTTGGGCACAGGACCCTCTTCCAGCAGGGTCTCACCGTTATAGACATAGCCGGTGATGGTGCCGGAGGTCTTGTCGATAGAGAAGCTGAAGAGGTCGCCGTTGGACACCAGGATGGCGTCGGGGTCGCTCGTGTCCACGGTCACATCGGCGGAAGAGGCCGCGTGGGCGACCTGAGAGACATTGGCGGGCACCTGGAGCTGCTCATGGGCCACCTCATGGCCGGCGTCGGCCCACAGGGTGTCCTCAGGCAGCTTCACGATGATGTTCAGATAGTACTCCGCCCCGGCCTTGGGCTCGGCGGGCATGTGCTCCAGGTAGGGGACCTGGATGGTCTTGGTCTCCTGGGGCGCCACGCTGTCGGTGATGGAGCCGGTGTACAGGACGTCGCCGTCCTCCATGAGCTGCCACTCCACGTCGAAGTCGCTCAGATCCAAGAAGCCGTTCTCGTTCTTCACGGTCACGGCCCCCCGCATCAGGTCGGCCTCGTCGGCAGTGAACCAGAAGCTCTGATACTGGTACTTGACCTCGTAGAGCTCGGGCTGGGGCACCCGGTCAGGGGTCACCAGGCCGTTCTGACAGAAGTTGCCGGAGTTGTTGCGGTAGTCGCCCATATCGCCGCCATAGCCGAAAAACTGGCCGTCGATAGCGGCGTCCCCGAAGAGGTCGCGGTTGAAGTAGGCGTAGTCCTGGACGTAATAGTTGTAGTAAGAGGTCTCCCGCTCGGTGACACCGCTGTAGTCGGCCCACAGCAGCACATCGTCGGAATCCCAGGAGATCGCGGGGGTCATGCTGCGCTGGGCGTCGATCTCCTCCTTGGAGAGGGCCCGGCCGTATACTCTGGCCAGGGAGATCTCGCCGGAGAAGCGGTCGCCCTTATCGGTCTGATAGCCGATGGCCAGCCGCTGGCTGCTGCTGTCGATCTCGTTGGGCTTCTGGGCGCTGCCCACCAGCTGGCCGTCCACATAGATGGACATGGCGCCCTTGTCATACACGGCGGCGACCTGATGCCACTGGCCCAGCCAACCGTCGGGCACCGGGGCGGAGAGGGTCTGCCAGTTGCCGTTATAGGTGAAGAACTGGAAGTTGCTGTCCTGGGTCTTGATGGCCACCTGCTGGTCGCCCTTGGCGATGAGGATCTGGGCGCCGCTGAGGCTCTCGGGCTTGCAGAAGACCTCCAGCGTGAAGCTCTTGTCCGTGCCGGACAGGGCTTGGTCGAACTTGGGGTCGTTGTCGAACACCGCGTAGCCGCTCCAGCTCTTGTCGTTCATGGCGGCGGGGTCGGTGACGCCCTCGTTGAGGCTGCCGGTCAGGACAGCGTCCATGCCGGTCTTGTCGGTCATGGCATAGTTGTTCTCCACGGGCACCTGGGTGGTCCGGCTCTGGTCCACCCAGTCCCAGATGAAGCCGCCCAGCATATTGTCGCTGCTGCGGATGATGTCCCAGTACTCCTTTATGTTGCCCACGGCGTTGCCCATGGCGTGGTCGTACTCGCAGAGCACATAGGGCATGTCCCGGTCGGCCCAGCTCTGGACGGTGTCCACGGAGGGGTACATGTTGCTGCCCATGTCGGTGCCGTTGCCGTCGTTGGAGCTCTCATTGTGCACGGGACGGGTGGGGTCGTTGTCCTTGAAATACCAGATCAGGTCATAGAACATGCCGTCGGCGTAGTTGCTGTCGCTGGAATAGAAGTTCTCGTTGCCGACGGACCAGGAGACGATGGCGCTGACGTTCTTCAGCCGGTGGAAGGCGTTGACCGTCCGGTCCATGGCCATCTCCTTGAAGAGCCGCTGCTTGCCCGCGTTGTTCATGAGCTGATGGGACTCCAGGTTGGTCTCGCCCATCATGTACAGGCCGTACTTGTTGCAGAGATAGTACAGATAGTCGTCGTTGCTGTAGTGGGAGGTGCGGATGGCGTTGATGTTGTACTGCTTCATCAGCGTCACATCTTCCACCATCACCTCATGGGAGACGTACTTGCCGGTGACAGGGTCGATGTCGTGGCGGTTGGTGCCGCGGAACACCAGGGGCTGCCCGTTGATGGTGACGGGCTGATATTCGCTGTCCTCGGTGATCCGGTTCCCGTTCGCGTCCACCTCGGTGCGGGTGAACTCGATCTCACGGAAGCCCAGCTGCTGGGACATGCTGCCCAGATAGGCGCCGTCCTCCTCATAGAGGCTGATCACCAGATAGTAGAGATCGGGGACCTCGGCGCTCCAGAGAGCGGGATCCTGGACGTACTTGGAGATCTCCACGGTCTGGGAGCCGCCGGCCTCGATCGCGGGGACGGAGGCGGTGACCCCGTTGACGAACATGGTCCCGTCCTCGTTGTAGATCCGCACGTCCAGCATATAGCCGCTGGCGGTCTGGGCGGACTCGTTGTCCACGGTGACGGTCAGGTCCAGGTCCGCGTTCTCATAGGTCTCGTCCAGGTCGGTGGTCACGAAGTAGTCGTTGATGTGGACCTGGGGCGCGCCGTAGACGTACACGTCACGGAAGATGCCGCCGTCCTTGATCATGTCCTGGAGCTCGAACCAGGTGCTGTCGGAGAACTTGTGGACCTCCACGGCCAGCAGATTCTCGCCGTCCACCAGGTAGTCGGTGATGTCGAAGCTGTGGGGGCTGTAGCTGTCCTCACTGTAGCCCACGGCGTGGCCGTTGAGGTACACATAGTAGGCGGACTCCACGCCCTGGAAGTTGATGTAGATGCGTCCGTTCTCCTGCCGCAGGGCCTCCAGGCTGTCGCTGAGGGCAAAGGTCTTGCGGTAGAGGCCAACCGGGTTATAGACCACAGGGGCCAGAGGAGCGGTGTCGCTGCTGGTGTTGTCCTCCTGCCAGGGAGCCTGGGTGTTGGTGTAGATGGGGTAATCCAGATCCCAGGTGGTCCAGCTGGCGGGGAGCTGGAGGTCGGTGCTCCAGTCGTCGCCGGGGACATAGGCGGTCTCGTAGAAACCGGCGTAGTCCTCTGCCTTGGCCTCGGTGTCGTTCTTCAGCACCCGAAGGGACCAGTCCGCCTGGTCCGCGCCGGTGAGGTACTGGACGTAGCCGGAGGCCTCCTTCTTGAAGTCGATGGCGCTCTCCAGAGCGGCATCCACACTGTCATAGATGACGCCGGAGGTGGAGAAGGTGCTGGAGTCCTCCCGGTTCACCCGGAAGACGTCCTCGTTGCCGTCCTCGCCGGTCCACTCCATGTGGGTGAACTCCGCGTCGCCCTTGGGGGCGGCGGCCTCCAGGACGGTGGGCGCGGCGCTGGTCCAGGGGTCGGAGTAGCCCGCCTGGGTGTTGCTCCCGTCCGAGCCGGCGGCCAGGGCCGAGGCGGGGAGGGTGCCGGCCAGGAGACTGAGCGCCAGGGTAAGAGATAGTGCACTTTTTGCTCTCATTTACGTCTCTCCTCTTTGTTGGCTTACATTCTGCTTGCTCGGGACTGCGGCTGTTTTCTTCGATCACCTCGCTCTCAGCACCTATATTCTTCCATATTGTACCGCAGAAAAAGGGCAGATTCAATAAATATATCAACAGAAAAACACAAAGATCATAAGATAATACAATTTGTATACGAAGGATATGCCGTTTCTTGCGGATCGAATATTTTTTGCGCGAAACATCAGGGAAGGCGGGGCCTCGGGCGTTTTGCGCCACTTTTATGTGCTAAGAGGGCCTGCGGCTGCGGCCGCTGCCCTCCTGCCCGGCCATCCGGCGGAGGCGGTGTCTCCCGGGAAAAGATGCAAGAGGCCCGGCGGCTGATGCCGCCGGGCCTCTTCAGCGTGTCAAAAAAGTCCAAATGGACTTTTTTGACACGCTGTCTGACATTTTGACTTACGTCAAAATGTTCCTGACTGTACGCGAAAGTGGGGGCTCACCGCCCCCCTTTCACACTATCCCCCCGCTG
>DWZK01000121.1 GCA_019117605.1 Candidatus Intestinimonas stercoravium | reverse complement strand
CTCGATTTTTCCGGGAGCATCCCGAGTATCGGGTGATCCACGTCCACCAGGACTGCCTGAGCGGGGTGATCTTGAAAGTAGCGGAACGGTGTGGGGTCCCGGTGCGGATCGCCCACAGCCACAGTAGCAGCCAGGACAGGAATTGGAAATACCCGATCAAACTCTACTATAAGCGCTCTATCCCCCGGTACGCCACCGACCTCTTCGCCTGCGGACAGGAGGCTGGGGAGTGGATGTTCGGCGGTGCGCCCTTCCACATCCTGAACAATGCGATCGACACCAGGGCCTACCGCTTCGACCCACGGCGGGCGGCCCAGGTCCGAGAGGCGCTGGGCATCCCGGCGGATGCCTTCGTGATAGGCCATGTGGGCAGCTTTGCGGCCACAAAAAACCAGACATTTTTGCTGGATATCTTTTTTGTCCTTTGTCGGCAGGTGCCGGAGGCCAGGATGCTGTTGGTAGGAGACGGGGGGCTGCGGGGCGAGACGGAGAAGAAGGCGACAGAGCTGGGGCTCCGGGACCGTATCATCTTCACCGGCGTGCGGGGAGACGTGCCCGACCTCCTGCAGGCCATGGATGTGTTTGCATTCCCATCGATATTCGAGGGGCTACCGCTCGCTCTGGTGGAGGCCCAGGCGGCTGGGCTCCCCTGCCTGATCTCGGACAGCATCCCCCCAGACTGCGACCTGACCCCCTTGGTCCGGCGACTCTCCTTGAAAGAGCCTCCGGAGGCTTGGGCAGAGGCACTGCTGTCTGCCCGGGGAGCAGAGCGCACGGACACCGGGGCCCTGATCGGGGCGGCGGGGTTCGACGTGGCGGAGAACGCTCGGCGGCTCCAGGAGTACTATCTCGCGCAGTGGGAGGAGAACAACTGATATGCCGACCCTGACTGTATTCACACCAACCTATGAGCGGGCCCATACGCTGTCCAGGACCTACGAGTCTCTGTGCCGGCAGAGCTGCAAGGATCTCGTCTGGCTCATCGTGGACGACGGCTCCACCGACGGCACGGGGGATCTGGTCCGGAGCTGGCAGGAGAAGGAGAACGGCTTCGAGATCCGCTATATCTGGAAGGAGAACGGCGGGATGCACACCGCCCACAACACCGCTTATGAGCAGATCGACACCGAGCTCAATATGTGCATCGATTCGGACGACTGCCTGGCGGACGGGGCGGTAGAGAAGATCCTGACTAAGTGGGCCCAGGTGCGGGACAAGGGCTATGCGGGCCTGATCGGCCTGGACGCAGACATGGAGGGCCGGCTGATCGGAACGGGCTTCCCGTCGGGCATGGAGGCGACCACCCTGAGCGGCTATTACGCCGGCGGCGGCCGGGGGGATAAAAAGCTGGTGTACCGGACGGATGTGGTCCGGCGCTATCCCCCCTATCCGGTGTTCCCGGGGGAGAAGTATGTGGCCCTGGCATACAAATACCGCCTGATCGATCAGGACTATGAGCTGGCGGTCCTGGACGAAGTGCTGTGCCAGGTGGAGTACCAGCCGGACGGGTCCAGCGGCACTATGTGGCGGCAGTACCTGAAGAATCCCAACGGCTTTGCGTTCTGGCGGGAGGTCTGCATGCGGTACCCCACGGGGAAGAAACGGTTGCTGATGGATTGTGTCCACTATGTCTCCAGCTGTATCCTGGCCGGGAAAAAGCACATCGTCCTCCGCTCCCCCAGGAAGCTGCTGACGGCACTGACATTCCTGCCGGGGGTGGGCTTGGCATGGATGACCAGAAGAAAGGGCGGAGCGCTGGGAGGATAGTGTGTTCTGGATCTGATAGACTGACCGGAGGAGAGAATATGATCCCCAAGACGATACATTACTGCTGGTTCGGCGGGGCGGAGAAACCCCAAAAAGTACGCCGGTGTATCGCCAGCTGGAAGCGTTACTGCCCGGATCACACCATCATAGAGTGGAACGAGGAGAACTTCGACGTGGGACAGAACGGGTATACCCGTATGTGTCTGGAGGAGAAGAAATACGCCTTCCTCAGCGATTACGCCCGGCTGGTGATCGTAGCAGAGCATGGCGGGCTCTATTTCGACACGGATGTGGAACTGGTCCGCAGCCCGGACGCCCTGCTGGAACATGAGGCCTTTTTTGGATTTGAGACGCCGGGATTCGTGGCCAGTGGATTGGGGTTCGGGTCGATCGCCCATGGACGGGCGGTAGAGGCTATGCTGGCGGAGTACGACCCTCTGCTGGACGGGGCCCACGGGGTGGTGGGCTGTCCCCTGCTGAACACCCAGGCGCTGGAGAAGCTGGGCCTGGTCCGGGACGGGAGCCGGCAGGAGGTGGCCGGGGCGACGATCTATCCCATCGAGTGGTTCAATCCCTATGACAGCGCCACAGGAAGACTGAAACGGACAAAGGATACGATATCTATCCATTGGTATACGGCCAGCTGGCTGCCGCCGCTGACGCGGTTACGGGTGGCCGTAGGGCGTCCCCTGCGCCGCATCCTGGGACCGGATCTTTTCCGGAGGCTGCGGCCATGAGGGAGAAAAAGCGGATCTTCTTCTTCTCCCATGCGCTGGAGCTGGGCGGGGCCGAGCGGGCGCTCCTAGGCCTGCTGGAGGCGATCGATCTGGAGCGGTATAAGGTGGACCTCTTCCTCATGCGGCACTGTGGAGAGCTCCTCCCCTATGTCCCGACGGGCGTACACCTGCTGCCGGAGGTACGGGCCTATACCTGCTTGGCGGAGCCTATCGGGCAGACCCTGCGGAAGGGTGCCTTTGGGGTGGCTCTGGGCCGTGCAGTGGGGAAATACCGGTCCAAGCGCTTCATAGAGCAAAATTTCCCAGGCAGAGACCAGGGCGTATCCCTGGAGTACAGCCATAAGTATACCCGGCCCTTCCTCCCCTCTGTGGGAGAGGGCGTTTACGACCTGGCGGTCAGTTTCCTTACTCCCCACTATCTCGTGGCGGAGAAGGTACGGGCGAAGAGGAAGCTGGCCTGGATCCACACGGACTACGATGCCATCCAGATCGACACGGCGTCGGAGGAGAAGATGTGGGGCGCCTATGACCATATCGTATCTATCTCCGACCGGTGCACTGAGAGCTTCCTCAAAAAGTTCCCCTCTCTGGCGGACAAGATCCTGCGGATCGATAATATCCTCTCCCCTGCCCTGATCCGCAGGCAGGCAGAGGAGAGCGCCCCCCTGGGGATGGAGAGAGGGACGATCAAGATTCTGTCTGTGGGGCGGTTCTGTACGGCCAAGAACTTCGACAATGTACCGGATATCTGCCGCCGTATCCGGGAGACGGGGCTGGACGTGCACTGGTATCTCATCGGCTTTGGAGGAGACGAGGACCTCATCCGCGCCCGGATCGCCCAGACAGGCATGGAAGAACATGTGACTATACTGGGGAAAAAGAGCGTCCCCTACCCCTATTTCAAAGCCTGCGATCTCTATGTACAGCCCTCCCGATATGAAGGCAACTGTGTGTCTGTCCATGAGGCCCAGATCTTGGGCAGACCGGTGGTCATCACCGCCTATGCCACGTCGGCCAGCCAGTTGGAGGACGGGGTGGACGGCGTGGTAGTCCCCATGGACAACGAGGGCTGTGCCGCAGGGATCGCAGCCCTCCTCCGGGACAGAGAGCGGATGGAGCAGCTCTCAGCGGCCTGCCTGGGCCGGGACTACTCCAACAGGGATCAGGTGGAGAAGCTCTATGCGCTAATGGAAGGATGACATCTGTAACTAGGAGGAGCCATGCCTAAAGTGAGCATAGTCGTTCCTGTCTATAATGCGGGCAGGAAATTAGAAAAGTGTATCCGCTCTATTTTGAAATCGACTGAGAAAGATATTGAACTTATCCTCGTTGATGACGGATCTACAGATGGGAGCGGAGCAGTATGCGAAAAATACGCCAGACGAGATAGCCGGGTCTGCGTATTCCATCAAGAGAACGGTGGGAGCATGGCAGCCCGACGTATCGGTGTAGAGCGGTGTACAGGGGAGTTCACCCTGTTTTGTGACGCTGATGATCTTGCCCCGGGACGCTATCTCGCTCCACCTGAGCTGTATCGGAGATGGAGATGTGAGTATAGGTGTGTCTCAACGGTCGTGGGGATGTATCAGAAGACAGGCGT
>DWZK01000019.1 GCA_019117605.1 Candidatus Intestinimonas stercoravium | reverse complement strand
GAACGGATGGAGGCAAGAGGCCGGCTCCGGGATTCAGAAAAGCGGCTGTCGCAAAATATTTACGAACGGGGCGTGGATGAGAGAGGATTTGGCAGGATCCGCTCAAAAGGAGACAAAGCTCTGTTCGGCGGTTCCACCACTCAGGATATGAAGGATAGGTACGGCATCAAAACAGGACCGTTGGCGGATAGGCTCCCCACTCTGACTATCGCGGCAAAAAACCTTGCCACAGAAATGACGAATTTCAATGTGGAACAAAAAGACCTGCAAGGGGAAACGAAGATCACAGAAGAACATGTCCAGAATAACTCCAGCGTGCGTGCCATGTTGGGGAAGCGAGGTATCAGACCGGAAGAGCTTCCTCCAGATGAGGACATCAAGAAACTGGAACGCAGGGTAAAGAAACAGGAGAAAGAGCTTTCGAAAAGATCTGGTATACTTCCAAAGCTGAGCCTGGATGAGCAAGAAGGAGACGCTGAAGCATGAGCAAAAAACCCCAATATGACCCGGAGGAGATCCGCTATCCCGACCAGGTGATCGTCTCGTCTCCCCTGGTGCCGGAGATGGAGCGCTCCTACATCGAGTACGCCATGAGCGTCATCAAGAGCCGCGCCCTGCCCGACGTGCGGGACGGCCTGAAGCCGGTGCACCGGCGCATCCTCTACTCCATGTACGAGAGCAACCTGACCCACGACAAGCCCTTCAAGAAGTCGGCCACCTGCGTGGGCGACGTGCTGGGCAAGTACCACCCCCACGGAGACGCCAGCGTCTACGACGCCCTGGTCCGCCTGGCCCAGGACTTCTCCATGCGCTATATGCTGGTGGACGGCCACGGCAACTTCGGCTCCGTGGACGGCGACCCCCCGGCCGCCTACCGGTACACCGAGGCCCGGCTCTCCAGGATCTCGGACGAGATGCTGCGGGACATCGACAAGGAGACGGTGGACTGGGACCCCAACTTCGACGAGTCCCGGAAAGAGCCCCGGGTCCTCCCCTCCCGCTTCCCCAATCTGCTGGTGAACGGCTCCTCCGGCATCGCCGTGGGCATGGCCACCAACATCCCGCCCCACAACCTGCGGGAGGTCATCGACGCGGCCATCTGCGTGCTGGACGACCCGGAGTGCACCCTGGCCGACCTGATGGAGCACGTCCAGGGCCCCGACTTCCCCACCCGGGGCATCATCATGGGCCGCTCCGGCATCCGGGCGGCCTACGCCACCGGCCGGGGCCGCCTGATGGTCCGGGCCCGCACCGAGTTCGAGGAGTTCGGCAAGGACCGCACCCGCATCATCGTCACCGAGCTCCCCTACCAGGTCAACAAGCGGATGCTCATCAAGAACATGGCCGAGCAGGTGGAGGACAAGCGGCTGGAGGGCATCTCGGACATCCGGGACGAGACCGACCGGAACGGCATGCGCATCGTCATCGAGCTCAAGCGGGACGCCAACCCCCAGGTGGTGCTCAACCGCCTCTTCGCCCAGACCCAGCTGCAGACCACCTTCGCCATCAACATGCTGGCCCTGGTCAACGACCAGTCCCAGCCCAAGATCCTCTCCCTCCGCCAGATCCTGGACGAGTACATCGCCTTCCAGGAACAGGTCATCATCCGGCGGACCAGGTACGACCTGCGGAAGGCCCAGGAGCGGGCCCACCTGCTGGAGGGCCTGCTGATCGCCCAGGACAACATCGACGAGGTCATCCGCATCATCCGCTCCCGGTACGATGACGCCAAGGAGAAGCTGATGGAGCGCTTTTCCCTGGACGACATCCAGGCCCAGGCCATTTTGGACATGCGGCTCAAGGCCCTCCAGGGCCTGGACCGGGAAAAGCTGGAGGCGGAGTACCGGGAGCTGGAGGAGCGGATCGCCTACTTCCAGAGGCTCCTCTCCGACGAGGCCATGCTCCGGGGGGTGCTCAAAGAGGAGCTCACCGCCATCCGGGACAAGTACGGCGACGACCGCCGCACCGAGATCCAGGATGTGGAGGACGAGCTGGACATTGAGGACCTCATTGAGGAGGAGGAGTGCGTGTTCACCCTCACTGCCGGGGGCTACATCAAGCGGACCCCCGCCTCCACCTACCGGACCCAGCGCCGGGGGGGCAAGGGCATCACCGCCATGGCCACCAAGGAGGAGGACTATGTGGAGACCGTGTTCACCGCCTCCACCCACGACTATATCCTCTTCTTCACCAACATGGGCCGGGTCCACCGGAAGAAGGGCTATCAGATCGCCGAGTCCGGCCGCACCGCCAAGGGCACCAACATCGTCAACATCCTGCCCGTGGAGGCGGGGGAGAAGGTCACCGCCATGATCCACCTGCGGGACTTCCCCGAGGACCGGTACCTGACCATGGTCACCCGGAACGGCACGGTCAAGCGGATCCAGCTCTCCTCCATCCACACCAACCGGAAGGCGGGCATCCGCTGCATCACCCTGGAGGAGGGGGACGAGCTCATCTGCGTCCGGGAGACCGACGGGGAGCAGGCGATCCTCATCGCCACCCACGACGGCATGTCCATCAGCTTCCTGGAGACCGACGTGCGCTGCATGGGCCGGGACGCCGCCGGCGTCCGGGGCATCCGCCTCCGGGAGGGGGACTATGTCATCGGAGCCGCCCGGGCCAAGTACGGCCACCAGGTCCTCATGGTCACCGAGAAGGGCTACGGCAAGCGGACCAATATGGACGAGTATTTCCGGGCCGACGGGCCCCAGAACCGGGGCGGCTACGGCCTCAAGGGCTATCAGGTCACCGAAAAGACCGGGCCCGTGGCCGGGGTCAAGGTGGTAGATGAAAACGACGACATCCTGATCGTCAACGACGCCGGCGTCATCATCCGTATGCCGGTCACCGATATCAGCGTCTACGGCCGGGCGGCCCAGGGCGTGAAGCTCATGGACCTGCCCGAGGGGGCGAAGGTGATCTCCATCGCCCGCACCGACCACGAGGAGGACCAGCAGGAGCCCCCGGCCGCCGGAACTGCCGCCGGGGAGGGTGAACAGGAGGAGCAGTGAGCCATGGCCAGGAAAAAGATCACCTACCGCCCCAGCAAGGGGAGCTCTGTGTTCGGCGGGATCGTGGGCTGTATCTTCGTGCTCATCGGCCTCGTCATGGTGATCCCCGCCTTCGGTCTCTTCGGGATCCTGTGGACCGGCACCGCCGCCGTCATCGCGGGCATGAGCTTCTATCAGGGCTTCAGCAAGAGATATACGGGCCCGGAGATCCACATCGAGGAGGAGGGCACGGCGGAGGGACCCGCCTCCGCTCCCACCGCCGGGGAGAGCCGGGACGCCCAGAGCCGCCTCACCGAGCTGCGGCAGCTCTACGACCAGCGGCTCATCACCCAGGAGGAGTATGAGGCCAAGCGGGCCGAGATCCTGAAGGAACTGTGACCATCCGCCGGCAAAAAGGAGGAGCCCAATGGTATTCTGGGGCGTAAAGAACAAAAAGCGGCCGAAAAGGACCAGCCGGGAGCAGTATGTGATGAACGGCATCTACGGGAGCATCTTCGTGGCGCTGGGGGCGGCCTTCGTCATCCCCAACGCCGTGGGAGAGGGGATATTGGGCATCCTGGTCACGATCGGGTGGATGGGGGTGTCCCTCTACGCCGCCATCGTCTCTTTCTACCACGCGGCCAAGTACGTCCCCCCCACCCAGGCGGAGCTCAACGCCTGGACGGTGGAGGACACCATGGCCGCCGCCCGGGGGACCGAGGCCCGGCTGGCTACCCTGGAGTCCCTCAACAAGCAGGGCCTCCTGACCCCCGAGGAGTACGAGGCCAAGCGGGCCGAGATCCTGGGGGAGCTGTGACCCCGCCTCCCGGCGGACCAAGGAGGAAGACCGGTTGAAGACAGTGACCATCTATACCGACGGGGCCTGCTCCGGCAACCCCGGCCCCGGGGGCTGGGGCGCGATCCTCATGTACGGCCCCCACAAGAAGGAGCTCTCCGGCGGCGAGGCCCGCACCACCAACAACCGGATGGAGCTCACCGCCGTCATCACTGCCCTGGAGGCCCTGAAGGAGCCCTGCATAGTAGAGCTCTACTCGGATTCGAAATATGTGATCGACGCCCTGGAGAAGGGCTGGGCCAAGGGCTGGCGGGCCCGGGGCTGGGTGAAGGCGGACAAGAAGCCCGCTCTCAATCCCGACCTGTGGGAGCGGCTGCTGGACCTGTGCGAGAAGCACCAGGTCAGCCTCCACTGGGTCAAGGGCCATGCGGAGGACCCGTACAACGACCGCTGCGATGAGCTGGCGGTGCAGGAGAGCAGGAAGTTCAAGGGATAGGGGCCATCGTCGGCACAAGCTGCGCATCCCTCGCGTCCCCCTTCGGGGACCTCTCGTCCGCTCCGCTGCGGCTCCTTTCCCATCCGCACCCGCTTCGCTGGGCTGCGGACGGGTCCCCTGCTTCCCCCTTCCCAACACCCATCCCTCTTAAACGACCAAGCACAGGGAGAAGGGGACCCAAATGGAGCCCAGCGAAGCGGGTCCATTTGGGAGAGGAGGAACAAGGGAGCGGACCGAATTTTCGCCGCCAGGCGGAAATAGAGGGGAGCGGACTTTGCGACGACGATGTCCCCCCTATTGGAAGTACCCCCCGGGGCTCTTCTACAGCCGCGTCTGTAAGCACCGGCGGCTTACTCCGTCACGCCGTCGGCGCAGGGGGGCGGCTGCGCCGCCGCAACAGTGGGACCCTTGGCCCAACAGCAAAGCATTTTCGCCGGATAAGACCGTACCGCCTTCCATTCAGGGGCGTCACGCACTCACCCCCTGTTTGGTCCACAAACCAGGCGGCG
>DWZK01000120.1 GCA_019117605.1 Candidatus Intestinimonas stercoravium | reverse complement strand
GATCAGTCCCGGGCTCGGTGTTCCCCGTGGGAGAGCCCTCCCCTGCTTCCGCGCGGCACTTCTCAGGGGAAGTCTATCTCAAGCTCCTGATAGACGAGGGGATCACAGTGAAAAACGTGACCTTCTCTCCTGGATGCCGGAACCACTGGCACATCCACCACAACGGGGGACAGTTCCTTCTGGTCACCAGCGGGCATGGATGGTATCAGGCGTGGGGCCGCCCCGCACGGGAGCTCCATCCGGGCGATGTCGTATGCATCCAGGGCGAGGAGAAACACTGGCACGGAGCGGCACAGGACAGCTGGTTCCAGCACCTGTGCATCGACATCCCTGCACCGGCCGGCCATATCGAATGGCTGGAGCCCGTAGAGGGGGGGCCGGATGGGCCCCATGCCTGAGCGGCGTATCCTTGACAGAGGCGTCCTGCGCTTGTATAATGCAGAGCAGGAAAGCGGACGGGCCCGCCGGCGGCGGAGGCCCTGCTGTCCAGGGATAACTGAATGTACCGGGGAGCCTGCAGACAGGCTGAGAGGGAGCTGGAGCGCTCCGACCCGTTGACCTGATTTGGGTAATGCCAACGTAGGGAGAGATGCTGAAAAAGCGGGCGTGCCCTACGGCATGTCCGCTTTCGTTCGTTATTTGGGGAGGTGGAAGACCAGAGAGGATCCGCCCGCTGCAGGGCGGCGCGGCAGAAGGGGAGCGCCTTGTGCCGTGTGGCGCAGACCGTCAGCGATGGGAAGCCGTGTTCCGGCGTGAGAGGAGACCAGTGAGTTTCGACCGACTGTGGGGCCCGCTCCACAGGATCATCTTGACATGAAAGGAAGTCCTTCTTATGAGACATCTCACTGTGAACCGCCTTGCCTCGGCAGGGCTCCTGACCGCTGTCGCCGTGGTGGGCAGCCTGTTCTCCTTTCCCGCCTTCGGCTCCAACTGTGCGCCTGTCCAGCACATGGTCAACATCATCTGTGCGGTCCTCCTGGGGCCCTGGTACGGCGTGGGGGTCGCCTTCTCCGCCAGCCTCCTGCGCAACCTGCTGGGCCTCGGGACCCTGATGGCCTTTCCGGGGAGCATGTTCGGTGCGCTGCTGTGTGGGCTGGCCTATGCGCTCTGCCGGAAAGTGTCCGCCGCCTGCCTGGCCGAGGTCTTCGGCACGGCGGTCCTGGGCGGGCTGGCCGCCTATCCCGTCGCCATCCTGCTGATGGGGCAGGATGCGGGCGAGGTGGCCTTCTACGCCTTCATCATCCCCTTCCTGATCTCCACAGCGGCGGGAGCCGTCATCGCGGGGGCGGTCCTGGGTGCGCTGGAGGGGACCGGCGTCCTCCGGAAGGTCCAGATGCAGTACGGGAGGGCCGCATGAACTTCGGCGACTGCCTCCTGCGGGTGCGCCGCACCGCCCCGCTGGTGCACGCGGTCACGAACTATGTGACGGCAGGCGCTGTCGCGGACCTCCTCACGGCCGCCGGCGCCCGGCCCGTCATGGCGGATGACCCCAGGGAGGCGCCGGAGATCACGGCCCGCGCGGCGGGGCTGTGCCTGAACCTTGGCACACCGCACCAGGAGACCCTGCGCACCATGCTGACCTCCGGAGAACAGGCCGCCCGCCTGGGACGCCCCATCCTCCTCGACCCGGTGGGGATAGGGGGCAGCGGCCACAGAGCGCATATGGCCCGGCGGCTCCTGTCCACGCTGCCCCTCACCGCCATCCGGGGGAACATCACCGAGATCAAGGCGCTGGTCTCTCCGGCGGCCCGGGAGGAGGGGGTGGATGCCTCTCCCCGCGACGCCGTCGGCGAAGGGCAGACCGGGCAGGCGATGGAACAGCTGGCAGGCCTCGCCCGGCAGCTGGGCGCCATCCTGGCGGCCACTGGGGCGATCGACCTCGTCACCGACGGCAGCCGGGGATACATCATCCGCAATGGGCACCCCAGGATGGGACGGCTCTCGGGGACGGGCTGTCAGCTCTCCGCCCTGATGACCGCGTTCCTGGCGGCCTGCCCTGACGCCCCCCTGGAGGCCGCGGCCGCGGCCGTCTGTATGATGGGCCTGGCAGGGGAGGCGGCGGCCGGGCGGCTCCGGCCCGGAGAGGGGATCATGACCTATCGCATCTACCTGATGGACGCCATCGACACGATGACGGCAGAACAGCTGGAGGAGGGAGCGAACGTTGAGACTTGGACGCGGGCAGCTTCGCCTATATGCACTGACTGACCGGCGGTGGACGCCTCCGGACGCCCTGTGCCGGCAGGTCGAGCGTGCGCTGCGGGGCGGGGCCACCATGATCCAGCTCCGGGAGAAGGGGCTCGCTCCCGATGCCTTCCTCCGGGAGGCGGTCGAGGTCCGGGCCCTCTGCCGGCAGTGGGGCGTCCCCATGATCGTCAACGACTCTGTGTCCGTGGCCCAGGCCGCCGGAGCCGACGGGGTGCATCTGGGGCTGGAGGACATGGACATCGCCGCCGCCCGGAGCATCTTGGGCCCGGACCGTATCATAGGCGCCTCTGCGCACACGCTGGAGGAGGCCCGGCGGGCAGAGGCCCTCGGCGCCGACTACCTGGGCGTGGGGGCCATCTTCCCCACCAGAACGAAGACGGACGTGGTCTCTACCGGCCTGGACACCCTCCGTGAGATCTGCGCCGGAGCGTCCATCCCGGTGGTGGCCATCGGGGGGATCTCCTTGGAGGTCCTGGACCAGCTCGCCGGCACCGGCATCGCCGGTGTGGCGGTGTCCAGCGGACTGTTCTCTCAGCCGGACGTGACCGGGACCGCCGGCTGGTTCCGCGCACGGCTGGCGGATATCCTGGACAGATAGGCCGCGGGCCCCTCTCCCGGCAGTGGTCCCGCCCAGCATGAAAGGAGGCCCCTCCATGTACACCGCATTGACCATCGCCGGCAGCGATCCCAGCGGAGGCGCGGGGATACAGGCCGACATCAAGACCATGACCGCCCACGGCGTCTACGCCATGAGCGCGGTCACCGCCCTGACCGCCCAGAACACCATGGGAGTCACCGGCATCCTGGAGGTGCCGCCGGAGTTCCTGGCCGCCCAGCTGGAGAGCGTATTCTCCGACATCCCACCGGACGGAGTGAAGGTGGGGATGCTGCCCTCGCCCGCCCTGGTCCACGTCGTGGCGGAGGAGCTGGCGCGCCGCCGCCCCGGAGCCGTGGTGGTGGACCCGGTGATGGTATCCACCTCGGGCGCCCGGCTCCAGGCGGGGACGGCGCTGGAGGCCATGTGCAGGGAGCTCTTCCCCCTGGCTTCCCTCCTGACCCCGAACCTGCCGGAGGCAGAGGCCCTGTGGGGGCGCCCTGTCCGGTGCCCGCAGGAGATGGAGCAGGCCGCCCAGGCGATCGGCGCCCGGTACGGCTGCGCCGTGCTGTGCAAGGGCGGACATCTGGAGGGGGATGCCGCCGACTACCTCTGGCAGCCGGGCGGAGGGCGCTGGTACAGGAGAGAGCGGATCTGCAACCCAAATGCACACGGGACGGGCTGCACGCTGTCCAGCGCTATCGTCTGCCACCTCACCGCGGGCCGCCCCCTGGAGGAGGCCGTATCCAGGGCGAAGGACTATGTGTCCGGGGCCCTGGCGGCTATGCTGGACCTGGGCAGGGGGAACGGACCTCTGGATCACGCGTTCGCCATACGGAGCGGACGCTTTGACCATAGATCTATCACTACAGGAGAGGATGGTCGTATATGAGACGAGAGTACCACACACAGATGGAGGCGGCCCGCCTGGGCATCCTCACCCCCGAGCTGGAGACCGTGGCCCGGAAAGAGGGCTGGAGGACGGAGGACCTGATGCCCCTGGTGGCCGCGGGGAAGGTGGCGATCCCGGCCAACCGGCTCCACACCTGTCTGGACGCGGAAGGGATCGGCTCCATGCTCCGCACCAAGATCAACGTCAATCTGGGGGTCTCCCGGGACTGCAAGGACTATGATACGGAGATGGAGAAGGTCCGCTCCGCCGTCAGGATGGGGGCGGAGGCCATCATGGACCTGTCCAGCCACGGCGACACGCAGCCCTTCCGGCGCAAGCTCACCAGCGAGTGCTCCGCGATGATCGGCACCGTGCCGGTATACGACAGCGTCATCCACTACCAGCGGGACCTGGCCGAGCTGAGCGCAAAGGATCTGATCGACGTCGTCCGCCTCCACGCGGAGGACGGCGTGGATTTCGTCACGCTCCACTGCGGCATCACGAGGAAGACCATCGACCAGATCCGAAAGCACCGGCGGAAGATGAACATCGTCTCTCGGGGGGGCTCCCTGGTCTTCGCCTGGATGTGCATGACCGGGGAGGAGAACCCCTTCTATGAGTATTACGACGATATATTGGAGATCTGCCGGGAGTACGACGTCACGATCTCCCTGGGAGACGCCTGCCGCCCCGGCTGTCTGGCGGACGCCACCGACGTGTGCCAGATCGAGGAGCTGGTACGGCTGGGCGAGCTGACCAAGCGGGCCTGGGAAAAGGACGTCCAGGTCATGGTGGAGGGGCCCGGACACGTCCCCCTCGATCAGATCGCCGCCAATATGAAGGTCCAGCAGACCATCTGCATGGGGGCGCCCTTCTATGTGCTGGGCCCTCTGGTCACGGATATCGCCCCCGGCTACGACCATATCACCGCCGCCATCGGCGGGGCCGTGGCCGCCATGAACGGGGCGGCCTTCCTCTGCTATGTCACGCCCGCCGAGCATCTGGCCCTCCCCAACGTGCAGGACGTCAAGGACGGCATCATCGCCAGCAAGATCGCCGCCCACGCCGCCGACATCGCCAAGGGGATCCCCGGCGCCCGGGACATAGACGACAGGATGAGCGATGCCCGCCGGGCATTGGACTGGGAAGCCCAGTGGAAGTGCGCCATCGACCCGGAGACGGCCAAGGCCATCCGGGACGACCGCTCCCCGGAGCACGAGGACACCTGCTCCATGTGCGGGAAGTTCTGCGCGGTGCGGAGCATGAACAAGGCGCTGAGCGGAGAGCATATCGACATCCTCTGACCGCCATCCGGGCGGCCTGCCGCGCGCCCGCGCAGAGCCGCGGCCGGACAGAGCTGGATCGCACATGGATCCGGATACCGGACGAGCCCGGCGGGCGCCCCAATACGGAAAAAGGGCCCGTGCATGACTGCGCGGGCCCTCAGACTCGCTTAAGCGAGCAAAAAAGAAAGACACGACTTGCGCCGTGTCTTTCTTTTTGGTGGAGATAAGCGGGATCGAACCGCTGACCTCTTGAAATGCTATCCATGCCTCTCCTAAAATGATTGGTTACTCGCCCATGCAACCGGGCCTTTGAGATGCGCTGCAACACGCAGTGCTGCCAAATTCCACAAATCTTTCCCAATTATGATTCCATTTCCTCAATTACATCCCAGTCAAACATTGCCTTAAAATCTCTAAAGCATGCAAGGCAAATCCAATAGTAGTTGTCCTCTGTTGTATATCCCTCATGCTCG
>DWZK01000018.1 GCA_019117605.1 Candidatus Intestinimonas stercoravium | reverse complement strand
TTCTACTCCCTCGATGACTTCGCCAAGCAGCTCTCTGTCCATAACCGCCGCTCCAACGACTTCCCTATGAGACCGCTTAACTGGTCCTCTCCTAACGAGTTCGCCGTCCAATATGTTTGACAAACCTACATTATCTGTAGGAAAAGACCTCGCGATGGCGGCGGGAGAGAGAGACTTCCACAGCGGGGAACGCGCTCCGCAGCAGACCGGCCAGGGGCCCGCACACCACGTTCTCCGTGGGGTAGTGTCCAGCGTCGATGAGACCGAGCCCCATGGCCTTTGCCGTCAGGAACTGGTCATACTTCACGTCTGCTGTGACGAAGGTATCGCAGCCCTGGGCCGCAGCCAGCTCCAGCATGTCGCCGCAGGAACCTCCACCCACCGCTACTCGCCGGACCGGGCGGCCTGCGTCTACATAGCGCGCTCCGTTAGCCCCCAGGCGCTCCTTCACCTGCCCGGCGAACGTGGGCAGGTCCACCGCCTCGGGCAGCTCCCCGAACCGGCCGATGCCGATGGTGCGGCCCTGGCCGTCGGTACCGGAGGGCTCCAGCACTCCCTGGATCTCCAGGCCCAGACGCTCTGCCAGAGCGTCGTTCACCCCGCCCACAGCGGCATCCAGATTGGTATGGGCGCAGATAGCGGAGATCCCGCCCTCTGCCAGCGCCAGCAAGATCCGTCCGGTGGTGGTCTCATCGGTGATCGAGCGTGCGGGGCGGAAGATCACCGGGTGGTGGGAGACGATGAGCTGACAGCCCAGCTCCGCGGCCTCGGAAACGACCTCTTCCGTGATATCCAGCGCCACCAGCAGGCGGCTGACGGCCTGTCCGCTCCGGCCCACCAGGAAGCCGGCGTTGTCGAAGCTCATCTGTGTGGAGAAGGGCGCATATCTGTCCAGCGCATCATAGATGTCTTTTACGGTCACTTTTGCCATGTCAGCCACTCCTTTTTCATATCCTCGAGCCCGGATACCAGCGCTTCCCAGCGGGAGAGCTCCTCGTCCGCCCCTCCGGCCTTCCGGAGGCCCTCCAGCACGTTTCCGGCCCGTTTGAGCAGAATATCCAGGTAAGTCTCTCGAAGGGGACATATCTCCCCCCTCTTCTGCCTCCCTGCCCACTCCTCTGCCGGGGAGAGGGGCTCCATCCCGCCGCCTGTCACCGAAAGGACCACATACAGCCGGTCCTCCTGTACCAGGACCTCCCGCCGGATGGCGTAACCGTTCCGCCATAACCAGCCCCGGAGCTCCGGCACAGAGGTCATAGGCTGGAGGAGGAGCAGGCAGCCGTCCTCTCGCGTCCAAGGAGCGGCGGACAGGATGTCTATGATGGTCTCCCCTCCCATCCCGGCGATGGCGATCACATCTGCCTCCCGCGAAGACAGCGGGGCGAGGCCGTCCCCCAGCCGAAAGGACAACTGCTCTGAGAGCTGATGGCGGGCAGCGGTCCGCCGGGCCTGGAGCAGCGGTCCCTCCCGCAGGTCACAGGCGATGGCGGAGGAGATCCGGCCGTGCTCCAGGAGCCACACGGGCAGCCGGGCATGGTCTGTTCCGATATCGGCAAAGCGGGCCCCCTGCGGCACCTGGTCCGCCAAAGCCAGCAGCCGGGGGGAGAGTCCAACAGGTCTCACGGATGAGAGCCCTCCTTCCTTTACTAACTATCATCAAGAAAAAGGAGCGGCCTCTGGCCGCTCCTTTTCAGATACACCCTGCGATCACTCCGCAGCAGAGACCATGGAGTTGATCTTCTCCAGGAGCGCATCGGGATCCACCCCGTGGACCATGCAGGCCTGCTCCACGGTCTCGCCCCGAGAAGAGGGGCAGCCCAGGCAGTGCATGCCGATAGAGAGGAAGACCGGAGCGGTCTGGGGCGCGATATCCAGGATATCGCCGATGATGGTATCTTTAGTGATGGTAGCCATAAAATAAACCTCCAAAAAACTAGGATCAGGGGCATGCCTTAGTATACCCCATTATTCTCTGTTTTTCAATAGGAAAAGGCGGGTTTTTCCGGAGAGCGGGAAAGGGAGCTCCGCTGGAGGAAGGACGGGGTACAAAAAAGAGACGCCGAAAGGCGTCTCTTTTCAGCCGTATGAGGTTCAGCGGCCCTGCTCCTCACGCATACGAGCGAAGCACTCGCTGCAGTACACGGGACGATCGGACTTGGGCTCGAAGGGGACCCGAGCCTCGCCGCCGCAGGAAGCGCAGGTAGCAGTGAAATACTCACGGGGGCCACGGGCAGCAGCCTTGCGGGCATCGCGGCAGGCCTTGCAGCGCTGGGGCTCGTTCTGGAAGCCGCGCTCAGCATAGAACTCCTGCTCACCGGCGGTGAACACGAATTCCTTACCGCATTCCTTGCATACAAGTGTCTTGTCTTCGTACATGTTCTTTCCCTCTCTTTTGACTTTTGCCCAGGCCCGGAATAAACCGACTTTGCTGGGTCTCGTAATATTGCGTTCAGCATCAGCTGAGATCGCCAGAAGAAAATTGCCGTGCGACTTTGCGCCGGATGCGCTGCACAGCGTTATCCACTGCCTTCGGGGACCGATCGACCTGTTCTGCTATCTCCCCATATGAATACCCACGGAGATAAAGCTCCAGGATCTCTGCCTCTAAGCCGGACAACTGTCCCTTGAGCGTCCATAGCCGCTCCCGCCGCTCTTCCCTGCTGATGACCATGTCCTCCGGGTTCTGGAGCGGCTGGTGTGGAAAGCTGCAGTGGTAACTGTCGGTATTCCCGTCTAGAAGAGAGGTCTCGAAAGAGACATAGTGGTTCAAGGGTGTGTGCTTATCACGCGCCGCCGCCCGAACGGCAGAGCGGATACGGTTTCGGATACAAGCCTCGGCATAGGTGCGGAAGGAAGTGCCCCGCTCTGGGAGATACTCTCGGATAGCGTTCAGCAGGCCCAACATCCCCTCTTGGATCAGGTCTTCACTGTCGCCGCCAGCCAGGAAATAGGGCCGTGCGCATATCCGGACCAGCCGGTTATACCGCATGACCAGAGACTCCTCAGCCTGACGGTCTCCATCTAGTGCGCAGGCGCAGAGCTGCTCATCCGTATCTGAATATGGAACATCTTCTACTTCCATCCAAGGCTCCTTTGTATTATAGGGCAAAGTACCCTCCGTGTCAAGTGATTATGCAAATTATTTTATAGTGCGTGGGATTTTTACAAGCTTTTTATGAGTTTTGCCAATTCGTCTGCCGACGCTTGGGCCACGGATTCTGTCTCCGCTTCCACCATGACCCGGATCAGGGCTTCCGTGCCGGAGGGGCGCACCAATACACGGCCATTCCCGGCCAGACGGGCCTCTGTATCCGTCACTGCGGTCTGGAGGCTCCCGGCGGACATGATCCGCTTTTTCTCGCCGTTGTCGGCCACAGAGACGTTCACCAGCACCTGCGGATACTGCCGGCAGCCGCTCACCAGCGCGGAGGCGGGCTTCCCCGACTTCCACAGCACATCCAGGAGCTGGAGGGCGGTGAGCTCGCCGTCTCCGGTGGTGGCGTGCTCCAGGAAGATCATGTGGCCGGACTGCTCCCCGCCCAGGACGAATCCGTCCTGCACCATGCGTTCGAGCACGTTCCGATCCCCTACATCGGTGCAGACGATCTGGATCCCGTTGTCCTGCCCGAAGCGGTGGAGGCCGATGTTGGACATGACGGTGGCTACCACCGTGTCCCCTTTCAGGCGGCCCTGCTCTTTGAGATAGCGGCCGCATACAGCCATGATCTTATCGCCGTCGATGGGCTCTCCCAGCTCGCTGACCGCCAGGCAGCGGTCCGCGTCGCCGTCGAAGGCGATGCCCAGGTCATAGCTCCCCGCTCTCACCATGGCGCAGAGGGCGTCCAAGTGGGTGGAGCCGCAGTTGGTGTTGATATTGACGCCGTCCGGGTCGGCGTTGATGATATCGCAGTGCAGTCCGTCGAAGCGGCCAAAGAGCTGCGGCGCGGTGGCAGAGGCCGCCCCGTTGGCGCAGTCCACCAGGATGCGCAGCCCGTCCATATCTGGGTCTACCGTCCCGGCCAAGTGGTCGATGTAGTCATCCTTGGCCCAGCTGTCGGCGTAGATGACCCTCCCGATCTTCTCTCCCGTCATCAGCCGGACATTGGCGCCGGAGAGGACGATGTCCTCGATCTGCCCCTCCAGCTCGTCGGAGAGCTTGAAGCCCTGGCCGTTGAAGATCTTGATCCCGTTGTGCTCAAAGGGATTGTGGGAGGCCGAGATCACCACGCCGGCATCCGCTTTCCGGTCCACTGTGACCCAGGCCACAGCGGGAGTAGGTACCACGCCCAAGTGCAGCACATCGGCGCCGGCAGAGCACAGCCCCGCGATCAGCGCTCCCTCCAACAGGTCGGAGGAGATCCGGGTGTCCTTCCCTATGGCCACCACCGGCTTCTCTGTCTGTTTCTCCCGGCCCAGCACCTCAGCCGTAGCCAGGCCCACCTTGAACGCCAGCGTGGCATCCAGGCCCGCATCGACCACACCGCGGATCCCGTCTGTTCCGAATAGCTTCCCCATAGCCTATAAAACTCCTTCTATCTCTTGATGATATGTCAAAATTCCAGCTGTTCCTGACCAAAATAGGAGATGCCCAGATGGGTGTAGGCCTTTTTGGTCACACAGCGGCCCCGCGGGGTCCTGGTGAGGAACCCGATCTGCATGAGATAAGGCTCATACACATCCTCCAGTGTCACCGGCTCCTCATTGATGGTGGCGGCCAGCGTCTCCAGCCCCACCGGGCCGCCGGCGTAATTCTCGATGATGCTGTGGAGCATACGGCGGTCCACAGCATCCAGGCCCAGCTGGTCCACTTCCAGAGCACTGAGGGCGCGGTCCGCCACCTCCCGGGTGATGACGCCCCCCGCTTTCACCTGAGCGAAGTCCCGCACCCGGCGGAGCATCCGGTTGGCGATACGGGGCGTGCCCCGGCTCCGGCGGGCGATCTCCATGGCCCCCTCCGTCTCGATGGGCACGTTCAGGATCCCCGCCGAACGGGTCACGATGGCGCACAGCTCTTCCGGCGTATACAGCTCCAGCCGCAGGATGACACCGAAGCGGTCCCGCAGGGGGGCGGACAGCTGGCCCGCCCGAGTGGTCGCACCGATGAGCGTGAAACGGGGCAGGTCCAGACGGATAGAATTGGCGGAGGGCCCCTTCCCGATGATGATGTCGATGGCGAAGTCTTCCATAGCCGGGTAGAGGATCTCCTCCACCGAGCGGTTCAGGCGGTGGATCTCGTCTACGAAGAGGATGTCGTTCTCATTGAGGTTGGTGAGCAGCGCGGCCAGGTCGCCCGGCTTCTCGATGGCGGGGCCGGAGGTGATGCGGATGTTGACCCCCATCTCCCCGGCGATGATGCCGCTGAGCGTGGTCTTGCCCAGGCCCGGAGGGCCGTGGAGCAGCACATGGTCCAGGGGCTCTCCGCGCATCTTTGCGGCCTCTATGAAGATGGACAGGTTCTCCTTTGCTTTCACCTGGCCGATGTATTCGCTCAGGGTCTTGGGGCGCAGAGACCCCTCGCTCTCGTCATCCCGGGTGAGGGAGGTGGTCACCAGCGGCTCCCTCGTCTCGAAGCCGCTGTCAGAAAAGTCGATGCTCATGGCTCTCTCCTCCCCTCTCTGGCGCGTCGGCAGGGCTCAACACAGCCCGGGAGGGGCAGGCGCCCTCTCCCCCGCCGGGCCCTATCCGAACTGCCCGTGCTGCGCCGCGCCCAGCCCCATACCGCTCGTTCACTCTTTGCCATCTCATTTCACCATCTTTTTCAGCGCTTGCTTGATGATGTCCTCCAGCTTGAGCCCTTCCATATCGATGCCCTTGAGCGCCTGGGCCACTTCTGTGGCGCTGTAGCCCAGGACTGCCAGGGCGGCGGCGGCCTCGGTAGACTTGTTCTCCGGGATCACAGTGATGCCGGTGCCTCCATAGGTCTCCCCGCCCGGGGGGGCGATCTGCCCCTTGGCCAGCTTGTCCTTGAGCTCCAATATGATCCGCTGGGCGATCTTCTTCCCGATCCCCTGCGCCACTGTGAGCGCCTTCTCGTCCCCGGTGATGATGGACATGGCCAGCCCCTCCGGAGTCGTCGCCGACAGGATGGACAGCGCCGCTTTCGGGCCCACGCCGGAGACGCCGATGAGCAGCTCGAAGCAGTTGCGCTCCTCCTCGGTGGAGAAGCCGTAGAGGTCGAACACGCCCTCCCGCACGTTCAGATAGGTGTATAGAGCGGCTTGCTCCCCCTTCTTCAGATATGAGAGGGTATGCGTGGTGGTGTGGCAGGCATATCCCACGCCCCCGCAGTCCACCACCGCCAGATAGGGCGCCACATGGGCCACCGTCCCTTTCAAATAATAGAACATCGATCTTCCGCCTTATCTTTGGTTTGTCTATAAATATCAGTCATCAGCGGCGGGAGCTCTCCCGGGTGGGATAGCGTCCGCTGCCCGGCCGAGCGGGGTCGAGCACAGCCAAGCGGGATGTGAAAGAACGCGCGTGACACAGGGCGATGGCCAATGCGTCCGCAGCGTCATCGGGGCGTGGGAGCGAGGGCAGGTGCAACAGCCGTTTGGTCATCTCCATGACCTGTTTCTTCTCCGCCTTCCCATATCCCACCACGGCCTGCTTCACCTGCGAAGGGGAGTATTCGAAAATAGGGATCCCACGGCGCTCCACCGCAGCCAGGATGACTCCCCTGGCTTGGGCCACCCCGATCCCCGTGGTGATGTTGTTATTGAAGAACAGCTCCTCGATGGCCACCGCGTCCGGGCGGAAGGCTGTCAAGAGCTCTCCCATGTCATCCTCGATGCGGAGCAAGCGCGCGGGCAGAGGCTGCCCCGCCGGCGTGGTGATCACACCGCAGCGCATCAGCTGTTGGCGCCCCCGTTCTGAGGCGACTGCCCCAAAGCCTACGATGGCAAATCCGGGATCGATGCCTAAGATGATCATCCTTCTCCCCCGTGTCCTGCGATGGGCGGGAGACGTCCGCCCTCCAAATGTGCGTATCGCTTTATTATAGCATGGGTGAGCGCTTTATACAACAAGATCTCAGCGCTCTCCCCGAGACATGTGTGTAGGAGTACAATACATGTTGGACAAATGAATAAAAAAGGATGAAGGATACGGCCTCATCGGTTATAGTTGGAGTTGCAGACAACAACACAACGAGAGGGGGCCATATCCTTCATGAGCAAGAGTATAACACAGGACATGGCGTACCGGCGATCCCTGATGAAGTATGCGGAGAAATACGGCGTCAGCCGTGCCAGCCGGAAGTACAACAAGAGCCGGTCGTATATCTACTTTTGGAAGAAACGCTGGGACGGGACACCGGGGTCATTAGCTTGCCAGTCCCGGCGGCCCCACAGCCATCCCAATCAGCACACGGAAGCGGAATTGAAGCTGATCCGGGACATGCGCCGCAGGAACCCCCGCCTCGGCATGGTGGAACTGTGGCACCGGCTGCGGCAGCGCGGCTACACCCGCCGACCGGAGAGCCTGTTCCGGGTCATGAGAAAGCTGGGCCTGTTCCCGTCGAAAGAGAAGAAACCAGCTTATAAACCCAAGCCCTACCAGCAAATGACCTATCCAGGTCAACGGGTCCAGGTGGATGTGAAGGTAGTCCCCCGCCGCTGCATCGCCGACCCGGAGCTGCGCCTGTACCAGTACACCGCCATCGATGAGTTCACCCGCCTGCGTTTCCTGGCTGCCT
>DWZK01000119.1 GCA_019117605.1 Candidatus Intestinimonas stercoravium | reverse complement strand
AGGGAGTTGGCGGAGGAGATGAACAGGGTGGCCGTGGCGCACTTCTTCGCGATCTCCTCCATCACGCACACATAGCTG
This sequence comes from Candidatus Intestinimonas stercoravium, assembly GCA_019117605.1. GTDB lineage: Bacteria > Bacillota > Clostridia > Oscillospirales > Oscillospiraceae > Intestinimonas > Intestinimonas stercoravium. The sequence continues at coordinate 23,998 of DWZK01000119.1, read as the reverse complement.
CGCATATCCAGCCCCAGGCCGCCGTACTCCTCGGGGATCTTCAGCCCCAGGAATCCCAGGTCCGCCATCTGCTGCACCACTTCCATCGGGAACTCTTCCGTCTGGTCGATCCCTGCCGCCAGGGGCGCCAGCGTCTTGTTGGCGAAATCCCGCGCCATTTCGCGGATGGATCCATGGTCTTCGTTGAAAAACGGGTTCATATGCTTTTCCTCCTTGATGATATCATAGATGCTTCGTCTGTTCCAGTCTGTTCACTGCCCCAGCACCGTGTCCAGGCCGCCCCACTCCTCCTGGAAGATGCCCGCGTCCATCAGCTTGAGGTCGGGGGAGATCTCGGGCTTGAAGTCCATATGGGCCAGGATATCCTTCTCCAGGTCCAGGCCGGGGGCGATCTCGATAAGGGTCATCTTGCCGTCGATCAGCTGGAAGACGCACCGCTCGGTGACATACAGGATGGTCTGATCGGGGCGGGCATATCTGCCGGAGAAGGTGATCTGCTCCACTTCCTTGACGAACTTATGGATGGTGCCCTCCTGATCGATGATCAGCTTGCCGTCCTCCACGTGCTCCTTGCTCTTGGCCATGAAGTTGCCGCAGAAGACCACCTTTTTGGCGCTCTGCGTGATGTTGATGAAGCCGCCGGGGCCGGTGAGCCGGGGACCGAACTTGGAGACGTTCAGGTTGCCCGCCTCGTCCGCCTGGGCCAGGCCCAGCACCGTGATATCCAGTCCGCCGCCGTCGATCATGTCGAACATATCGTTGTGGAGCATGATGCACTCGGGGTTATAGTTGCTGCCGAAGTTAGGCAGAGCCGAGGGGACGCCGCCTATGCCGCCCGTCTCGGCGGTGAGGGTCACCTTGTCGGTATAGCCCTCTTCGGCCACCACAGAGGCCACGTCGGCGGGGATGCCCACGCCCAGGTTGGCGATAGCGCCGGGCTTGAGCTCCATGGCACAGCGGCGGCAGATGATCTTCCGGTCGCCCAGGGGGAGCCGGGGCAGCGCGTCCATGGGCTTGCGGATCTGTCCGGAGAAGGCGGGCTCGAAGTAGACGCCTTCCGCCTGCCAGCAGGCCATGGGGTCGGTGGCCTGGACCACATAATCCACCAGGATGCCGGGGATCTTGACCTCCTTGGGGTTCATCGTGCCCCCCTTGGTCACATATTCCACCTGGACGATGACGATGCCGCCGGTGTTCTTGGCGGCCATGGCCACAGACAGGCCCTCGTTCATCATGCTCTCGTGCTCGAAGGTGATGTTCCCGTTCTCATCGGCAGTGGTGCCCCGGAGGATCGCCACGTTCACCGGGAAGCTCTTGTAGAAGAGGTACTCCTCACCCTGGAACTCCACCAGTTCCACCAGATCCTCAGTGGTGACCTCGTTCATCTTGCCGCCCTCGATCCGGGGATCCACGAAAGTGCCCAGGCCGATCTTGGTCATCAGTCCGGGGCGGCCGGCGGCGATCTCCCGCCAGAGGTTGACGATGACGCCCTGGGGCAGGCAGTGACACTGGATCTTGTTCTGCCGCACCAGTTCTGTCAGCGCGAAGGCGGAGCCGATGTGGGCGGCGGACCACTTTGCCACCAGGCCCGGGCCGGCCTCGCCCAGACGGGTGATGCCGCGGTTCCCGTGCTCCTTGTCGGGGCCGCCCGGCCGCCGGGTGCGGTCCCAGCCCTCGAACTGGTTGCCATAGCCCCAGTCGCCCAGGGCGCTCCCCTGCTTCAGATCCAGATCACGGGGATGTCCCGTCTCCTTGAAGTTGTCGCGGATGGCGCAGGCGATCTCCTCCGGCCAGCCGGAAAGGCCCATGCCTGCGAAGCCCACCGTGGCCCCATCGGGGATCAGCTTTGCTGCTTCCTGCGCAGTGATGAACTTTGCCATTCCTCTAACCTCCACTTCATAAAGCGAACGTGTTCACCGAACTTGTTCGATAATAGTGTAGCATTTTCCGTCAAAATCGTCAATCTATTTTGTATCATCTACATTTTTTTGTGCATCACGCTTTATTCTTCTCTCCTTCAGTGTGCAATGATGCTATATATGAGTACTTGCGGAGCACATCGATCTCTTGTATAATCGTTGTATAGTACTTGATAGGAGCGTTATTCCATGGTTCCAGAGACGAAGACCAAGCGGCAGCTGCAGGCTGAGCAGACGAAGGACCGCCTTTTCAACGCTGCGGTGGACCTCCTGTCGGAACGCGATTTCGACGATATCACCATACGGGACATCGTCGCCCGTGCCAACGTGTCCATCGGCACGTTCTATAACTATTACTCCACCAAGATGGAGGTCTTTTACGAGACTTACAGGGTGGCCGATGATTATTTCCGGGAGGAGGTTGCCCCTCTTCTGGTACAGCCCACCACCCTGGAGCGGATCCAGTTCTTCTTTCACTGCTACGCCCGCTACTGCAGCGAGCTCACCGACATGAAGATGACCCGGCTCCTGTACAATCCCGACAACCCCTGGTTCAACCGGGACGCGAGCCACGGTATGGTGGGGGTGCTCATCGAGCAGTTGGAGCGGGGGCTCCGGGACGGTTCTCTGGTGGGGACGGACCCTGCCCAGGAGATCGCCTCCTACCTGATGATCGCCGTCCGCGGGCTGGTCTATCACTGGTGCACCCTCAACGGCGGTTACGACCTGATCCAGGTCATGCAGAAATATGTACGGCGGCTGATCACGGCATATCTGCCGTGAAAGATGCCGCTCCTCCCGGATGTGGGCCAGGCCCTCCGCAGAGATCTCGCTCTGCGGAGGGCCTGTTTTTCGTCTCCCAGTACCCTCCGCCCCATCTCAGTCGGTCAGGACGCGGACTTCTCCCCCGTCCACCTCGTAGCGGGTATCCAGGCCCTGGTCCGCCGTGATGTCCCGCATATACTGGACGATCTCGCCGAACGCGGCGCTGCCCGGCGGGGGGACGCTGGGATCGGAGCCGTCGTCCAGCTGCACCGGCAGGAAGGAGACCCGCCGGATCTGCTTGTCCTGGATGACGCACTGGAGCAGCATGGACTTGTAGCTGTCCGGCGGCATAGGCTTGGCGGGCATACGCTTCCAGTCGGCGTTGAGGGCCTGGAGCTCTTTGTGCCGGGGCGAGTTGCACAGGTCCAGGTCTTCCGCGAAGAGGAATGGGGGCTCCAGGGCGAAATTCGCCATGCTGTAGACGATCGCCCGGCCCTTGTAGACCTCGATCGGCTTGAGGATGTGGGGATGGTGGCCCAGGATGATGTCCGCCCCGGCGTCTATGATGGCGTGGCCGGCGATGCGCTGGTACTGGGCGATCACGGCGGGGACGAAGTGGATCCCCCAGTGGAGCGATACCATGACCAGGTCCGCCTGGGCCTTGGCCGCGGCCACGTCCGCCATGATATCCTCCAGGTCCTCCTCCACCGGATATGAGTGGATGCGGGCAGGGGTCCCCGGCTGATCGTGCTCGATCTGCTCATAGACGGTAAGGCCCCGGAGGGGGGCGCAGCCCGGCCGCTCGCTGGTGGCGAAGTAGTCCTGGGGGAGGATCGAGTTATAGCCCAGGAAGGCGATCCTGGTCTCCCCCAGCCGGGTGAATACGGGCTTGCGGGCCTCGGCCAGGTCCTTTCCAGCGCCGATGACCGACATCCCGTTGTCTCTCAGTACCTCCAGGGTCTCGAAGAATGCCTCTCTGCCCCAGTCCATACAGTGGTTGGTGGCAAAGCTGATGATATCGAACCCGGCCCTGGCGATGGCGGCGGCCCCCTCCGGGGCGCCCCGCATGGGCAGACGGGCCTGAGGGAGCGGCGTCCCGCCGGAGGCCAGGCAGGGCTCCAATTGCCCGAAGATCAGGTCACCTCTGGACAGGGCCTCCCGCACGCCGTCGAAGATGCTGTCCGGATCGGGGCGGTTTGGCCCCAGATCTCCGGTCGCCAGAAAGAGGTATGGTCTTCCCATGGTCTGCTCCTTTCCCAACGGTCAGATAAAGAGGAGGGGGCCCGGGACCGGGTACAGCGCCGGTCTCCGGGCCCTTGCGAAGGGTATCAGAAGAGAGCGACGACGCCCACCAGTGCCAGCACCGCGCAGAGCACCATGCTGAAGGCCGCCAGGCCCAGCTGGCCTCCCACCAATTTGGCGCGGACTTTGTCATCGGGGCAGTTGGACATGAAGATGGCGCCGCCGGTGGAGAAGGGGGAGAGGGCGGTATAGCAGGCGCCCAGGAGGATGCAGATGAAGAGAGTGACGGGCTTGACCCCCGCTCCCGCCACCAGGCTGGGCACGATAGGCGCCAGCATGGGGAACACCGTGTTGATGCCCCCGGAGAAGAAGCTGAGGAAGCCGCCCAGGATACACAGGAACGCGCCGATGGCGAAGGCAGGCACGCTGTTGTTGAGCCAGTGGGAGATCATCTCCACCACACCGGCCTCGGTGGCCACGCTCATCAGAGTGGCGATGCCGCCCACCAGGATGATGGTGTTCCAGGGCACGGACTTGATGACGGCCTTCTCGTCGGCCAGCTTCATGAGGGAACAGGCCACGAAGCCGATCATGCCCAGCATCTGGATATCGGCATAGGTGGCAAAAGTGGACAGCCAGGAGATATCCACGAACTTGGTGATGAGCGAGGGCACCACCACCAGGAAGACCACGATGCAGATGACGATCAGGCTCTTCTTGTGCTCGGGTCTGAAGGGGGCCGGCTTCTGCACGCTGATGGTCTTCAGCTTATAGCCCTTGAAGATGAAGTTCAGGAAGATGAGCACCACGAAGGTGATGAGGAAGAAGGCGAACATGAACTCCCAGGTCATGGTGGTGGACTCCGCCTCATATCCCGCGCTGGCGATGGTGCTCTTGACCACCGAGCCGGAGGCGGCCCAGGGCATACAGGCGCCGATGTTGCACCCGTGGGGCACCGCCCAGGCGATGATGAGGGGATGGAGGCCGGCGGGCAGCCCCACGGAGAAGCCGATCACCGCCATGATGGCGTTGGCGGCGGGAGGCGGGCAGCCCAGAGCGCCCAGGATGATGGAGATGAAGTACAGCGCGAAGGAGATCAGCCATGTCTGGTTCCGCACGGCATAGAGCAGGTGGTCGGCGATGGCCTGCATGGTGCCGTTGACCACGGCGAAGCCGAAGAACAGGGTGATGCTCATGAGCTGGAACACGGTGGAGGTGGGCCACAGGGCCACGACCTCTTTCACCCGCATCTCCATCAGGAAACAGCCCACGATATAGGCGAATACCAAGCCGGTGACGCCCATATTGATGCCGAACTTATAGCCCAGCGCGATGGCGACCGCGATGCCGATGAGGCAGACGATGATGATACCAGTCGTTGACATTCCCAAATGCTCCTTTCTTCCCTATCCGCTTCAGATCAGGATCACTTCTCTCCCGTCCTCCGAGAGGCGGTATCCCGTATCCATCCCCTCCATGGCGGTGATCTTCTCCATGTAGCCGTTGACCTTCTGGAAAAGGGGGTCGGCGGGCTCCAGCACATAGGGCGCGCCGTCCTCCGGCAGATAGGCCGGCAGGTAGGACACCCGCTGGATGGCCCCATCGGCCACCGTCCACTTGGCCACCATAGTCAGGTAGGAGTCCATGGGGAAACTGCGCTTGGTGGTCTTGAAGGCGTCGCTGATGGCGGTCATCTCCGTGTGGCTCTTGGATGTCTTCATGTCCTGTCCCTTGGCCTTCACGTCCCGGAGCATATCGGTGACCTCTTCCATGGCGAAGTTGCCCAGGCTGTAGAAGATCGCCTTGCCCTTGTAGATCTCGATGGGCTTGAGGATGTGGGCGTGGTGGCCCAGGATCAGGTCCGCCCCCGCGTCGATGGCGAAGTGGGCGTAATAGCGCTGGTAGTCCGCCAGGACCGCCTCCTTGAAATGGATGCCCCAGTGGATCGAGACGATGACGATGTCCGCCTCCGTCTTGGCCTTCCGGATGTCCTCGGTCATCTTCTTCAGGTCGTCGGGGTGGGGGAAAGTATACATCCGGCAGGGGGTGCCGGGCTGGTCGTGCTCCACCGGCACATAGGCGGTGATGCCCCGGGCGGGGTTGCAGCCGGGGCGGGCCTCCTCCGCCCAGAAGCCCTGGGGCAGGATGGAGTTATAGCCCAGGAAGGCCACCTTGGTCCCCTTCACGTCCAGGATGGGATAGGTGCGGGCGATGGTCTCGTTCTCCCCCGCGCCGGTCACCGCCAGGCCCGCGTCCCGCAGATGGGCCAGGGTCTCCTTGAAGGCGGTGCGGCCATAGTCCAGGGCGTGGTTCGAGGCGAAGGAGACCACATCGAAGCCCGCCTCCTTCAGCGCGCCGGCCACCTCCGGCCGGGAGGAGCACCCCATCCGGGTGCAGCTGGACAGGTCGCCCTGCTCGCTGAGGACGGCCTCCAGCTGACAGAAGGAGAGGTCCCCGCTCTGGAACAGGGGCGCCACATGGCGGAAAGAGGAGGACAGGTCGTCCCGGTAGGGGGCCACATCTCCCACGCCGTACATCACTAGTTCGTTTTTCGTCATCATACCGTCTCCTTTCGTCATACAGCTATCCGCTCTTCAGATCTATAGCAGAGAAGTGAACTGCGCGATGTCCTCCAGCGACTCCATATGCCGTATCGTATCCGCTATCCTGCCGAGGTCCTCTTCACTTTTGGGACGCACCGCATGTCTCGCGCAGGACCGCAGCTTCGCAGTGAGCTCTTCGAACGTGGCGTCCCGCGGAGGGAGGCCCACCTCCGTGTAGAAGTGGTGGTGCTCGCCTCTGTCCGTGAAGATGGTCACGTCCGTGTTCATCCCTTCGGCTTTCCCCCACGCCTCGTTGACCTCATAGGTGAATTTCGCAGCCAGCGCCTTCACCGCTCCATCCTGGAGCGCCGCCGGCTGGAAATCGTCCAGCGTCACGTCCCCCCGCAGGATCGCCACGGCTCCCGTATAGGGGATGCTGAACTTGGCGATCATGGAGGTGGCGGGAGCCTTTCGGATCTCCTCCGGCTCGGCGAGCATCCTGTTCCTCTGGGAGGTGACCACATGGACCCGCCGGATCTCCTGGGGCGCGATGTGATCCTCCTCTACCAGCTTCTTGACGCTCGCGATGACCGGGTGTGTCCCCGCGCAGCTGGGCCACAGCTTGAAGTAGAGCGTCCCGGCCTCGAAGGAGCTGCCGAGCCCCTCCAGCGCCCTGTCCAGATCCGTTTCGTCTCTGGCGTATGCGTGGTAGAAGCCCAGCTTCCCTTCGAAGGGCTCCGCGAAGCCCTTCAGTCCCTTCTGCGCAAGGAGTCCGGACAGGACAGCGTTCTTGGCCGCGAACGCCTCGCGGATCGAGCGCACCACCGTATCGCGGTTGTTCATGAGCTCCGCGCTGCATGTGGTCTGGCACAGGTCGAAGCTGAACGCGTCCACGACCTGTTCCTCCGTCAATTTCAGGAGCTTGCATACTGCCGCTGTCGCGCCGAACGAGGTGTAGATCGGCGGCATATAGAATCCGTATCTCTCCAGATCCTGCTCCACCCCCAGGGAGACCCGGCAGGCCACCTCGCTGCCGATGACCAGTGCGGTCAGGAGCGTCTTTCCATCCACACCTCCCAGCTTTTCCGCCACTGCCAGCGCCGCGGGGAACGTCGAAGCGTTCGAGTGGACGATGGCGCGCATCTGGGTATCCCCGAAGTCCAGGGAGTGTGCCATGGAGGCGTTCGCGAACGCGGCCCACGGCGCGGGCAGCTTCCGGCCGAACCCGATGACGGCGGCGTCTCCCACCGCCCCATAGCTGTTCTCTGTGGCCACCTCCACCATCTCTTTGCAGCCGTCGCCCAAGGTGGCCGCGCCCAGGGTGATGGCCACCGTGTCCAGGACGGACTTCTTCTGTGTCTCGAACACATAGGCAGGGATATCGTCATAGTCCGTATCCACTACGAATCTGGCCAGTTCTCTCGAAAAATCCACAGTCATCCACGCTCCTTCCTCTCTGTTCTCATCCGAAAACGCCGAGCAGTCCCAGGACCCCGAAGATCGCCACGAAGATGATGAGGAAATACATCGCGAACCGGAACTGCCCTGTCATCACGATATCGCGCTGTTCTTCACTGGCTCCCAGCATGGCCATCGACCCACCCGTGGACACCGGGGAAAAGGATGAGATGTTGGCACCGAGCATGATGCTCACAGCGATCAGGACCGGGCTCAGGCCGGAGGCCGCCGCCAGTGCGGGGACCATGGGCGCAAAGAGCGGGTAGATCACCGAGGAGGCCGCCACGACATAGCTCAACAGCCCCGCCACCAGCACCAGCATCAGAGGCATGAACTTGGCCGGCACGGAGTCGCCGATCCAGCCTCCGATGGCATCCACGATTCCCAGTTCACCGGCCAGTGCCACCAGCGTCCCCATACCGGCCAGCGTGATCAGAGAGTTCCAGGGGATCTTTTTCGAGAACACTTCCTTGGGGTCGGCAAGGCCCATGATCACGAAGATCAGCGAGCCCACCAGACAGACCACCTGGACCGTGATGTGGGTGCTGATCCACTTCGTCACCGGGTTGGGCGCCAGCGCCTCCAGCACGGCCGGGATCAGCATCAGCAGCAGCGCGATGACTACGATCATGAGGGAGCGCTTCTGGATGGGAGTGAACGGTGCCGGCTCCTCCATCTCGATCTCCTTCAGCTCTTTCCGATAGATGAAATCGACCACGAGCATCGTGATGAAGCCGATGGCGATCAGGAGCAGCATGATATAGAGAGAAGTGGCGTCTGCCGCCTCCTCCCCCAGATGAGGGGACCAGATGCTGTATGCCACGGCGCCGCCCGGCGTCCATGTGGCCCCGATGGTACAGACAGAGCCGACCCAGACCGCCAGGGACGCCAGGATGGGGTGGAACCCCGCTTCTGCCGCCAGCATGAAGGCGATAGGAGACATGATGACGGGGGTGGCCTCAGCGCCCGCGCCCATCATGCTCAAGAGTATCGTGCAGAGGAGCACCACGAAGGGGAGCGCCCCCTTCACCTTTTTGGTGCGGTAGATGATGCGGTCGGCGATACCGTTGAACGCGCCGTTGAGGGAGGCGAACCCGTAGAAGAAGGTGGCTACCAGCTGTGTGACGAAGATATTGGTGGGGAAAAGCCCGGATACGGACCGGCCGCTCAGCCCGCTCAGGGTGACGCCGATCAAGAATGTGAATGCCAGCGCCACCATCCCGATGTTCATCTTGAGCTTCGTGCCCAATATGATCGAGATGACGATCGCGAGCATGAATACGATCAGACCTACTGTAGCAGTCATAGACCACATCTCCTTTCATCCCCGGCCGTATGGCGTTCCCGGATAGGTGTCCTCAGTCCGCATACGGCGGAACGTCAGATAAGTTTCTTAAAAACAGACGGGGGCGGGATGTGCTCCCGCCCCCGTCTGTCCTGCTGAGTTCGCGGTGACGAAGCAACGCCGGATAAGGAAACTCATGCGAGCAAGATAGGTCGATCTTATCGAAATGAATCTCCGGTCACGCCGGGAACAGGTTGAACAGCCCCACAGAGGCCGCCACGATGGTGAGCACGGTGACCACCAGGGCCGCCACGATCATCTTGTTGGGCAGCATCTCCTTCTGGTCCTCATAGGGGTTGGCCGCGATACACACCGCGCCGCCGGTGGAGAAGGGCGAGCAGGAGGTGGCAAGGCCGCCGAAGAAGATACAGGTGTACAGCATGATGGGGTTCAGGCTCAAGCTGGCGGCCAGCGCGGGCACCATGGGGTACATCAGCGGCATGACCGTAGAAGTAGAGCTGGAGAAGAAGCTCAGGAAGGCCGCGAAGAAGACGATCGCCGCGGGCACCAGGGGCCTGGGGATGGAGTTGGCCAGCGCGCCGGAGATGAAGTCCACCAGGCCGGCCTCGGCCGCCACCTGGATCAGGGAGTAGACGCCCACGATCATCACGATGGTGCTGATGGGGATCTTCCGGATCACGGTCTTTTCGTTGCCCAGCTTCAGCACCGCGCAGGCGATGGCGCCCAGCATCATGATGACCTGGGGCTGACAGACCTGATTGATGGTGGAGAGCACGGGCACGCCGGGGATCCAGGTGTACAGGATGGGCGGGACCACCATCAGGAAGAAAGCGAGCAGCAGGATGACCACCGTCTTCTTCTGTACAGGGTCGAACTCGGGAGGCTTCCCGCTCATGGCGGTCCTGGTGGCCCTGTGTCCCTTCAGGGCAAAATAGAAGAACACGATGACGATGATGGTGATGAGACAGCAGTTGAACCAGATCTTCAGGGACCAGTCCATGGTGGTGGCCTCGTCCACACCGTTGGCGATGATGAGGTTCTTGGAGATCGTGCCGCCGTAACCGTTATAGGGGTTGTTGGAGCCCACCAGGTTGCCGAAGGAGACCGCCAGAGCGGTGAGCACGGGGTTCACGCCCGCTGTGGCCGCCATGACGAAGGCGAAGGGGCCCACGATGGCAGGGGTGGATGCGCCGGCGCCCAGGCCGCCCACGATCGCCGAGACGATCGCCACGGCAAAGGGGACCAGCTTCGCGTTCCCTCCCATGGCGTGGAGCAGCTTCTGCCCCAGCACCTCCATGGTGCCGTTCTCCGTGGCGTAGTTGAAGAACAGCGCGATAGACAGCAGGTAGAAAACGATAGTGGTGGGCCAATAGGCGATGATGTCGGAGGCCCGCATCCCCATCACACAGATGCCGATGATGAAGGCGAAGCCCATGGCGATGACACCTGTGTTGAATCCGAATCTCCACCCCAGGAAAATGGAGATGATGATGGCGATGATACACAGCCACAGTGCCATAGTGTCTCTCCTCTCTTTCTTTCGATCGTTCAGTCGCAGCTTATCTTACAGGGTCTGGGAGGTGCGCTCGATGACTTCGTTCTGGATGGACAGGGGCAGACGGGTGAAGTACGCGCTGTAGCCGGCCACCCGGACCACCAGCTCGGGATGGTCCTCAGGGTGGATCTTGGCATCCTCCATCTCCGCCCGGTCCACCACGTTGAACTGCACATGCTTGCCGCCGTGGGTCAGGTAAGTTTTGATCATGGCCCCCAACTTCCTCAGATCATCCTCCGTCTTCATGTTGGAGGGGTGGAACTTCATGTTCATCAGGGTGCCCTGATAGGGGTCCTGGTCCACCTCCATGGCGCTCTGGAACACGGCGATCGGGCCGTGGGTGTCCTGCCCGTGGTCGGGAGACAGGGACGCGTCGGCCAGGATCTCGCCGCCCTTCCGGCCGTCGGCGGTGGCGCCGGTGACCGCGCCGCCGGGCTGGTGGGCGGAGATGGAGATGGCGTTGGGCTTCAGGCTGTCGCCATAGGCACAGGGCAGGCTCAGGCAGGTGTCGGCGTGGAGCTTGTACACCTCGGCCACCATGTCATCCACTTCTTTGAAGGCGTTGCCGTACTTGGGCTGGGCCTTGAAGTCCCGCTGCATGTCCTCATAGCCCACCCAATCGGCGTCCAGGGCCTCCATGAGCTGCTTCATGGTGTACTTCTTCTCGTCGAAGACCAGCTTCTTGATCGCGTAGAGGGCGTTGCCGGTGTTGACGCCGCCCACGGCTCCCAGCACCGCGCCGTTCTCGAACTCGAAGCGGCGGTTGAACATGTCCTTGCCCACCTTCACGCCGTCCTTCATCAGGGCGGAGCGGAAGACGTCGGGGAACAGGTCCCGCTCGGCGATGAGCTCCACGTTGACCCGCTCGTTGGCCATGCCCATCAGATAGCGGATCTCCTCGAAGACCGCTTCCTTGAACGCCTCGAAGCTGGTCATCTCCGTGACGTCGCCCAGGGGCTTCCCCACCATCTCCTTGGTATAGCGGCAGTAGCCGTTGTGCATACAGATATCCATGGCCTGGGGGATGATGAAGAAGCAGGCCACCTGGGTCCGGGTCACGGCGGGGACGTTACCGTCCACGCAGCCGGTGGCCACATAGTCCCGGGCCACCTCCACGGGCAGTTTGTTGCTCTCGCTCTGGCTGGTGAAGAAGTTGATGTAGGACTCATCGCCCAGGAAGGCGGGCATGCCCAGGCCGCTCTTGACGCACTCCAGGGCCTTGAGCATCAGTTTCTCCGGGGTGCCGGGATGGACGCGGACCGTGACGGTGTGGTGGGGCAGGTGGGTGTCTCTGGCCGCCTCCAGCAGCAGGTAGCTGAGCTCATTGGTGGCGTCGGATCCGTCCGCCTTCTGGCCGCCGATGGTCCAGTTGTACCACTTGGCCATGCCCGCGTTCTTGGCCCGGTTCGCTTTGCCGGAGACCCGGTTGATCTTCATGACCTTGCAGCGCATGATCTCCAGCAGCTCCAGCACCTCTTCGTCGGTGATGCGGCCCTCGTCGATATCTCTCCGGTAGAAGGGATACATGTACTGGTCGAAGCGGCCTGCGGTAGAGGTGGGCGAGGGGCACACCATCAGGAAGGTGAACCAGAAGGACTGCATCGCCTCACGGAAGGTCTCCGCGGGCTCATAGGGCACCTTGCGGCAGATGCGGGCCATCTCCAGGAGCTCCGCCTTGCGGACCGGATCCTCCTCGCCCTGGGCCATGCGCTCGGCCAGGTCCGCGTATCTGTTGGCGAAGCGGACCCACGCCTCGAAGACGATGACCACGCCTTCCCAGAAGTCCCGCTTCTCGATGGCGTCGCCGGAGTCGTACCGCAGGTCCTTCAGGCACTGCTTGGCCTCCGCGATGACGCTCTTGGCGCCCTCGTTGAGGATCCGGGCGAAATCCACGCACACCAGAGAGAAGCCGGGGCCCAGACCGTAGCCGGACATGGCGAAGCCGCCGCCGGAGCCGCCCTTCTTGTCCTTCCACGGAGGCAGGATAGTGCCCGACTTCATGAAAGGCCACAGCCGCTCGTTCTCTCCCAGGCTCTTGCCCATGGCCTCCACCAGGTTGGTGTTCAGGGCGTTGCCGGCGAAGCGCTCATTGAGCCGGTAGAGCTCCTCCTCGTCCTCGGGACTGATGTCGTAGATCTCGCTCTTGAGGGATTCGACTTCATCCTTGGTCCACACGCCGTACTCATACTGCATCTCCAGTCCAAAGGGCTTGCTGGCCCCGGAGCCGCAGAGCAGGTCGTCCGGCTCGATGAAGATCGTGATGTTATCCAGGATGTGGGCGTGCAGCTTGGAGCGGCGCAGCAGCATGGGCTCGCCGCCGGTCATGTCCAGAGACTCGTTGGCCAGGCGGAACAGCTCCACACACAGCGGGTATTTGTTCACCCGCAGGCTCTCCTTCATACGCTTGACTCTGTCTGTCATTCATACTCCCCCTTGTTGCCGAACTGCGGTTTGTTGGTCATGGATCGATGGATCAGCTCACCCTGACGATAACACAGCCCCCCAGGCCCCGCAAGGAATGCCTCCCCGGCCGCCTTTTTTCTGTGCGATGCGCACATCAGATCTCTTTCTAAATGTGCGTTTCGTATATTTTTACAAAGTTTTTCCTAAAATCAGCAGTTCATATATGCAAAAATACAGTTTTCAACTATAATGGAGACAGTACGGATGAAGAACGACCGGCTCCCCGCATCCCGGCGTTCCGGCGCTGCCGTTAGAGAGGAGACACTATGTCAAGTTTGCGGTTCCTGATCCATCGGCTCCAGCCCTTTCTCATACGTTCGTTCCTCCAGCCGGGAGAGGACCTGTCTCCCGACCGGGTGGAGCTCCTCTCCGCGCAGAAGGAGCTCACCACAGACCGCATCTATCTGGGGGAGGCCCGCTCGATCCCACTGCTGGAACGGGCCCAGATCCTCCCCGGCGCTGTGATCCTCTTCTCCAATTGCAACGTACAGGATGTTCCCGCCGCGCCTCCCTCCCAGGCCTCGCTCCTGTTCTTCAACTGTTCCCTGGCCAAGCTGTATAACACCATCGCAGACGCCTCTGCCCATGTGGAGCGGTGGCAGAGGGCTTTTCAAGAGCTCACCGACCACGGCGGCGGGCTCCACGCCATCGTGGATCTCACCGCCCGCTTCGCTGAGGCGCCTGTGCTGCTTACGGACCAGAACGGCCGGGTCGTGGCCAGCTCCGGATCGGAGAGCAGCGGCTTCCTCACCGGTCAGGTGGCGGCCACAGGTGCGCTCCCCGCCCGGACGGTGGAGTCCCTCTTCCCCAACGGACCCTCTGAGGAGAGGGGCGCCTATGCCGTCCCCGGTACCGACCTCATCCTCTACGGACGGCGCATGTTCCACGATGGCGCTCTCTTCGGCCTGCTGCTCGTGGAGGCCCGGCGTCCTCTGCCGGAGTGGGACATGTACGCGCTCTGTGACTGTGCCGCCGGCCATCTCAGCCGCCGCCTCCTCTCCCGCGATCTGGACCGGCTGGGCTCCAGCACGAAACGTTTCCAGCAGTGCTGGAGCGATATCGTGGAACGCCGCCTCACCAGCTCCATCGAGATCCGGGCCGCCCTGTCCCACATGCCGATCCCCGTGGATGATTTCGTGCAGGTGGTGGTCATCACTTTCCCCAACCGCAGCTCCGGGGTGCCCTATAACTATCTGCTGGCCCAGCTGCGGGAGATATTCACCGACGCCAATATGGCCGTCTACAACGGCGACGTGATCATCCTGCGCAGCTATCAGGAGCGGACCTTCCGCCCCGATCTGGACGGAGGAGGCAGGCTCACCGCCCTGCTGGCCCGATACGACGGCTACGCCGCCATCAGCAACGGGACCCGCAAGGTAGAGGCTCTGCGCTCCATCTTCCTCCTCACCAGGCGCACCGTCATCCTGGCCCAGGCCCTGCGGCAGACGGACGGGGAGCGCATCTTCTTCCACGAGGACTACAGCATGTACTGCCTCATCGACCTCTGCGTCCAGCGGTACCTGGAGATCGAGGGGAACGAGGACGTGCTCTATCTGATCCACCCGGCGGTGATCCATCTGACCCGCTATGACCGGCAGCACAACAACAATCTCCGGGACGTGCTCTACTACTATCTGCTCAACGACCGGAACCTGGTCAAGACTGCCGCCGCCACCTATATGCACCGGAACACGGTCATCAACAAGATGAGCAAGATCATGGACCTGATCCATCTGGACCTGGAGGACGGGAACCTGCGGCAGCGGCTGATGCTCTCCTGTCAGTTCATCCGCTATTATGAGAAGGTGATGGAACGGGAGTTCAGGCCCTGAGCCTCCGCATCCAAGATGAAAAGCTCCGCCGGAGAGCCCTTTGGGTCCTCCGGCGGAGTTTTTGTATGGTCGGTATGCAGAGACGGGGGCTTCTCCGGCTCACATCCGATTCTCGGTCCTGGCGATGATCTCGTCCTGCACCGCCTTGGTGAGCAGGGTGAAGTAGGTGCTGTAGCCGGCCACCCGGACCACAAGGTCCCGGTACTCCTGGGGCTTCTCCTGGGCCTTGAGCAGGGTGGCGTTGTCCACCACGTTGAACTGGATGTGCTTGCCGCCGTTGGTCAGGTAGGTGCGGACGAGCCCGCCCAGCTTCATCAGGTCATCCTCCGACTTGAGGGCGGAGGGGTGCATCTTCATGTTCAGCAGCATAGCGTTGAAGGGGTCCTGGTCGATCTTCATGGCGCTGCACAGAGAGACCGTGGGGCCGCACTTGTCGGTGCCCTGGGCGGGAGAGGCCACGCCGTCGGGCAGGGTGTCGCCCGCATGACGGCCATCGGGGGTGGCGCAGGTGTAGCTGCCGCCAGGGGCGTGGGCGGTGATGGAGATGCCGGTGGGGCGGGGCGGGACCCCGTAGACCGTGGTGAAGGTATTGCAGCTGGCGGCCCAGAACTTGTAGAGATCGGCGGCGATATCGTCCACCAGGTCGATGCCGTTGCCGAACTTGGGGGCGTCCACGCACTTCTTGTGCAGTTCCTCATAGCCCTCCCAATCGGCCTCGATGGCGTCGTAGAGCTCCTCCATGGTACAGACCTTGTCCTGGAAGACCAACTTCTTCACGGCAGCCAGGGAGTTGGCCACGCAGATCATGCCCACGGGGTTCATAAGGGAGGCGTTCTCGTAGGGCATCTTCCGGTCCATGATATCTTTGCCGCATTTGATCCCATCGTAGGCAAAGGCGGAGTGGACCACGTCGCAGTTGACCGCCCGGGTGACCCGGATGAGGATGTTGTGCTCCTCGTTGTACATGCCCATGAAGTGGTAGAGCTGCTCCTTGAAGGCAGCCTCGAAGTCCTCGTAGCTCTTGAAATCCTTCATCTCGCCGGTCGCGGGGCCGATGCGTTCGCCGGTCTCCCGCATGATGCCGTTGTGCATAGTGACATCCAGCACCTTGGGGACGATGAACATGCCCAGGGCGTTGATACGAGACCTTCCGGGCAGGTTCAGATCCAGGCAGCCCGCCAGCGCGTAGTCCCGGGCCTCCTCCAGAGGCACGCCCTGGTCCACCAGGCCCTGGATATAGCTCTTGTCCGAGACGAAGGCGGGCATGCCCAGGCCGGTCTTCACCAGCTCCAGAGCCTTCTTCATCAGGGGCTCGGGGGTCCCCTCATGGACCCGCAGGGTGATGGTGAAGTGGGGGGTGCGCACCTCGTTGGCCGCCTCCAGGACCAGATAGGAGAGCTCGTTGGACGCGTCGTTGCCGTCCCTGTCCACACCGCCGATCACGAAGTTGTGCCACCGGGCCATGCCGGCCCACTTGTCCCGCTGTTTGGCGTTTCCGGATACAAAGTTGAACTGCATGATCTTGATGCGCAGGCACTCGATGAGCTCCAGCACATCGGCATCGGTGAGGACGCCGCTCTCGATATCCTTCTTATAGAAGGGATACATATACTGATCGAACCGGCCGCCGGGCACGGTGCCGTGGGTGATCATCATCCAGTAGAACCAGAAGTTCTGGATGGCGTCCCGGAAGCCGCGAGAGGGCTTCTCCGCGATCCAGTGGCAGGTATCCGCCATCTGCTCCAGCTCCGCCTTCCGCTTGGGGTCGGCGCACTTGGCCGCCGCCTCCAGGCAGGTGTCGCCATAGCGGTGGTACATACGGACCATGGCCTCCAGAGCGATGATCACGGCTTGGAGATAGGTGGCCTTGTCAAAGGAGTCGTTGTCCACATAGCGGACATTGCGCAGCTCCTCCTTCGCCTCATCCAGGGTCTTGTGGATGCCCTCGGTGATGATCTTGCCGTAGTCGGGCACGAAGAAGCTCAGGCCGATCCCCAGCCCCCAGCCGAAGCCTGCGCCGCCGGAGCCGCGCCCCTTGACCTTGCTGGTCCAGGGGGGGCACAGGATGCCGGACCGGATGAAGGGCCACAGCCGCTCGTCGTCATAGAAGCGGCCCTGCCACTCGTACATCTGGCGGTCCTCCCCGTCCCAGAAGGAGTCCAGGCTCCGCAGGGTGGCCCGGTCCTCGTCAGAGATGGTGTAGTTCCCCTCCAGGATGGAGTCCAGATCGTCATCGTCCCAGAAGGGCCCCCAGCAGGATGCCTCCAGCCCATGGGGCTTGGAAGCCACATTGCCCACGATCAGCTCGTCTTCATCCACATAGATGGTGCGCTGGTCCAGGTAATCGGCGGTGGCGTGGGCCCGGCTCAGGATAGCGGGCAGGCCCTCGTGCTTCTTCCAGGACTCGATCACCAGTTTCGGCTTCTCCGCACAAAAGACATATTTGTCCACTTTCAGCGCTTCCTGCATACGTTTGATCCTGTCAGTCATGGTCTGTGGTCCTCCATTCGTTATGATAGATCTGTCCGATCACATCTTCAGAGCGCCCGTCACAAGAGAGCGAAGAGCGCTCCCACATCCTCCAGCTCTTCCAGCCGGAAGATCGTCTCGTAGATCTGCTCCAGCCGCTCCCGTCCGACCGGGCGGCGGGCGGCCGCCGCGCAGTCGAAGAACTTGCGGCGCATCCTCTCCCGCCCCATGGGGCGTTCCACGCAGCCCAGCGGATGCTCCAGATGGCGGTGGAAGTCTCCTCTGGCGGTGCGGATCGTGATGTCGGTATGCTTGTTCTGCTCTTTGGTCAGAGAGGGATCGATCTCACAGACCACCCTGTCCGCCACGGACGACACCGCCGGGTCGGAGAGGCGCTCTGCCGTGAAACTGTCCAGCCCCACCGCACCATATACCACTGCGGTCCCTACCACGAAGGGGAGGCTGAACTTGGCCACCGCCGCCGATCGGGGGCGGTATTTCGCCTCTCTGGGCTCGGTGACCATGCGGCCGATCTCCTGGAGGACGATGTGGATCTCCCGGACCTCCTCCGGAGCGACGGCGTGCTCCTCCATCAAGGCCAGCACCCCCTCGATGGAGGTGTGGGTGGCCCGGCAGGAGGGCCAGGGTTTGAAGCTGATGTAGGCCCCCTGGAAGACCGTCCCCAGCCCATCCAGGACCTTCTCCGGGGCATAGTCGTCCCGGGCATACATGTGGTAATAGCCCAGCTTCCCCTCGAGAGGGGCGTCCAGCCGGGCGGGGACGCCGGCACGGGCCAGGAGAGCCGACTGCACCGCCGCCTGGGCGGCGAAACCCTCCCGGATGGTCCGCAGGGCGGAGCCGGCGCTGTTGGCCGCCTCTCCGGTGCAGGTGGCCTGGCACATATCCAGGGCCACCGCATCGGAGATCTGCCCGGCATCCAGTCCCAGCAGCTTCCCCGCCCCGAACACAGCTCCCATGGAACCGTGGATCGGCGGCATGTTCCAGCCGTATCTCAGCAGGTCCTCCTTCACCCCCAGGTCCAGGCGGCAGCAGATGTCGCTGGCCAGGGCCATGGCGGTGAGGAAACGGCGGCCGGACACGCCGCCCAAATGCTGGCTCAACGCCATGAGGGCGGGGAGGGCGGCCGAGTTGGGGTGGACGGTGGCGGTCTCATGGGAGTCCTCGTAGTCCAGCGCGTGGACCAGGGCCCCGTTGGCCAGGGCGGCCAGGGCGGGAGAGGTCTTCTCCCCCCGCCCCAGGAGCGTGCACCGCCCACGGCCCTCCGCCGCCGCAAAGGCGGCGAAGGGGGCGGACGCCGTATCCAGCCCTGTGGCGGCGAGCATCACGGCCAGCATATCCGCCATCGAGTTTTTCTGTGCCAGGATGGCGGCCGCCGGAAGGTCTCCATAGTCCACGTCCAAGACATGGCGGATGAGCGTCTGAGTGAGCGTCCCTTCCATCTCATCCAAACAGGCCGTACAAGCCCAGGGCGCCCAGGATGGCGGCCAGGATCGACAGGGCCACCGCCGCGCCGATCAGCGGCAGGAACATCTTCTCCCGGATCTCGTCCTGCTTGATATTGGCCAGGGTCAGGGAGCCGCCGCCGGAGAAGGGGGACACCGCAGAGGCGTTGGCGCCGATAGCGATACCTGCGTAGACGGCGAAATAGTTGACATCCACAGAGGTGGCCGCCACGGCGGGGACCAGGACGAAGAGGGTGGGGGTCACCACGGAGGAGCCGGGGGAGAACACGCTCATGAAAGCGGCCAGCAGGACGAACATGGGCACCATGAGAGAGGCGGCCACGTTATCGCCGATCCAGTTTCCGATCATATCCACAGCGCCGCCCTCGGAGGCCACGCCCACCAGCATGGAGACGCCGCCCAGCATCATGAGGGTGTTCCAGGGGATGTGGCGGGTGACCACTACTTTATCGTCGCCCAGGTGCAGGATGGCCGCCACAGTGGCCAGGACCATGCAGACCAGGGAGATGTCCAGTTTTCGGGAGAGCGCGGCCAGCGCGGGGACTCCCAGGTTGCCTGCCAGAGAGGGGACCACCATCAGGACCACCAGGAGGAGTATCAGCGCAAAGGTCTGCTTCTGCTTGGTGTTCATGGGCTCCGGCTTGGTTATGATGTCCATGTTGGTGATCTTGGCCTTCCAGCCCCGGAATACCAGGAAAGTGACCACGCCGGACACCAGGGCGAAGAGGGCGCAGGACCAGAAGCCGTTCCAGAGGATCGCGTCCGCCTCAGCGGCGTGGACGCTCTCCTCCAGCACGCCCCGTGCGATGCTGGCACCCTGGCCCCAAGGGACCTGGGCGCCCAGGTAGGAGCCCACATTGACCATCATGGAACCGAAGAGAGGGCTCAGATTGGTGGCCAGGCAGACGGAGATGATGATGGGCATGAGCACGGCGTTGGGCGCATAGGGGGAGGCGCCGGTCATACAGATGAGGCCCGCGATGAAGAAGAACACCCAGGGGATCAGGCCCGGGAACCTGCGGAAGCGGTGCACCAGCATCAGCGTGATCTGGCGGAGGGTGCCGTTCTCATTGGCGTAGCCGAAGAGCCAGCAGATCCCGATGATGGTGAAGAGGATCTTGGCGGGCCAAAGGGCGATGAGGGAGGAGGTGGACATCCCGATACCGAAGACGCCGATGATATAGGCCACCACGGTAGCGATCAGTCCGATGTTGAAATTGAGCTTGTTCCCCACGAAGATGGAGATGACCAGGCCTACCAGGAAACAGATAAGTACGGCGGAAGCTGACATACGAACAACTCCTTTTCTCTTGTCTCTTTTCTGGCCGGGTCAGCGCCGCGGTACGCCGCCCGCCCCTGTTGCGCCCAGCATATCATCCGATCTATCCACAGAGCAACAACGGCATCTCCCGGGGAAAATACCATGTGCACTTATGCCGCCATTTTCTCATCGGTTCAGCAGCAGTGCACATATTTTTGCCGCGCAGGGGCAGAGCATGGCGATCCTCACAGATCCTGTTATAATAGATCCATCGATCATGTTCACTTTATGCAAGGAGGGCCCGTCATGTCTCAGTTCTCCCATTGGCTGTGCGCTATGCAGGAGCATATCATCGCTGACGTCACATCCGTCCCCTCCCTGCCCCAGATCCAGACCATCCGCTTCGTCCGCTGTTTCGACGGTCCCGATGCCACCGCGCTCTGGATCGGCGAGGGATCGGATATCCTGTCTCTGCTGGACCGGCGCGAAGATCTCGCCGGTCTCGCCTTTTTTGCCGCCGGGGACGCCGCCGGCCTGGCGGGACGCGCACAGGAGCGGAAGGTCGACCTGGCCGTCGCCTGTCTGGACCTGCTGGAGCTCTATGACCGGCTCTCCGCCATCCTGCGCCGCAGACAGGCGTGGGCGGTCCGGCTGTTGGAAGCCGCCGGGCGGCAGCACAACATCCAGGATATCGTGGACACGGCCGCAGAGCTGGCCTGCGGTTCCCTTTTCCTCCTCAACGCCGGGCGGAAGGTCGTGCACTTCAGCGGACATACCTGTCTGGACTCCCCCCCTGCCCAGGAGATGCTGGAACTCGGCCTGCTGACCGCCTCCACCATGCAGAGCCTGACCGACGATGGTCCGGCGGGCCCCGCCTCCTCCCTGTTCTGCCACGCGATGGGCAGCCGGGGAAAGTGCTGGGTGCAGCATGTGCGCAAACGCGGGGAACTGATCTCTTATATGGTCCTCTTCACTCCCTTTTTCTGGAGAGATGCGGATGCCTGTATGCTTTTGGGGGCTGTCCGGGATACCATCAGCTGGGTGACCGCCTCGCAGGCGGACGGCTATTGGGCGGGCTCCGATTTTCGTACCGTCCTCATGGAGCTCCTCACCGGGAAGCTCACCGGCGAAGAGGAGATCTGCCGCCGTTTTTCTCTCATCTCCCGCATCCCCCAGCAGTTCTGCAGCTTCATCATCGTGGAGCCTGGCTCTCCCGACGGTTTCTCCGACACTCCTTCTGCTCTTCTGGCCCGGCTGGAGGCCATCTTCCCCGAGAGCAACGCGGCCCTCTATGACGGGGGGATCGTCCTGCTCCTCAGCCGGCCGGACCGGGACTTCCAGCCCGCTCCCGTCTTCGACCGGGCGCACCTGCAGGACCTGCTCATCCGGTACGACTCCTATGCAGCCATCAGCAACGCCACCAGCCGGCGCTCCATGCTGCGGACCAACTATCTGCTGACCAAGAGCGTCCTCCAGCTGGGGCGGGTCCTGCGCCCCAGCACCCGGGACCGCATCTTCTTCTTCGAGGAGTACGCGGAGTATGTATCCATCGACCTGTGTCTCAACAGCTTCAACGCGCTGATGGGCCACGACGACATCATCTACCTCACCCATCCGGAAGCAGTGAAGCTCTACCGCTATGACGTCGCCCACAACACGAACCTGCTGGATGTGCTCTACTATTACTGTCTCAATAATTGCAGCGTTTCCCAGGCGGCAAGGGCCGCCTATATGCACCGCAACACCTTCTCCGCCCGGCTGGCCAAGCTGCAGGAGCTCATCAAAGCGGACCTCGCCAATGGAGAGATCCAACAGCGTATGGTCTTCTCCTATAAGATCCTCCGCTACTACGATCACTATGCCAAGATCGACCTGAACAAACGCCTGAACGCCGGACGGCTGCATCACGAGCAGGCAGGCGTCTCTCCCTAGTCGCCCCTCCCCGCCCTGTGCGCCTTTCCCTATGCCCTATGAAATACGCCGGCCGGCGGGATATCCCGCCGGCCGGCGTCAGACTGTCGAAAAAGAGGGACCAGGCTGGAGAAGCAACGGGGGGATAGTGTGAAAGGGGGGCGGTGAGCCCCCACTTTCGCGTGCAGTCGAGAACATTTTGACGCAAGTCAAAATGTCCGGCAGCGTGTCGAAAAAGTCAAGAGACTTTTTCGACACGCTGCCGCCGGCCGGCGGGATATCCCGCCGGCCGGCGTCTCTCGTTCGGGCGGTCTGACCGCTCTGGCAGCTGTAAGCGCATACTGCCCGTCCTGTCTTTTCAGTCGTATCTCAAGGTCTGTCCATCGGCGCCGATCCAGGGCGCTCAGTCCGGGCATCGCCGCCGCATACCATATAAGGTCCCATCTCCTTTATCCAGTCGGTCCCGCATCCTCTTCCCCCATCAGTACATCAGAAAAACGGCCGTGGCGGAGAGATGATGCAGCGCCTCTTCAGCCGGCCAGATCCACCTCATTGCCCGAGCCATCCGTTCCGGTGGCAGTCGCGCGGTCTACGGTGTACCAAGCAGCCGTACTGTTGTGGTCGCCCAAATTCTCATACACCTGGATGGAAACGCTGCCGTCATCATTGGTCTGAGCGGCAGAGACCAAGTTTTGGTCGGCCTGTGCATCGTTGCTTTCCTTGTAGAAGTTCAAGGCCAGGTCGGCCAACTCCTGATCGCTGTAAAACTGGAACGTGTCGGACCCTTGCTCCGAGACATAAGTGAGATGCTCTGTGGTACCGTCCGCCCACTCCAGGGTGACCGTTTCCCCATCACGGCTCACGGTACAGGAACTGGTATCATCCGCCGCTCCCATGGAAAAGGTAGCCTCCGTTCCCGCCATAGAATATGCGAATCCCACGCCGGTCCCATCCTCCAGGCTGGCAGTCCGGCCCGTGGTGCCGCCCTCGTCGAAAAAGTAATATTGCCCACCATCGGACAGCCAGGTGCCGGGCGTGAACGCGGTATCCTCACTGGGCGAAGCGGAAGGCGTTTCTGTAGTCGTGTCATCTGAGGCGGCAGGTGTCTGCGCCGGCGCAGACGAAGACGTGCCGGGGATCGTGCTGCTGCAGGCGGCCAGCAGCACCGCGAAAGAGGCCGCCAGACACGCGATGCCTCCAATGTACCGTTTTCTCATCATGGATCACCTATCCTTTGGTCGTATCTCATGTTTCCATCCGGACCTCATCGGACCGCCGCAGACGGTCCTCCCTGTACCCGATGCCATAGGGCGCTCTGCCGGCATGTCTGCTGGTCCGATGATGTCCTGTTATAGCATCGGGCGGATATCCTGTCAACGGATGTCCGTCATTTTTCACGAAATCGAAAAGATCTGTTCATATATAAGAGCGGGTCTCAGGAACAAAGTGCGGGACGGCCGGCGCCTCATGGGCCGCGTCCAAGCGCTGTGGCGGGCTGCCGCAAGAGCGCCCGGCACTCTTGTGCGCGAAAACCTGGCCGCACCCCCGCATAGTTTATCCGCAGTTTAAGAACAGCGGGGAGGGATATGTTATGATATCAGGTGCGAAAGGGTGGACGGGATGACCATCAAAAAGCGTCTGTTCTGTTCTAATATCCTGTTGGAGAACAGCATCAAATATAAGAACAAAGCGATGGGACATCTGCGGATCACCTTGGAGGAAAGCGGCCGCCTGGTCCTGGCGGATGACGGTCCCGGTGTCCCGGAAGATGCCCTGCCCAAGCTGTTCGA
>DWZK01000017.1 GCA_019117605.1 Candidatus Intestinimonas stercoravium | reverse complement strand
CCCCGCCCCATGTGCAGGTTGGAGTTGACGATCTCCACCTCATGCCCCCGGCGGGCGAGCTCCTGGGCGATGTGGGCGGGCACCTCCCGCTCCAGCTGGACGTGCTTCCCGCCGGTCCACTGGAACCGGGGGGCGTCCAGGGCGGCCTGGGGGTTCAGATGGTAGTCGATGGTGTTCACCGCCACCAGCACGTGGCCCTGGGGCTGCATAAAGGCCCCCATGACCCCGAAGGGACCCACCGCCGCCCCGTCCTTCATCAGGAATCCTGGGATGATGGTGTGGTAGGACCGCTTGCCCCCGGCCAGGCAGTTGTCGCTGTCCTCATCCAGGGAGAAGTTGGCCCCCCGGTTCTGCAGGGAGATGCCGGTGCCGGGGATGGCCACCCCGGCGCCGAAGGTGGTGTAGTTGCTCTGGATGAAGGAGACCATGTTCCCCTCCGGGTCGGCGGTGCACAGATAGATGGTCCCGCCGCAGGAGGGGTCCCCCGCCTGGGGCAGAAGGGCGGTCTCCCCGATGAGGGCGCGCCGGCGGGCGGCGTAGTCCTGGGAGAGCAGGTCCTCCACACGGGTTTTCATGTACCGGGGGTCGGCCACATAGGTCTTGGTGTCCGCGAAGGCCAGCTTGATGGACTCAATGATTTTATGGTAGGTGTCCGCCCGCTCCCGCTCCGGGGACAGGTCCAGGCCCTTGAGGATGTTCAGAGCCATCAGGACGGTGATGCCGTGGCCGTTGGGCGGGATCTCACAGACGGTATAGCCCTTGTAGTCCACCGAGATGGGCTCCACCCACATGGGGCGGTAGGAGGCAAAGTCCTCCTCTGAGAAGTAGCCCCCGGTCTCCCGGCTGAAGGCGACGATCTTCTCCATGAGGGGGCCCCAGTAGTAGCTCTCGCAGTTTGTGACCGCCAGCTCCTCCAGGGTTTGGGCGTACTCCTCCCAGCGGAAGATGTCCCCCGCCCGGTAGGGCTCCCCGTTTTTGGTGAACTTCTCCCACCAGTAGGCGTGGGGGGCTGGGTTTTCCGCCATAGCCTGCCCAATGCGGCGGGAGTCCTCCGCCCACATGGGCTCCAGGTTGACGGCCACGGGCACCCCCTCCCGGGCGCTCCGGATGGCGGGGGCGAACAGCTCCGGGAGGGGTTTTGTTCCGAACCGGCGGTTCAGTTCCGCCCACCCCGCCGGGGCCCCGGGCACCAGGGTGGGGATCCACCCGGCCTTGGGCATTTCAGAAAAGCCCAGGGCGCGCACCCGCTCCGCGCTGAGGGCGGCGGGGGCGGTGCCGCTGGCGTTGAGGCCGTAGAGCTTCTTCTCTTTCTCCACCCACACCAGGGCGAAGCAGTCGCTGCCCAGGCCGTTGCTGGTGGGCTCCAGCAGGGGCATGGCGGCGGCCATGGCCACCGCCGCGTCCACCGCGCTGCCCCCCGCCTTCATCACGTCCAGGCCGATCTGAGCCCCCTGGGGGATGGAGGTGCAGGCCATGGCCTTTCGGGCGTATACTACGTTCCGATGGGAGGAGTAGGGGTAGTTTCTAGGATCAAATTCCGGCATTTTTCCGCCCCCTCAGCCCGCCTGATTGCGCTTGCCGGTCCACTGGTCCGCCTGGATGGCGAACACCGCCGTGCGGTCCAGGGAGGCGTCGGGCATGTCCCAGCCGCCCCTCCCGGTCATGTGCTCCATAATGCGGCCCAGGGCTGCGCGCTTCTCCTCCCGGCCGGTCAGCTCCTGGATGGCGCCCGAGCCCATGATGCTCTGATAGGTGTAGCTGTGGCCGCAGGCGGTGTCCGCCGTGCGCAGGGCATGGCCGCCGTCCATCTCAAAGGCCACGGTCCCCCCGGCCCGGAAGGCGGCCACCTTCCGCCCCTCCTGGGCGGAGTGGACGTACAGGGTCAGCCGGTCCCCCTCCAGGTGAAAGCCGTAGTTCATGGGGACCACAAACATCCCCTCCCCGTCCTGGGCTCCGATATGTACCGCGTGGCACGCCTTCAAAATTTCTTCCAGCTGATTCCGATCCGTCACTTCCCGGTCTGCTCTCCGCATGGCCGATCCCTCCTTAAAATTTATGGATTCCTCCAGGGCCGCCTGTTCCAGGGCCTGGACAAATGCCTCTTTTCCCAGGCAGTACCCGTCAATGTCATAGGGGAACTGCCGGGCCAGCGCCCGCTTCAGGCGGGCGTACTCCTCCCGGGCCTCCCGGTGGGCCCGGAGGTAGTCCCGCACCGCCAGATGGCGGGTGATATTGGCCCGGTCCGTCCGGGCGAAGATGTGGAGCTGGTGGGTCCGCTCGTCCCCGCCCTTCCGCAGATAGCGGCGACCCGGGATGCCGAACTCCCCCAGGTACTCATACCCCATCGCCTCAAAGGCCCGGGCGGCCCGGTCCACCGCCTCCAGGTCCTCCACCACCGGCAGGATGTCCAGAATGGGCTTGGCGGCCAGGCCGGGGACGGCGGTGCTCCCGATGTGGTAAATGGCGGTGCAGTTGTCCCCCAGCACGGCCCGGATCCGGGCCGCCTCGGCCTGAAACTGCCGGGGCCAGGCCGGGTCATAGTCCACTACGGTGATATGCTGGGGCATGGCCGCCGCCTCCTGACAAATGTGGTGTGCGCTCTCAGAGCAGAGAGGCAAAATAGCGGAACACCGCCATGGGGTCCACGGTACCCTCCAGGGGCTTATCCACCAGCAGCTCCGGGTGCCACTGGAGCGCGAGGATGGGCCGGGTCCGGTGGCAGATGCCCTCGAGGATGCACCGGTGGGTGCCCTCCGTCAGGGTGCCCGCCTGGGCCTGGGCGATCAGCTCCGTCTGGGTTTCCCGGGGAATGGAGCCGTCAAACCACAGCTGGGCGACCCCGAACTCCGGGGCCAGGCGGCGCAGGGCCTGGTGGTGCTTGGTGTTCACATGGGCGTGGGCCCCGTACAGGTCATAGGCGAAGGTGCCCGGGATACAGGCGGTGTCGTGGACCACCTCCCGGTCCTGGTGGAAGCGGTGGATCTCCCCTGTCTCCAGGTCCTGGATCAGGCTGCCCCCGAAGTACACGTTGACCACCTGACAGCCCCGGCAGATGCCCAGCACGGGGAGGTTTTGCTCCACCGCCCGCTCCAGGAGGGCGAACTGCTTCCGGTCCAGCTCCGGGGTGACCTCCAGGCTGCCCGCCAGGGGCTCCCCGTACCGGGCGGGGTCCACGTCGGGTACGCCTCCGGGGAGGATCAGGCCGGAGCACCCCTCCAGGGCCTCCGCCTCCATCGACTGGACGGCCTCCAGCCCCAGGGCCCCCAGGGCCAGCACACAGCCGGAGAAGACGTGATGGGGATCGGGCCCCGTTCCGGCGATCAAAACACGTTTCATATGAAATTCCCCTTACAGGTCCAGCTCCAGCAGCACCGGGCAGTGGTCGCTGCCTTCTATGTCGGTGAGGATCTCCGCCCGCGTGATCTTGTCCTGGAGTCGGTGGGAGACGATGAAGTAGTCGATGCGCCACCCCGCATTGTTCTTTCGGGCGTTGAAACGGTAGGACCACCAGGAGTACACCCCCGTCACGTCCGGGTACAGGAAGCGGAAGGAGTCGGTGAAGCCGGAGGACAGAAGGGCGGTCATCTTCTCCCGCTCCTGGTCGGTGAAGCCGGCGTTGTTCCGGTTAGTCTTGGGATTCTTCAGGTCGATCTCCCGGTGGGCCACGTTCAGGTCCCCGCAGTAGATCACCGGCTTGTGCCGGTCCAGGGA
>DWZK01000118.1 GCA_019117605.1 Candidatus Intestinimonas stercoravium | reverse complement strand
CGAAGACCTCGTCGGCGAAGAGGTCCACCTTCAGGGTGCGGACGTACTCCTCCGCCTCGGTGTCCTGCTGGCTCTCCAGCAGCTTGCGCACCCACTCGAAGGCCTCCTCGGTGCCCAGCTTGTCGTTGGCCAGGCCCTGCTTGTACTTCCAGTGGGCGGCGATGCCGTACTCGGCGGTGTGGTGCATCTCCCAGGTGCGGATCTGCACCTCGAAGGGGATGCCCTCCCGGCCGATCACCGTGGTGTGGAGGGACTGGTAGCCGTTGGGCTTGGGGGTGCCGATATAGTCCTTGAACCGGCCCAGCACCGGCTTGAACAGGTCGTGGATGCAGCCCAGCACGTTATAGCACTCGTTGGTGTCGTCCACGATGACCCGGAAGGCGTACAGGTCGAAGATCTCGTCCAGGGTCTTGTTCTGGGCGAACATCTTCCGGTAGATGGAGTAGATATGCTTCACCCGGCCGTAGACGGTGGCCTTGATGCCCTCGTCGGAGAGCCGGTCCTGGATCTTCCGCTGGATGCCGGTCATGAACTCCTCATGGGCGGAGGAGCGGCGGATCAGCTCATCCCGGATCTCCTGGTAGCCCACCGGGTCCAGGTACTGGAGGGACAGGTCCTCCAGCTCCCACTTGATCTTCTGCATGCCCAGCCGGTGGGCGATGGGCGCGTAGATCTCCATGGTCTCCAGGGCCTTCTCCCGCTGCTTCCGGGGGGTCTGATACTCCATGGTGCGCATGTTGTGGAGGCGGTCGCAGATCTTGATCAGGATCACCCGGATATCCTTGGCCATGGCCATGAGCATCTTCCGCAGGTTCTCCATCTGCTCCTCTTCCTTGGAGGTGTACTGCACCCGGGTGAGCTTGGTGACCCCCTCCACCAGATCCGCCACCGTGGTGCCGAAGAGCTTGGCGATGTCCTCATGGGTGGCGCCGGTGTCCTCGATGCAGTCGTGGAGCAGGGCCGCGATGATGGAGTCGGTGTCCAGCTCCAGTTCGGCCACGATCTCCGCCACTGCCAGGGGATGGGTGATATAGGGAGATCCATCCTTGCGCAGCTGGCCGGAGTGGGCGTTGTCCGCGTACTGGAACGCTGCGAAGAGCCGCTTGTCGTCCAGATTATGGTTATATCTCTTGATCTTTTCTTCCAGGGCGTGATAGCTCTCCAGAACAGGGTCCACAAGATCACCTACTTCAACATATGGATAAAAGCACCGGCGGGCTCAGCCCTCGCCGGCCAGGCGGCGCAGCCGCTTCATGAGCTCGGAGCCCTCCAGGTCCACCTTCCGCTCCACCTGGCACAGGTCGATGCGGAGGTGGTCGGTGGACTGCTCCACCCGGATGAGCCCCCGCTCATCCATGACGTCCAGGCACACCAGGGTGCGCATCACCGTCTCTTTGATGCCATAGGTCCGGGAGACCCCCCGGGCCAGGCGGCGGGCGGTGTCCTCCACCCGGCCCAGCCGGGCGTGGCCGTTGAGGTAGCGCCACACGGCGGCGAACTCCGCCCGGCTGGGGATGAGGGCCTCCGCCTCCCGGGGAGAGAGGGCGTCCCCCCGCCGCAGGCGGTCGTATACCGCCCGCTCCGCCTCCATGCGGGTGGGGGCGGCCTTCAGATCGCAGAGCTGGAGCTGGACGGCCCGGCTGCCCCGGAACTCGTTGACCTGGGGGGTGAAGGCCACGTCCACCCGGTCGCCGGGGGCCACCCCCGCGTCGGCCGCGGTGGTGGAGAAGAAGATGGCGTCCAGCACCGTCCCTCCCTTGGTGAGGCGGAGCTTCAGATGGCGTCCGCCCCCCACCTCGTTGAGCGCGGAGACGGTGCAGCAGCGCAGGGAGAACACCGGCTTGGGGTTCCCCGCCCCGCAGGGCTCCAATATATCCAGGCCCTCCACCTCCTCCAGGGTGAGGAGGGAGGCGTCGGGGAGCTCGGCGTCGATCTCCAAGGTGGACACCAGCCCCCCGCCTCCGGTCCACGCCTCCACGCACGCCTCGATCCGGCGGCGGAACGCGCCGATCTGCTCCTCCCGGATGGTGAAGCCGGCGGCCAGCGCGTGGCCGCCGTAGCCCTCCAGCAGGCCGGCGCAGGACTCCAGGGCCTCGAACAGGTTGAATCCCCCGAAGGACCGGCAGGAGCCCTTCCCCTTCCCGTCCTGGAGGCATATCATGAAGGCGGGGCAGGCGTACCGCTCCGCCAGGCGGGAGGCCACGATGCCCACCACCCCCTGGTGCCACCCCTCCCCCGCCAGGACGATGGCCCGGCGGCGCTGGGCCGGCTCTCGGTCCAGCCGGGCCAGGCACTCCTGGAAGATGAGGGCCTCGGTCTGCTGCCTCTCCCGGTTGAGGGCGCACAGGGACCGGGAGAGCTCCTCCGCCCGGATGGGGTCGTCGGTGAGGAAGAGCTCGGCGGCCAGGGCGGGGCGGCCCATGCGCCCGGCGGCGTTGATCCGGGGCGCCAGGGTGAAGCCCACTGTGGAGGCGTTGATCCCCCGGTCCTCCGCCCTGGACTCCCGGAGCAGCGCCCGGAAACCGGGCCGGGGGTCCCGCTCCAGCCGGCTGAGGCCCCGGCGGACGATGGCCCGGTTCTCCCCGGTGAGCTTCATCACGTCGGCCACCGTGCCCACGGCGGCCAGGTCGGCGTAGTCCTCCAGCACGCCCTCCCGATCCTCTGGCGGGGTCAGGGCCAGGGCCAGCTTCAGGGCCACCCCCACCCCCGCCAGACAAGGGAAGGGATAGCCGCAGTCCTTCTGCCGGGGATCCACCACCGCCAGGGCCCGGGGGAGCCGCTCCTTGCACTCGTGGTGGTCGGTGATCACCAGGTCCAGCCCCAGGGAGGCGGCGTAGTCCGCCTCCTCCAGGGCGGTGATGCCGCAGTCCACCGTGACGATCAGGGACACGCCCCGCTCCCGCAGGGTGTTGAGCGCCTCCCGGTTGAGGCCGTAGCCCTCCTCCAGCCGGTCGGGGATGTAGGGGGTCACCCGTCCTCCCCGCTCCCGGAGGAAGCGGGTGAGCAGGCAGGTGGAGGTGATGCCGTCCACGTCGTAGTCGCCGTACACGGCCATGTGCTCCCCCCGCTCCAGGGCCAGCGCCACCCGCTCTGCGGCCTTATCCATATCTTTCATCAGGAAGGGATCGGGCAGCTCCCCCTCTCCGGCGGAGAGGAAGGCCCTGGCCGCCTCCGGATCCTCCACCCCCCGGGCGCACAGCGCCAGGGCGGCCAGGGCCGGCAGGCCGCTCTCCCGCAGCGCCAGGACCGCCTTCCTGTCCGGGGCCGCCTGGTCCCATTTTTGGTATTTCATCTGGTATGCCCTCGAGATCTCACAAAATTACTTTTTATTATACCACAGGCCCCTCCGATGTTACAAGTGCCTGCTCCGGCCCAGTTCCCGCCTTTTTGCCCGTGCCCGCCGCCGGACGCCTCTCCAAAGGGCGGAGGCGGTTGCAAGTTTCCCCTATCTGTGATATATTGACAAGAACGGACCGAGGGCCGCTCCAAGAAAGAGCGCCCGGGCGGGGAGGGCCCCGCCCGGGCGCAGGGCCCGGATCGGACAGGAAGAGAGAAAGGAACGATACGCCTTATGGAGATCAACGGCGAGCAGGTCAACGAGAACATCCGCTATGACGAGCTGCACCTATCCCCCGAGATCATGCGTGCCCTGGAGAAGAAGGGCTATGTCCAGGCCACTCCCATCCAGGGCGGGGCCATCCCCTACTTCATGGACTGGCAGGACGTGGTGGCCAAGGCCCCTACGGGCACGGGGAAGACCTTCGCCTTCGGCATCCCCATGGTGGAGCACATCGACCCGGCGGATGACGGGGTGCAGGCCCTGGTGCTGGCCCCCACCCGGGAGCTGGCGATCCAGATCGTGGATGAGCTCCGGGACCTGTGCGAGTTCAAGGAAGGGGTCCGCTGCGTGGTGCTCTACGGCGGGCAGCCCATCGACCGGCAGATCAGTCAGCTCAAGAAGCGGCCCCAGATCGTGGTGGCCACCCCCGGCCGCCTCATGGACCACATGAAGCGGCGCACCGTCCGCCTGGACCAAGTGCGCACCGTGGTACTGGACGAGGCGGACCGGATGCTGGACATGGGCTTCATCCACGACGTGACCCGGATCCTGGACCAGGCCAAGTCCCGGAAGAACCTGGGCCTCTTCTCCGCCACCATCTCCCGGGAGGTCATGGACATCTCTTGGGTGTACCAGCGGGACCCGGTGGAGATCGTGGTACGGGCGGACGAGCAGAACAAGCCGGACATCCAGCAGTACCGCATCGACGTGGACCGCAGCGCCAAGGCGGAGATCCTCGCCCGGCTGCTGGAGGCGGGGGGCTACGAGCGGGCCATCGCCTTCTGCAACACCAAGAACATGACCGACCGGCTCACCGGCCTTCTGAAGATGCGGGGCATCTCCGCCGAGCCCATCCACGGGGACATCCAGCAGTCGGTGCGGGAGAAGACCCTGGGCCGCTTCCGCAAGGGGGAGATCCGGGTGCTGGTGGCCACCGACGTGGCCGCCCGGGGCCTGGATATCGACGATGTGGACGTGGTGTTCAACTACGACGTGCCCGACGAGAACGAGTACTACGTCCACCGCATCGGCCGCACCGGCCGGGCCAAGCGCCACGGGGTGGCCTACACCCTGGTATCCGCCATCACCGAGAGCCTCCGCATGGACGAGATAGAAAAGGCCACCCGCAACCAGGTGGGCCGCCTCAAATACGAGGGCGGCGCTCTCCTGGAGCTGGATGGCCAGAACTGACGCCGCTCCGGCGGGGCAGCGGGCTGTCCCGCCGGAGCACGTCCCATCTTATCAGGGCGTTCAGCCCTTCTTTTCGATCGAGAGGAGTTTGGCGTCCGGCTCGTCCCCGGTGGGCTCTCCCTCATAGGTGACAGCGACGCCGTCCCCCGGTTCCAGACCGGACACGTCCGCTCCGTTGAGAGAGAACTGGTAATAGACGCCGTCCTCCCCCACCAGCACCAGATAGTCCAGCTCGGCGTCCAGCCGGTTCACCGTCCCCTCCATCTCTTTTGCGGCCGCCTCCGCGGAGGCGGTGGGAGAGGGGGAGGGGGCGCTCCCTCCGGCGGGCGCGCCGGAGCAGGCGGACAGGGAGAAGGCCAGCAGCAGGCAGCAGGCGGCCGCGGGGAGATAGGAGAATGGTCTCATGGTGGGATCGTCCTTTCTTTTTCATGGTGGTGGACCTCGCTGCCCCACATCCTACCACAACCCGGAGCCCGGGCCAAGGGATCTTCGCCTTTCGTAAGAAGATCGTCACGATCTTTCGTGTTTCGTAAGGACTTCGCCCCATCCGGAGGCGCCCCGCCCGGCGGGCGCTTTCACCGTATTTTAATTTTTCTTCCCTGTTCTTTTCAGAGTTTTGTCGTATACTATCATCAGAACGAAAAAGGAGGCGCCCGTGATGAACGAGCCGAAGAAACTCTACCGCACCGAGGGGAAGGCCGCCATGCTGGCGGGGGTCTGCGGCGGCATCGCCGAGTATTTCGGCCTGGACCCCAGCATCGTCCGCCTGCTCTGGGCCGCCCTGACCCTCTTCTGGGGAGTGGGCCTGCTCCTCTATATCGTGGCGGCGGTCATCCTGCCCCGGAAGAGCGACGTCTACCCGGGCTATTGACGATAGAGAACGGCTCCCGGCGCGCAGCAGCCGGGAGCCGTTCAGCGTTTCGAAAAGTCCAAATGGACTTTTCGAAACGCTGTCTGACATTTTGACTTGCGTCAAAATGTTCCTGACTGCACGCGAAAGTGGGGGCTCACCGCCCCCCTTTCACACTATCCCCCCGTTGCTTCTCCAGCGTGGTCCCCCTCTTTCGACTGTCTGAACGGCTCCCGGCGCGCAGCAGCCGGGAGCCGTTTTTCATCTGTTCTCTCTTTTCTGCTGGAGGGCGAAGTTGCGCGACAGCACCCCCGGTCCCCGCCAGGTGAAGGCCCGGCCGGGGAAAGCGGCCTGGAACTGGCGGCGGGTGAGGCCCTCCACGTCAGAGGGGGAGAGGGCGGCCACCAGATCCCGGCGGAACTCGGGGAGAGGGGTGACGGCCGCCTCCCGGCTGAAGGGGCAGGCCCGCTGGCAGGCGTCGCAGCCCCACACCAGGGGGTGCGACGCCAGGAGCGCCTCCTGCTCCGGAGAGAGCGCCCCCTTCCGCTGGGTGAGGGCGGAGAGACAGCGCTCCTGGTCCACCCCCTCCGGCCCCAACGCCCCCCCGGGGCAGGCCGCCGCGCAGGCCCCGCAGTCCGGGCAGTCTGGGGCGGGGACGGGGGCGGAGGGCAGGGGCAGGTCGGTGAGCACCGTGCCCAGGAAGACCCAGGTGCCCCAGGGGGGCAGGATCGCCAGCCCGTTCCTCCCCCGGAGGCCCAGCCCCGCCAGAGCGGCGGCCTCCCGCTCCGGCAGGGGCGAATCGTCCACCAGGGGCGCGAAGGTCCGGCCCGGCCAGGCCTCCCGCAGCCCGGCGCACACCGGCTCCAGCCGCCGGGAGAGGGCCAGGTGGTAGTCCTCTCCCCTGGCGTAGAGGGACAGGTTGCCGGGCTCCTCCCCGGCATAGTAGGGGAATGCCGCCACGAAGGCCCCGGCGGGGGCGGGGCAGATGGCCTCCGCCTTCTCCCGGGCGGGGCCGCCCATGGAGGGGAGCAGGTCCCTATAGGCGCAGGTCCCCCAGGCTGCGGCCCCGGCCCTCTTCCAGAGGGCCTCCAGATCCAGGTCCATGTCGTTCCTCCTTCCTCCCGCCCATATAGGCGAACGGGCCCTGCCGCCGCCGGCAGGACCCGTTTTTTCCTTTTTTCGAGTCCGTATCGTTATTTTCGATATTCAAACTCCAAATTGTATAGACATACCGTGTCTCCGTCCCGGACGCCCTGGGCCTCCATGCGCTCGAAGAGGCCGGACTCCCGGAGGATACGGTCGAACCAGTTCCGGGACTCCACGTCCCCGAAGTTCACGTTGGCCATGAGCCGCTGGAGCCAGGGCCCGTCCACCATCCACACGTCGTCCACCTTCTCGATGGTCACCTCGCCGCTGGTATCCACCTTGGGCGGGGCGGGGACATAGTCCGGCTCGAACACCTGGATGGGGGGCAGGTCCTGGAGCCGCTGGGCGGTGTACTTCATGAGCGCGTCCACCCCCTGGTGGGTGGCGGCGGAGAGCTCGAAAAAGGGCAGGCCCTTGGCCTCCACATGGGCCTTGAGCGCTTCCAGCAGGGAGCGGTCCTCCGCGATGTCCGCCTTGTTCCCCGCCACCACCATGGGGCGGGTGGCCAGGTGCTCCCCGTACTGCTTGAGCTCCTCGTTGATGGCCTCGAAGTCCTCCACCGGGTCCCGGCCCTCCCGGCCGGACACGTCCACCAGGTGGATGAGCAGGCGGCAGCGGTCGATGTGCCGGAGGAAGTCGTGGCCCAGTCCGGCGCCCTGGGCGGCCCCCTCGATGATGCCGGGGATGTCCGCCATGACGAAGGAGACCCCCTCCTCCAGGTAGACCACCCCCAGGTTGGGCACCAGGGTGGTGAAGTGGTAGTCGGCGATCTTGGGCCGGGCCTTGGAGACCACCGAGAGGAGGGTGGACTTGCCCACATTGGGGAAGCCCACCAGCCCCACATCGGCCAGGAGCTTCAGCTCCAGGACGACCTCCCGCTCCTGGCCGGGCAGTCCCGCCTTGGCGAAGTTGGGCACCTGCCGGGTGGGGGTGGCGAAGTGCTTGTTCCCCCAGCCCCCGTTGCCCCCCCGGGCCAGGACGAAGGGCTCCCGGGTGGACATGTCGCAGATGATCTGTCCGCTCTCCGCGTCCCGGACCACGGTGCCCAGGGGGACCTTCACAATCATATCCTCCCCGTCCTTGCCCGTGCACCGCTTGCCCGTGCCGTCCATGCCGTTGCCCGCCACATATTTGCGCTTATAGCGGAAGTCCATCAGGGTGGACATATGGTCGTCCACCTGGAGGATCACGTCGCCTCCCCGGCCGCCGTCACCGCCGTCGGGGCCGCCGGCGGCCACATATTTCTCCCGGTGGAAGGACACGGCCCCGTTGCCCCCCTTGCCCGACTTCACCGTGATCCTGGCGGTATCCACGAATGCTGGCATACACACAGCACCTCCTGTCAAAAAAGTCTGTCTGCTCCCCGGCGGGCCGGGAAGAAAAAGCGCCCCGAACAGAGCTTGCCCTGTCCGAGGCGCTATGATGCTCAAGTCACTGGGCGATCTCGACGATAGAGACCTGCTTGCGGTCCTTGCCCAGGCGCTCGAACTTGACCCTGCCGTTCTTGAGGGCGAACAGGGTGTCGTCGCTGCCCTTGCCCACGTTCACACCGGGGTGGATGTGGGTGCCGCGCTGCCGCACCAGGATGTTGCCGGCCAGCACGAACTGTCCGTCGGCCCGCTTGACGCCCAGGCGCTTGGACTCGGAGTCACGGCCGTTCCGGGTGGAGCCCACACCTTTCTTGTGGGCGAAGAACTGAAGACCGATCTTCAGCATGGTGTCACACCTCCATGTCATAGACGATGATGTTGTCAGGGTACTCCTCTTTCAGGTCGGTGAAGTAGACCATCATGGCCGTCAGAAGGGTCTGACAGGTGGTCTCTGTGGTCTCCTCCAGACCGCTGGGGAGCTTCAGAGAGATGGACGCCTCCTTCTCCCGCACCTTCACCGAGGCCTCCAGGCCCAGCACGTCGTTGACCGCGCATTCGGTGAGCCGCACCGCGCTGGTGACGGCGGCGCAGAGGATGTCCTCTCCCTGGGGGGCGAGCCCGCTGTGGCCTTTGACTTCAAAGCCGGACAGGCGGCTGCCCTGAGAATGAAACGTGACCTCGATCACGAAGATCAGGCCTCGATGGCGCCGATGGTGACCTTGGTGTAGGGCTGGCGGTGGCCCTGACGGCGGCGGTAGCCCTTCTTGGGGTTATACTTGAAGATCATGATCTTCTTGCCCTTGCCGTTCTTCACCACGGAGGCGTTGACCTTCGCGCCCTCCACCACGGGAGCGCCGAAGGTGGCCTTGTCCCCGTCCAGGATGGCCAGGACCTTGTCGAAGACCACGGCCTCGCCGGCCTCGGCGGACAGCTTCTCGATGAAGAGGGTGTCGCCCTCAGCCACCTTGTACTGCTTGCCGCCGGTCTCGATGATAGCGTGCATTTCTTTTTCACTCCTTCATAACGGGCTCGCTGTCGGGGGCGGGACGAGAGGAGCGCGGAGGTCCCGCAGCGTGACAGCCCAAAAGGAGCTCTTCACGCCATCTCTCTTCCACTTTCATACCCAGTCAAAGCGGCTATAACAGTATATCAGCACGCATCCCCCTTGTCAACGAAAATACGCACTTTTTCAGGGAAATTTCTCCGCTGGAGCGGGGGCGCAGGCGGGATCCGCCGCCTCCAGCCGCCCGGCGTACCAGCCGGTGACGCCCTCCTTCTTGGCCAGGGCCCCCCGGGAGGTCCGGGCCACCACCGAGAGCAGGTCGCCGGGGGCGACGGGGAGGCGGTAGTCGGTGGCGTCCTCGCACCAGGCCGCCTCTCCCTCCCCCCGGAGGTAGCGGGTGAGCACCCGCAGGACCCGCCCGGTGGACCGGTGGCGGCAGAGGGAGAACTCCTCTCCCCGCTCCAGCACCTCCACCGCGTGGTCGGTCCAGTGGATGGTGAAGGGGGCCTCGCTCTCCTCCTGGGGATCCAGGGCCCGGTATACCGGGCAGCCGTCGTAGGACACCCAGGAGAGATCCTCCCGCCAGGGGCCGGGGATCACCAGGGCGTTGAGCTGCCCGTCCTCCTTGAGGACGCAGCCCCCGTCGATGCTGGCGATCTTCCGCTCCCGGTCGATGAGCGGGTCGGAGCAGGGCGCCCCCGTCCGGTAGAGGGTCACCGGCCAGTGCCCCACCACGCAGTACCAGGGGAAGGCGTGGCCCTGGCCCATGAAGTCGTCGTTCTTCATGCAGCTCCAGGCGTCCAGCTCCTCCATGTGGTCGTAAGAGGGCACGCCCCCGTGGACGAACACGAAACCGGGGGCGGTGAGGATGGTGGGCAGGCCCCGGAGGAAGGAGAGCTCCGGGGCGAAGCGCGCCTCCAGGGCCCGGCGCAGGGCGGGCAGATCCCCGGGGGACTCCACCGGGGCGCCGGCCTCCCGGGCCATCTGCATCACCAGGGAACGCTCACCCCAGGCACGGAGGTAGAACCGGAACAGGTCCCGGTCCCCCGGGCCCTCCAGCAGCTCCAGGGCCAGCTGGTCGCAGTTGCCAGACAGGACGTGGATGGTGTGGGTGCGGGAGAGCTCCATCACATACCGGAGGGTGGCCAGGCTCTCCGGCCCCTTCTCCACCAGATCCCCCACCAGGACCAGGGCGTCCCGCCGGGAGAAGGCCGCCTTCTCCAGCAGGGCCTTGAGCCAGGTCAGCTCCCCGTGCACGTCGCTCACCGCCAGGAGCCGCCCGCCCTCCGGGAAGGGGATCGCCTGGACCGCGGCCTTCCTGCGGATCATGCCGGCCGGGCCGCGTAGGCCACCCAGCCATCCCGGTCCTTCCGGCCCAGCACGTTCAGGCCGTTGGCCTCCAGGGCGGCGCGGACCTCCTCACAGCGGGTGTCGATGATGCCCGAGCAGAGGAACGTCCCGCCGGGGGCCAGGAGCTCTTTCACATGGGGAGCCAGGGGGATGATCACATCGGCCACGATGTTGGCCATCACCAGGCCGTACTTCCGCGCGGCCAGCTCCCGCCGCAGGGAGGGATCCCCGATCACGTCCCCGGCCAGGACGGTGTACCGGTCCCGGCCGATGCCGTTGAGGGCGGCGTTCTCATAGGCCACGTCCACCGCCTTGGGGTCGATATCCACCCCCGCGGCGGAGCCGCAGCCCAGCAGCAGGGCGGCGATGGACAGGATGCCGGAGCCGCACCCCAGGTCCAGGGCCCCTTCTCCCGGCCGGACCAGCTCCTCCACCCACTCCAGGCACAGCCGGGTGGAGGCGTGGTTCCCCGTTCCGAAGGCCAGGCCCGGGTCCAGATAGAGGGGGATGCGTCCCTCCGGCGCGGGGGCATCCCGGAGCCAGTCCGGGATGATATACAGCCTCTCCCCCACCGCCAGGGGCCGGTAGTACTTCTGCCAGCTGGTGGCCCAGTCGTTCTCACGGAGCCGGACGGCGGTGTAGGGCAGGTCGATCCCCGCCATCCACTTCTTCCGCTGCGCCTCCCCGTCCGGGTCGTCGGTGACATAGAACTTCACCCGGGCGGCCCCCTTCATCTGCTCCAGGAGCGCCTCGTCCACATAGTCCCAGTACTGCCGGTTCTGCTCCAGGAAGGACTTGAAGTCCTCCTCGTCCTCGATGACCAGCCCGGTGGCCCCGTTCATGGTGAGCCTGGCGCACAGATCGTCCAGCGCCTCCTCGGCGGTATCTATCGAGATCTCCAGCCAAACGGCGTCCTCCATGGTATCCTCCTCCTCTTGTCTCACCGCTGTGTGCCCAGGAAAAAGAGGGCCAGGGTCCCCGGCCCGGCGTGGGCCCCGATCACCGGGCCGATGTGGTTGATCACCACCTTCTGGGTGCCGAAGCGCTCCTCCACCATGGCCTTCACCTTCTCCGCGTCGGCCAGACAGTCCCCGTGACTGATGAATACGGTGTCCACATCGATGGCCGTCTCCTCCATCTTGTCCACCAGGGCGGTGAGGGAGGCCGCCCGTCCCCTGGCCTTGCCCACATTGATGAGATGCCCCTCGTCATCCACATGGAGCACCGGCTTGATGGAGAGCATGGAGCCCACCACGGCGGTGGCCGCCGAGATGCGCCCTCCCCGCTTGAGGAAGTGGAGATCGTCCACGGTGAACCAGTGGCAGAGACGGAGCTTGTTCTCCTCCACCCACTCCCGGACCTCTTCGATGTCTCTCCCCTCGTTCTTCTCCTGTGCCGCCAGCCACACCAGCAGGCCCTGGCCCAGGGAGGCCGCCAGGGTATCCACCACGTACACCTTCCGCTCCGGGTATTTCTCAGAGAGCTCCTGAGCGGCCAGCTGGGCGGACTGGCAGGTGGTGGACAGTCCCGAGGAGAAAGCCAGTATGAGGACGTCCCTCCCCGCCTGGAGGATAGGCTCCACTGTGGAAGTGAACTCGAATGCGTTGGCGGCGGAGGTGGTGGCCACCTCCCCGCTCCGGAGCATCTGGTAGAACGCCTTGGGATCCATCTCCCGGTCATCCGGGTAATTGCGGTAGGTCTTTCCCTGGATGGTGAAGGCCAGGGGGATCACCTCCACTCCCAGCTCCTGGACCAGCCCGGCGGGCAGGTCGGCGGAGGAGTCGGTCACGATCGTAAAGTCGCTCATAAATACTAACCTCCCATGCGCCCGGCAGCGGCCGGGGCCACTTTCCCTGTACTCATCTCTCCCGGTCCTTTTCCCTGCGCCGCTTCTCCGGGGGCCTCTCCGCCGGCTCCAGCAGGCTGAGCACCCGCTCGCAGGCCAGCTTGTCGGCGTAGCTCCGCAGGGCCAGCCGCAGGGCCAGCCGGGGCAGATCCTCCCTGTCCAGCTCCGGGTCCAGCACCTCGGCGGTGCAGTCCTGGGCCAGGGACAGCTCGGAGTAGAAGGTGGCGTACAGGTCCTCCGCCGTCCGCTCCCCCCTGCTGAGCCTGAGCAGCTCCCTGGTCTCCTTTACCGAGAGGACCTGCTTGAGGGCACAGATCGCGGTGAGGTAGGCCAGGTGGGTCTTGGAATAGCGCTTGCCCTCTGCCCGGGGCAGAAGGCCGTCCTTGATATAGTTGTTGACCATGGCAGGGGTCAGCCCCTCCCCTTGGTCATAGGTGATGAGCTGCCGGGAAACATAGGAGATCACCTGGTCCATGTAGAGGCCGATGTCGGGAAAGCTGTCCCAGGTCATGGGGCGCTCCTCCTCCAACCGTTTCTTCAGCTCTTCCAGTTCCTCCATGTCCAGTCCCCCCTTTCACTCTTTATCGTCTCTATCATTCCCTCGGTCGATATGTGATATATGACATCACAGCATATCACGATGATTATAGCACAGCCGCCGGGGCGGTGTAAAGGCGGAGGCACGCTGTGACGGGATAAGAAAAAACATATGCCGGATACCAGCCGGCCT
The DNA here is from genome assembly GCA_019117605.1 of Candidatus Intestinimonas stercoravium. Classification (GTDB taxonomy): domain Bacteria; phylum Bacillota; class Clostridia; order Oscillospirales; family Oscillospiraceae; genus Intestinimonas; species Intestinimonas stercoravium. The sequence goes on along the minus strand of DWZK01000118.1, from coordinate 793 downwards.
GCGCCCGTCCCTCCTCTCGACACCGCCTGTGTGCGGGGGATTTTTCTTGACAGCAGGAACGCGGTGGCTTACAATAAATGAAACGCCCGTCCCCACGCTACGGGTCCCTTCTCATATGCCCCCGTACCTCACCGGGATAGAGGGTCCGCCTCCTAAGCGGCAGTTCGTTCGAATCCTGTTGAGCCCGAAAATTGAATATTTGTTGTATAAGCCCCCGTACCTCACCGGGATAGAGGGTCCGCCTCCTAAGCGGAATGTAGTGAGTTCGAGTCTCGCCGGGGGTGCCAAAATGACCGCTGTAAGCCGTTTTTCGATGGTTTACAGCGGTTTTTTGTTGCGGTTTCCTCAGAGCGTTCTTGCCGCTCTGCCGGAACGATTTTATACATTTTCCGCTGTATGCCTGCTAATTGGCTTCGAACATTTTTTCCGGGTTTGCTAATAAAAATCGCGGATTTGCTAACACGATTTTTCCGAACTATTTTCCGGATGGGGCCGACGCCAGCAATGCGGCCAGGGTGTTGGCCAGTTCCGGCGACTTGCGGAGCTGCTCCACCAGGGCCTCCAGGTCCAGCGACACACTCTCCGGCTCCTTCGGTCCCTGGGTTTTTACCGGAGGGCGCACCGTCCGCAGATCGGGATTGGCGCTGGCGTAGAAGGCGTCCTCAAACTTCTGGGCGTTCACCTTCCGGTCCTCATCCAGAATGTGGGCATACACGCTGGTGATCATGTCGATCTGGGCGTGGCCCGTGTCGCCCTGAGTGGCCTTCAGGTCGCCGTGGTTCAGTTTCAGCTT
>DWZK01000117.1 GCA_019117605.1 Candidatus Intestinimonas stercoravium | reverse complement strand
GTGTTCGAGGCCATGGGCGCCCTGGTCACCTATGACCCGGCCACCAGCCAGGTCCGGGCCACCCGGGACGGGACCACCGTCACCATGACCCTGGGCTCCGTGGAGGCCACTGTGGAGACGGACGGAGCCGTCGCCCCCCTGACCATGGATGTGGCCCCCTATGCGGAGAACGACCGGACCTATGTGCCCGTGCGCTTCGCCGCCCAGGCGCTGGGCTGCGCGGTGGGCTGGGACCAGGCCGCCCAGACCGTGATCCTGGTGGACACGGATAAAGTGGTGGACGAGGCGATGGCCGAGCACCAGTACACGACCCTGGAGAAGTACCTGGCCTATGCCCAGAAGTACAACGAGGGCATCTGGGACATGGATGCCCAGTTCACCGGCGACATGACCATGCTCCAGGCGGGCCCTGCCGCCTTTACCGGATCCATGGAGGGCACCACCTCCGACGGGACGGCCATGGATGTGTCGATGGACATGACCATGGACCTCGCCGCGCTGGTGGAGGGCATGAGCCAGGATACGGAGGGGGAGGTCACGCTCACCGACGAGGACCGGGCCATGCTGGACGCCATGAAGGACGAGGGGATGCACATCGAGTTCCGAGGCGACGTGGCGGCGGGACAGCTGTACTTCTACATGGAGGTCCCCGAGGCCCTGGGGCTGCCGGCGGACACCTGGTATGAGATGGACCTCTCCGCCCTCTATGGGAGCATGGGCATCGACTGGACGGCCCTCATGGGGGCCGCCCGGGAGCTGGACATGCACGAGATGCTCAAGACCAGCGTCCAGGCCATGCCCCTCACCGACAGCACGACCGCCTACGGCGAAGTCACCGCTCTGGTGGACGGGATGGCCGCCTGCTTCTCCGACGAGGGCTTCGTCCAGGGCGAGGACGGCCGCCTCACCGCTTCCTACAGTGACTCTACGGAGGGGGCGACCTCTTCCCTCACCTTCTCCCTGGAGATGGACGGAGATCAGGTGGTGGGCTATTCCATGGATATGAGCTCCTCTGTGGAGGGGCTGGGCGAGATCATGACCATGACCGCCAGCATGGACCGGGACGACCAGATGAGCGCCACCATGACCATGGATATGGCCTCCCTGATGACCATGACCATGGAGATCACCGGCGGCTACGCCCCCGGGACCCAGGCCCCTGAGACCGAGCCCCCCGCCGGGGCCGCGGTGGTGGACCTGATGGAGCAGATGGCGGCGGAGACCGCCGCGGAGGCCCTCCCCGAGAGCGCGTCCACCCAGGCGTGAGCCCCATCAAGAGACAGATACAGATAGTGACAGAGAGCCCCCACTTTCGCGTACAGTCGAGAACATTTTGACGCAAGTCAAAATGTCAGACAGCGTGCCGAAAGGTCCAACGGACTTTTCGGCACGCTGAGAGAGCCCCTCCGGCAGCGCCGGAGGGGCTCTCTCGCGCCCGGGCCGGAAGGGCTTGTCAGCCGGGCACCGATCTTGATACAATAAGTAACACCAACGGCCGGATGCCGTGGAGAGGAGGAGGCGGTCTGTGCGCAAGCTGGCTCTTTTCTCCGCCGCCTTCTCTGCGGCGGCGTGCGTCTGGGCCTATGGGTGGTGGCCGCTGCTGCCCCTCGTCCTGCTGCCGGGCCTGCGGAAACGGCCGGGCAGAGGGCTCTGCTGCGCCCTACTGTGCGCCGGGGCCCTGGCGGGCCTGCTGTGGTGCGCCTGCTATGACCAGATCTTCCGGGCCCCCGCCCGGGAGCTGGAGGGGCGTACCGCCGTCCTGGAGGCCACGGTGGAGGATTGGCCCTGGGCCTCCCGCTACGGCGGCGCCGCCACCATCCGGGTCCGCCCCGAGGCGGGGCCCTCCTTCCTGGCGCGTCTCTACGGGGGAGAGGAGCTGCTCGCCCTCCGGCCTGGGGATGGGCTGCGCTGCACCGCCGACTGCCGGTCTCCGGACCGGGCGGCGGGGGAGGAGAGCGGCAGCTATACCTCTAATGGGATCTTCCTGCTGGCCTATGCCAGAGGGGAGCCGGAGGTCTCCCGCCCGGACCGGCCGCCGGTCTGGGCGTGGCCCGCCTGGTGGGCCCGGGCGCTGAAGGAGTCGGTGGCCGGGACGCTGTCCCCGGAGGCGGCTCCACTGGCGACGGCCCTCCTCACCGGGGACGAGCGGGGGCTCGCCGACGGGGACTACGCCGCCCTGCAGCGGACGGGCCTGGCCCATACGGCGGCGGTCTCCGGCCTCCACATCGGCTTCCTGGCCTCGCTGATCGTGGGGCTCTCCGGGCGGCACCGGCGGCGCACCGCGGCCCTGGCGCTGCCCGTCCTGGCGGTCTATGTGCTGGTGTCCGGCTCCCCGCCCTCGGCGGTGCGGGCGGCGGTGATGCAGGGGATCCTGCTCCTGGGCCCCCTCCTCCGCAGGGAGCCAGACCCGCCCACCAGCCTGGCCTCCGCCCTGCTGGTACTGGTGGTCCAGTGTCCCTACTGTGTCCAGGACATCGGGCTCCAGCTCTCCTTCGCCTCGGTGGCGGGGATCTTCCTCTTCGCCGGGCCGGTGTACCGGCGGCTGTGGGGCCCCTTCCAGGGGCGGCAGAAAGATCCCCTCCGCCGCCTGCTCCAGCGGCCTGCCCGCGCCCTGTGCGCCTCGCTGTCCGTGTCCGCCGGGGCGGCGGCGGCCACCACGCCGCTCTCGGCGGGCTATTTCGGCTCAGTGGCCCTGGTGACGCCCCTGGCCAACCTGTTGTGCCTGCCCCTGGTGTCCCTGCTCTTCCTGGCCTCCCTGGGGACGGCTCTGCTGGGACTGGCGTGGCCGGCGGGGGGCCGGGCGGCAGGCGGCGCGGTGTCCCTGCTGGCGGAGCTGCTCTGGGCCCTGGTCCGGGGGCTGGAGGGGCTGCCCTTTGCCTCTGTGGCCCTCCAGGGCCGCTACCTGCCCCTGTGGCTCGGCTTCTGTTATCTCGTCTGGCTCCTCTTCCTGTGGAAACGGGGACACAGGCCCCTGGTCCCCCTGTGCGCCTGCGTGATCGCGCTGTGCTGGTCCCTGGTGCTCACCCGGCTGACCTATGACATCGGGCCCATGACGGTGACCGTCCTGGACGTGGGGCAGGGACAGTGCGTGGTGGTGCGGGCAGGGGAGCGCACGGCTGTGGTGGACTGCGGAGGCAGCGGCCTCCGGAACGCCGGGGACCGGGCGGCGGACTACCTGTCCACCCTGGGGGTGGAGCGGGTGGATCTGCTCATCCTCACCCACTGTCACAGCGACCACGCCAACGGCGCCGCGGAGCTGCTGGAGCGGATGGCGGTGGATGTGCTGGCGCTCCCCGGCGCAGAGGAGGAGGTCCCCCTGCGGGAGGAGCTGATGGCCCTGGCAGAGGAGAAGGGGACCATGGTCTGGTCCATCCATGACGATGTGTCCCTGCCCTTCGGGGCGGCGGAGCTGACCCTCTACGCCCCTCTGGGGGCGGGAGAGCAGAACGAGGCGGGCCTCTCGGTGCTGTGGGAGGCGGGGACGTTCGCCACCCTGCTCACCGGCGACATGGGCGGGGACATCGAGGCCCGGCTGGTGAAGTACGGGGACCTGCCCCAGGTGGATCTGCTGGTGGCGGGGCACCACGGCGGGGCGGGGTCCACCTCTCAGCTGCTGCTGGATACGGTGGAGCCGGAGACGGCGGCGGTCTCGGTGGGCTACAACTCCTACGGACACCCCGCGCCGGAGGTCCTGCTCCGCCTCCACCGGGCGGGGTGCGGCGTCTACCGCACGGATCTGCAGGGGGACATCACCATCACTGTGGGCTGAGCGCCCGACAGTCCAGATACACTTTCCAGAGGAGGGGACGGATATGGCCGGCAGACAGGCCGCCGCGGACGGGGCGGCGCTGAAGAAGCTCAAGCAGGATCTGAAGGAGGGCGCCATCGGGCAGCTCTATGTCTTCCACGGGGAGGAGTCCTATCTGCGGGACTTCTACCTGGGACAGCTGCGGAAGAAGCTGCTCCCCGCCGGGATGGAGACCTTCAACCTCCACACCTTCCAGGGGAAGGAGTGCTCCCCCCGGCAGCTGGAGCAGGCGGTGGACTGCCTGCCCATGATGAGCCAGCGGACCCTGCTGGAGGTGTACGACTACGACCTCTTCAAAACGTCCGCCGCGGACCGGGACGCCCTGGCCGCCCTCCTGTCCCAGCTCCCCGACTATGTGTGCCTGGTGTTCGTCTACGACCTCATGGAGTACAAGCCGGACGGCCGCACCAAGCTGGGCGCGGCACTGAAGGCCCACGGCACGGCGGTGAAGTTCACCCGGCAGGAGCACGGGGACCTGGTGGACTGGATCCGCCGCCGCTTCCGGGCCCAGGACCACGACATCGATACCGAACTGGCCAAGTACCTCATCTTCCTCTGCGGGGACCTGATGACAGGGCTCATCTCGGAGATCGGGAAGATCGGGGCCTATGCCAGGCACAGGGCGATCGCCCGGGAGGACATCGACGCGGTGGCGGTGCCCCAGCTGGACGCGGTGGTCTTCCAGCTCACCGACGCCATCGCGGCCGGGGACTTCGACCGGGCGGCCTCGGTGCTGTCCGACCTCCTCCACATGGGGGAGGCCCCCATCAAGCTCCTCTCGGTGCTGGGCAGGCAGCTCCGGCAGCTCTACTCCGCGCGGCTGGCCCTGGAGCGGCGGAAGGGGAGCGGCTATCTGGTGGAGCTGTGGGGGATGCGCTCGTCCTATCCGGCCCAGAAGCTGATGGACGCTGCCCGGCGCTTCGACCTGCGCTGGTGCCGGACGGCGGTGCTGGAGGCGGCCCGCACCGACCTGGCCATGAAGTCCTCGGGCGGCGACGGGGAGGAGCTGCTGGTGGAGCTGCTGCTCAAGCTGGCCAACACGCCGCCCAAGACGGGCATCGCATGAGATGGAAAGGGGGGAGAGCGCATGTACCGCATCCGGGAGGCCATCGTGGTGGAGGGGCGCTATGACAAGAACGCCCTGTCCCAGGTGGTGGACACCGTGATCCTGGAGACATCCGGCTTCGGCATCTTCAAGAACGACGAGCTCATGGCGCTGCTCCGGCGGCTCGCGGAGACACGGGGGATCGTGGTGCTCACCGACTCGGACGGGGCGGGCTTCCTCATCCGGAGCCGTATCCGCTCCTGCCTGCCCAAGGCGGGGGTGAAGCACGCCTATATCCCCGACATCCAGGGCAAGGAGCGGCGGAAGCGCGCCCCGGGGAAGGAGGGGCTGCTGGGGGTGGAGGGCATGTCCCCCCAGGTGCTGCTGGAGGCCCTCCGGCGTGCCGGGGCCACCTTTCTGGGCGAGGGGACGGCCGCGGCGGCACAGGAGCGGCCCCCCATCACCAAGGCGGACCTCTTCGCCCTGGGGCTCTCCGGCGGGGCGGACGCCTCCGCACGCCGGGCGGCCCTGCTCCAGCGGCTGGACCTGCCCGCCCACATGAGCGCCAACGCCCTGCTGCCGGTGCTCAATGCCCTCTACGACCGGGAGAGCTTCCTGAAGGAGGCGGCGGCATGGAGGTGACCACTCCCCTCACCGACTTTCCCGGAGTGGGGGAGGTCCGGGCCAAGGCCCTGGCCAAGCTGGGCCTCCGCACCGCCGGGGACCTGGCGGCCTATCTCCCCAGAGCATATGAGGACAGGCGGGCCTCCTACACCATCGCGGAGGCCCCGCTGGATCAGCCGGTGTGTATCCCCGTCCTCCTGGCGGAAGAGCCCCGGCGGATGAACATCCGCCGGGGGCTGGACGTGACCCGGATGAAGGTGGTGGACGGGGCCTCCGCCATGCTGGTGAGCTTCTTCAACCAGGGCTACCTGCGGCAGGCCCTCCACCGGGGGGAGGAGTACGTCCTGTACGGCAAAGTGGCCCTGGTGGGGGACCACCGGCAGATGACCAACCCCCAGTTCGAGCCCGCCGCCCGCCCCCACCTCACCGGGCGGATCGTGCCGGTCTACCCGCTGACGGCGGGGATCTCCAACGCGCTGCTGGCCTCCCTGGTGGAGCAGGCCCTGGAGGCCCTGCCCGCCCCGGAGGAGAGCCTGCCCGGAGAGCTCCTGGCCGCCCACGGGCTCGCCCCGCTGGAGCGCTGCTGGCGGGACATCCACTTCCCCCCCACGCCGGAGGCCCTGGAGGCGGCCCGGCGGCGCTTCGCCTTCGAGGAGCTCTTCTACCTCTCCCTGGGACTGGCCCTGCTGCGGCACCGCCGGAGCGCCGGGCGGGGCCCCGCGATCCGGGGGGAGATCGGAGACTTCCAGGCCCTGCTGCCCTTCGCCCTCACCGGAGCGCAGAAGAAAGCGATCGATGAGGCGGCGGCGGATATGGCCTCCGGGCGGCCCATGAACCGGCTGATACAGGGGGACGTGGGCTCGGGCAAGACGGCGGTGGCGGCGGCCTGCGCCTGGCTGGTCTGCCGGGCGGGCTGGCAGTGCGCCATGATGGCCCCCACCGAGATCCTGGCGGAGCAGCACTGGCGGAGCCTGCACGGGATGCTGGCCCCGGCGGGGATCCGGGTGGGGCTCCTCACCGGCAGCATGCGGGCCTCGGAGAAGAAAAAGGTGTACGAGGAGCTGCGCAGCGGCGGCCTCCAGTTCGTGGTGGGCACCCACGCCCTCCTCTCCGAGGGGGTGGCCTTCCAGCGGCTGGGGCTGGCGATCGCCGATGAGCAGCACCGCTTCGGCGTGGAGCAGCGGGCGGCCCTGGCCGCCAAGGCGGGGGAACTGGAGGACGGCCTGCGGCCCCATGTGCTGGTCATGTCCGCCACCCCCATCCCCCGGACCCTGGCCCTCATGATCTACGGGGACCTGGATATCTCGGTGATCGACGAGCTCCCCCCCGGCCGCACGCCGGTGAAGACCTTCCTGGTAGGGGAGTCCAAGCGGCAGCGGATGTACGGCTTCGTCCGCGCCCAGGTGGCCGAGGGGCGGCAGGTGTATATCGTCTGCCCCTCCGTGGAGGAGAACGGGGAGGCAGAGAGCGGCTGGGACCTGAAGGCGGTCACCCGGTATGCCCGGACCCTACGGGAGCAGGTGTTCCCCGACCTGCGGGTGGGCCTGGTCCACGGGAAACTGAAGGCGAAGG
>DWZK01000116.1 GCA_019117605.1 Candidatus Intestinimonas stercoravium | reverse complement strand
AGCGTGTCGAAGAAGTCCTTTGACTTCTTCGACACGCTGTCTGACATTTTGACTTGCGTCAAAATGTTCTTGACTGTACGCGAAAGTGGGGGCTCACCTGGTCTAAGGTGGCTTCGCCCGAAGGCATCTGGACTGCCCCCGGCAGTCCAGACCCCCTTTCACACTATCCCCCCGTTGCTTCTCCGACCTGGTCCCTCTTTTTCGACAGTCTGCGGGGCCCGCTCTTCAAAGCGGGCCCCTTTTCATCCTCTCCCGGGCTTGCGCCTTTCGTTGGGGCGCATTATAATGGCGGTAGCTGCCCCGCCCTCTCCGGCGGGGCGAGGAGAACAAAGGAGCTGATAGACATGAACACCTCCCGTCTCGCGCGGGTCATCGCCAATATGGAGGCCCAGGGCCTGGACCAGATCGTAGTCACCTCCACCGCCTCGGTCTTCTACCTCACCGGCATCTATGTGGAGCCCATGGAGCGGATGCTGGCCCTGTACATCCGCAGCGACGGCTGCTGCGCCCTCTACGCCAACGAGCTCTTCGCCATCCAGCCCCAGGAGGGCCTGCCCATGGTCCTCCACACCGACAGCGACGACCCCGTGGCCGCCCTGGCCGGCGCCCTGCGGCCCGGCAAGCTGGGGATCGACAAGTCCTGGCAGAGCAAGTTCCTGATCCGCATCCTGGAGCTCCGCCCCGACGTGCTCCCCGTACTGGGCTCCGCGCCGGTGGACGACGCCCGGATGTGCAAGGACGCCGCCGAGATCGCCGCCATGCGCCGCGCCTCCCGGATCAACGACCAGGTGGTGGAGGCCGCCATCGCCGCCGTCGCAGAGGGCGCACGGGAGAGCGAGCTGGCCGCCCTGGTGGAGCAGCTCTTCCGCCAGCACGGAGCGGACCGCTCCAGCGAGGGGCAGCTGGTGTGCTTCGGCCCCAACGGCGCCGACCCCCACCACGCCCCCAACGACACGGTGATCCAGGAGGGGGACTCGGTGGTCATGGACATCTTCATCCCCATCCAGCGCTACTGGTGCGACATGACCCGCACCGTGTTCTTCCGCTCGGTGAGCGGCGAGGGCCGCAGGGTCTATGAGACGGTGAAGGCCGCCAATCTGGCCGCCGAAGCCGTGATCCGCCCGGGCATCCCCATGTGTGACATCGACCGGGCCGCCCGGAAGGTCATCGAGGACGCGGGCTACGGCCCCTTCTTCACCCACCGGCTGGGCCACGGCTGCGGCCTGGACTGCCATGAGCCCCCGGACAACTCCTCCGCCTGCCAGGTGATCGCCCGGCCGGGCATGGTGTTCTCGGTGGAGCCGGGCATCTACCTCCCCGGCAAGCTGGGCGTGCGCATCGAGGACCTGGTGCTGGTCACCGAGGACGGCTGCGAGGTGCTCAACGCCGCCTCCAAGGAGCTGCGGGTGGTGGGCTGATGGTCCGCCTCCCGGTCTCCTGCCTGGACCTGGACCAGATCGCCCGCTCGGGGCAGTGCTTCACCTGGGAGCCTGTGGGGGACGGAGGCTGGCGGATCCCCCACCGGGACCGGCTGGTCACCGCCCGGCAGGAGGGGGACAGCCTCCTCCTCTCCTGTTCGGAGGCAGAGCTGGAGGACACCTGGCGGGCCTATCTCGACCTGGACACCGACTACGCCGCCATCCTGGCCTCGATCGACCCGGCGGACCCCTGCCTCTCCCGGGCGGCGGAGCGGGGCCGGGGGATCCGCATCCTCCGGCAGGACCTGTGGGAGGTGATGGTGTGCTTCCTCATCTCCCAGAACAACAACATCGCCCGGATCACCCGGAGCGTGGCCGCCGTCCGGGCCGCCTACGGCCGCCCCACCGGGGCCTTTCGGGCCTTCCCCCGTCCGGATGAGCTGACCGCCGCCTCGGAGGCCGGCTTCCGGGCCATGGGGCTGGGCTACCGGGCCGGCTACCTGGCCCGGCTGGTGGAAGCTCTCTCCGGCGGCGGGCTCGGCCGGCTGGAAGAGGCCCTCTCCGCCGCCGACGACCAGGAGGCGGAGGCCCTGCTCATGGGCTTCCACGGCATCGGGAGAAAGGTCGCCGACTGTATCTGTCTCTTCGGTCTCCACCGCACCGACTTCTTCCCGGTGGACACCCATATCCGGCAGGTCCTCTCCGCCCACTACCCCCAAGGGTTCCCCTTCGACCGCTACCAGGGCCATCTGGGGATCGTCCAGCAGTATCTGTTCTATTCAGACCTATAAAACAAGGACGTGCCGCGGTGCGGCACGTCCTTGTCAGCGTGTCCAAAAAGTCCATTTAGACTTTTTAGACACGCTGCTTGACATTTTGACTTATGTCAAAATGTTCTCGACTGCACGCGAAAGTGGGGGCTCACCGCCCCCCTTTCACACTATCCCCCCGCTGCTTCTCCAGTGTGCTCCCTCTTTTTCGACAGTCTGATAAGGACGTGCCGCGGTGCGGCACGTCCTTGTTTCTATCAGATGCTCATATCAGAGTATCACGTTGGCCTGATCGCCCTCCATCCACTTGTGGATGTTGTCGAACACGATCTTGCACCGGGCCTCCATGGACTCCGCCGAGGCGAAAGCCACATGGGGGGTGACGATGGTGTTCGGGGCACGGAGCAGCGGGTGGGCGGGGTCCAGCGGGGGCTCCGTCTCGAACACGTCGATGCCCGCGCCCCCCAGGGCCCCGCTCTCCAGGGCGTCCGCCAGGGCCTGCGCGTCCACCACGGGGCCCCGGGCGGTGTTGATGAGGAGGGCCCCCTTCTTCATCCTGGATAGGTTCTCCCGGCCCATGAGCCCCCGGGACTCGTCGTTGAGGGGGCAGTGGAGGGACACGATGTCCGACTGCGCCAGCAGCTCGTCCAGGGACACGAAGCGGATATAGTCCGGCTCATCCCCCCGCACATGGCGCTTGTAGCCCAGGATCTGGGCGCCGAAGGCGTGACAGAGGGCGGCGGTGCGCCTGCCGATGGCGCCCACGCCCACGATGCCCACGGTGCGGCTGCCCAGCTCGCAGCCTACCAGGCCGTCCTTGGTCTGCCCCGCCCGGCAGCGCGCCTCTACCTGGGGCACGTTGCGCAGCAGGGAGAGCATCATGCACACGGCCAGCTCCGCCACCGCCTGGGTAGAGTAGCCCGCCGCGTTGGACACCCGGATCCCCCTGGCCCGGGCCGCCTCCAGGTCCACATGGTCCACCCCGGTGAAGGCCACATCGATGAACTTCAGCTTGGGGCAGGCGGAGATGACCTCCCCCCGCAGGGGCATATTGGCGATCATGAGGACATCCGCATCCTTGGCCCGCTGGATCTGCACCTGGGGATCGGTGTCCCGCTCGTAGGCCTGGAAGCTGTGCCCCGCCTCCAGCAGCGGGCGGACGCAGGCGGCGAGGGTCTCCTCCGACACGCCCAGCGACTCTAGTAAGACGATGTTCATAGGACCGTTTCCTCCTTATGTATTCGTCCTACCATTATAGCACACCGCGCCTGGAAAGCAAGACAGGGGCCCTCACGCCCTTCGAAGCAGCTCCTCCAGCAATATGGGCCCGATCAGAGCGGTCCCCAGCAGTACCTGGGCCATAGACTCCAGATAGGCCGCGTACCAGGCCGCCTCTCCCCCACCGCCCGCCAGGAGCAGGAGGATGGCGGAGGCCAGGTAGGCGTAGGTCAGCCAGAGCCCCCGGGTCATCAGATAGTAGGTCAGCGTATGGAGCATCCCCGTCCCCCCTCTCTCCCCAGCATAGCAGAGAGCGCTTCCCGGCGGCAAGCGCAAGATCTTTCCAAAAAGGCACAGCACGGTTCTACCCATTTCCCCACGGTCCCCCTCGGTACGCCAGGACGCCCTTCGGATCTTCGGGATTCCTGCGGACTTTTGCGAAATCCTTTTCTTTCCATTTTTGTAAATATAGATTATACTATGGACAAGAAGGCAGAGGAGGATCGACCTATGAGAGAGCTGTATGTGGACACCAGGACCGCCGCCGGAGAGGATGGGACAGGACACAAGTTCAACTACTATATCCTGATCGGCGAGATGGCGGCGGAGCACCGCTTCTCCTGTGAGAGCTATGGTGTGAAGATCGTGGAGGAGGGGGGCGACACCGTGTCCATCCCCGACATCACGGTGGATATCGCCCGGATCGACGGGCTGCTGGACAGGCTCATCCGCAACACCGTGGGGCCGGCCTCGGCGGCCGAAGTGGTGGAAGACTGGCTGTGAAAGCGCAGCAGCGCATACATAAAGGGCTCCGGCCGGATGGCCGGAGCCCTTTATCTCGTGGCGCCTCAGCCGGGAGGCCAGGTCATGTCCCGGCCTGCCAGCACATGGAAGTGCAGGTGGTGCACGGACTGCCCCGCCTGCTCGCCGCAGTTGGAGACCACGCGGAAGTCGGTGATGCCCAGCTCCTTGGTCACCTTGGAGATGACCTCGAAGGCGTGGGCCACCACCGCGGCGTTCTCCGCCGTGATCTCCCCGCAGGAGCCGATGTGGGCTTTGGGGATCACCAGGAAGTGGGTGGGCGCCTGGGGATCGATGTCGTAGAAGGCATAGACCTGGTCGTCTTCATACACCTTCTTGGAGGGGATCTCCCCCGCCGCGATCTTACAGAACAGGCAGTCGGGATCCCGCTCGATCCTATCGGACATATCTTTTCCCTCCTTCGTCTTTATTGGGATGGTACGCTTACTGTTCCGGGACCACCGCGAAGAACTCCAGCGGCTCGGTCCCGTCGTTGATCAGGCTGTGGGCGTGCCCCTTGGGGCAGTAGTGGCAGCTCCCCGCCCCAACGGTCTCTGTCCCGTCATCATAGAGCACCTTCCCCGCGCCGGAGAGGACATAGATGATCTCGCTGCTGGTCTCGTGGGTGTGCATCCCGATGGAGGCCCCGGGGATCAGGCGGCCCAGCATGATCTTGCCCAGCTCGTCGGTGTACATCCGGGCGGCCACCTCTTTCTCCCCGCCGCGCATATGGGGGATGACGGTCTCCTGCATGGCGTCAAAGTCGATCTTCACGTTACAGCGCTCCTTTCCGCCGTGGGTCAGACGGCGATGAATCGGTTCTGCTCCCTGTCATAGCGGTAGGACAGGGCGGCCAGGGCCCGGCAGACGGCCTCCTGGTCCTCATCCAGAGCGGCACAGAGGTCCTCCAGGCTGGAGAACTCGTCCCGCAGCTTGGTGTTGACCACGCTCAGGAGGATGTTGGGATCCTTGGGCAGCATGGCTCACTCCCCCAGCTTGCCGTGGACGAAGTCGTCCACCGAGGCCAGGGCGTCGTCCAGCTTGAGCACGTCGGAGCCGCCGCCCATGGCCGAGTCGGGCTTGCCGCCGCCCTTGCCGCCGCAGATCGCGGTGACATGCTTGATGAGGTCGCCGGCCTTGATCCCCCGTTTTACCGCCTCTTTGCCGCAGACGGCCAGGAAGGTGATCTTCCCATCCTTCACGCTGGAGAGGACGGCGGCCACGCTGGCATCCTTGTCCCGGAGGAAGTCGCCCATCTTGCGCAGGGTATCCGCCTCCACGTCGCCCAGGGTGGCGGTGACCACCTTCAGGCCGCCCACGTCCTTGGCCCCCATGAGGAACTGGCCTGCCTGGCTGATGGCCTCCCGGGCTTTGTAGGCGCCCACCATGTGGCGGAGCTCCTTGATCTCTTCCATACTCTGCGCGGCTTTCTCCCTCAGCTCGCCGGGCTTGGCCTTCAGGGCGGCGGCCGCCTGGAAGAGGACCTCCTGGTTCCGGTCCATCACCCGCAGGGACTCCAGGCCGGTGGTGGCCTCGATGCGGCGGACGCCGGATGCCACGGAGAACTCGCTGGAGATGTGGAACACGCCCACTTTAGCAGTGTTGTCCAGATGGGTGCCGCCGCAGAACTCCACAGAATAGCCGTTGCCCATATCCACTACCCGGACAGTATCGCCGTATTTCTCGCCGAAGATGGCGATGGCGCCCCGCTTCTTGGCCTCTTCGATGGGCAGCACGTCGGTGTGGATGTCGTATCCCTCCAGCACTGCCTCGTTGACCATGGCGCTTACCTTGCCCAGCTCCTCAGCGGTCATGGCGGAGAAGTGGGTGAAATCGAAGCGGAGGCGGTCCTCCTCCACCAGGGAGCCGGCCTGCTGCACGTGGTCGCCCAGCACGGTGCGCAGGGCCTTGTCCAGCAGGTGGGTGGCGGAGTGGGCGCGCATGACTGCCTTCCGGCGCTTCACGTCGATGGAGGCGGACACAGTGTCCCCCAGCTTGAGCACGCCGCCGGTCATCTTGCCGTAGTGCATATACTTGCCGCCCTTGTTCTTCTGCACGTCGGTGACCTGGAAGGTCCCGCCGTTGGAGACGGCGATCGCGCCGTGGTCGGCCACCTGGCCGCCCATCTCGGCGTAGAAGGGGGTCTGGTCCAGGACCACGATGCCCTCCACGCCGGGCATGAGCTCCTCGGCCTGCTCGTTCTCCACCACCAGGGCCACCACCTTGGCGCCGTCGATGGAGGTGTGGTCGTAGCCCACGAAGACGGTCTCGGGCACGTCCTTGCCGAACTCCACGCCGGCCCAGCCCAGGTCGCCCAGGGCCTCCCGGGCCTTCCGGGCCCGCTCCTTCTGCTCCTGCATCAGCTTCTGGAAGCTCTCCTCATCCAGGGTCAGGCCCTGCTCCTGGACCATCTCCTTGGTGAGGTCGATGGGGAAGCCGTAGGTGTCGTAGAGCTTGAAGGCATCCGCGCCGGAGAAGACGGTCTCCCCCTTCTCCTTGTGGCCGGCCAGCAGGTCGGCGAAGATCTTCATGCCGCCGTCGATCGTGCGGGCGAAGTTCTCCTCCTCGGTGCGGATGACCTTGGTGATATAGTCCTGGCGCTCCCGCAGCTCGGGGTAGTGGCCCTCGTTCTCGTGGATGACGGTGTCACACACCTCGTAGAGGAAGGGGTCGTTGACGCCCAGCAGCTTGCCGTGGCGGGCGGCCCGGCGGAGCAGGCGGCGGAGCACATAGCCCCGGCCCTCGTTGGAGGGGAGGACGCCGTCGCAGATCATAAAGGTGGCGGAGCGGATGTGGTCAGTGATGACACGGAGGGACACGTCCTTCTCATGGCTCTCGCCGTAGTGGGCCCCGGTGATCTCGCTGACCTTGTTGGTGATGTTCATCACCGTGTCCACGTCGAAGAGGGAGTCCACGTCCTGGCACACCACGGCCAGACGTTCCAGGCCCATACCGGTGTCGATGTTCTTCTGCTTGAGCTCGGTGTAGTGTCCCTCGCCGTCGTTGTCGAACTGAGAGAACACCACGTTCCAGACCTCGATATACCGGTCGCAGTCGCAGCCCACGGTGCAGCCGGGCTTGCCGCAGCCGTACTTCTCGCCCCGGTCGTAGTAGATCTCCGAGCAGGGGCCGCAGGGGCCGGAGCCGTGCTCCCAGAAGTTGTCCTCCTTGCCGAACTTGAAGATCCGCCCGGCGGGGATGCCGATCTCCTCGTTCCAGATGCGGAAGGCCTCGTCATCGGCGGGGGTGGTCTCGTTGCCGGCGAACACGGAGGGGTAGAGCCGGTCCGGGTCCAGGCCCACCCACTCGGGAGAGGTCAGGAACTCCCAGGCCCAGTGGATGGCCTCCTTCTTGAAGTAGTCGCCGAAGGAGAAGTTGCCCAGCATCTCGAAATAGGTGCCGTGGCGGGCGGTGTGGCCGATGTTCTCGATGTCGCCAGTGCGGATGCACTTCTGGCAGGTGGTCACCCGGTGGCGGGGGGGCTCCTGCTCCCCGGTGAACCAGGGCTTCATGGGCGCCATGCCGCTGTTGATCAGCAGCAGAGAGGCGTCGTTCTGGGGGATCAGAGAGAAGCTGGGCAGGCGGAGATGCTCTTTGGTCTCAAAGAAGCTGAGGAACATCTCCCGGAGCTGGTTGAGTCCGAACTTTTGAGTGGGCATGGGAAAGACCTCCATATCTTTATTCTTTCTTGTCTCTTCGGGGGGCGGCGGCCCGGAAAAACAAAGACCGCCCCCGGCCAAGGCCAGGGGCGGAAATGCTTCCACGGTACCACCCTGATTGCGCTTCGTAGAAAAAGCGCGTCTCATTCCATCCTGTAACGGGGATGTCCCGGCCCGGTCCTCCCGGGCGGCTGGTGAAGTGGCGTGCGGGCCCGTATCGCGGAGGGCTCTCACCATCCCCTCTCGCTTGTCGCGGCGCGGTCCGCTTGGCTTCGTCATCGCCTCTTTAGCTGTTATATTCTATCACGTTTGGGGGCAATGTCAACTGGTTTTTTCTCTTTCCCGGCCGCTGTGAAGGAGGAGGGCGGCCAGATCCAGCACCAGTACCAGGCAGAGCGTCCCAGTCGAAAAGAGCGCCAGGGGGGGCAGCACGTCCATCAGGGCCGACCAGTCCTCCTTCTGCACCCAGTCCAGCGCCATGCGGTATCCCGCAAGAGCCGCCGCCCCTACGCTGGCGAGGCTCCCGAACAGCAGGAAGGTCCACCCTCTCTCCTTTCTCAAAAGCGCCCGCCCCAGGTCTGCGGTGGCCAGCAGGCAGGCCAGGACGCTGAAGAGCAGCCACATCACTGTGTTCAACACAGCATCTCTCCCCCTTTCTCGTCCTCTTTTTCCGGTGTGTGCCGCCGCGCCCCCAGGAGGGACCCCAGGAAGAAGAGCAGCGGCGGCAGCAGACCTGCCAGGAACATCCCGCCGTACCACAAGAGCGCCCAGTCCCCCATCCCCCCTGGGACATCGGTCAGGATGGCCAGCATCATATAGAAGGAGGGGCTGGCCAGCAGGGCGGTGGAGAGCAGCAGATACGCGCTCACGACGCTCAGGGGGTCCAGGCCCGCCGTCAGGAGCGCCCAGCCTCCGAAGGCCCAGACCCAGGCGCACAGGGCGGGCAACAGCACCGCCAGCGCGCCCTCCCGCGGCCCGGGCAGGGGCCACTTCCCCGCCCGGGCCGCCAGCGCGCCCACCGGCACATAGAGGAGCATCAGTCCTGCCGCCAGTGCCCACATCACCCCTGTGGCGACGATGAGGAGCAGCACGGCGGCCATATGGCCCAGGACAGAGAGGACCAGGTGCCCCCCGGCGAAGCCCAGGAAGCGCCGTTTCACTGCGGCCCTGCCGGACATGGCCCCTCCCCTCCTTTCGTCTCTCCCTCCGCCGGGGACTTCGCCCCCAGCAGGGACCCCAGGAAAAAGAGCAGCGGCGGAAGAAGCCCCGCCAGGAAGATGCCGCCGTACCAGAGCAGATAGTCGCGCTCCGGGTGCTCCACGATGAAGATGAAGATCGTCAGCATCATGCAGAAGGAGGGGCTGGCCAGCAGCACAGAGGAGAGCAGCAGGTAGAAGCCCACCACGGAAACCGAGGCCATGGCGGCATCCACCTCCCTGCCTATCCCCGTCATGATCATCCCCCAGCCGCCGTAGGCCCAGGCCCAGGCGCACAGCGCGGGCAGCAGCACCGCCAGCGCTCCCTCCCGAAAGCCCGGCCGGGCCCACCCGCCCAGCCGGGCTTTCACCGCTCCGGCGGGGACATAGAGCAGCATCATCATCCCTGTCAGGGACCACATTTTCTCTTCCCCGCCGCTCACGAGGGCTCCAAACCCCCAGTAGACCAGGAACCCCAGCAGGGAGGCAGCCAGGTGGCCCACAGCAAAGCCGAGGAAACGCTTTTTCACAAGAGCGCAGCAAAGCATATGCTATCACCTCTTCGCACAGAGATGATACCATATGCTTTGCTGATAGTCAATATATATTTATTGTTTTTCGATGTATTCCTCGATGCTCTCCTCCGCGCCGTCCAGGTCCCGGATGGGGAGATAGCTCCCGGTGAGGAAGAGGAGCGGGGGCAGCAGGCCCGCCGCCATGGCGCCTACATAGCCCAGCCAGCCCCACAGAGCCCCCTGGAGATCCAAGAGGCCGGCGAGGAAGACGAAGAGCCCGTAGGCGGGCGCATTGAGGAGGATCGCCGCGATCTGGAAGCCCACATTGTGGAGCAGCGCCATGGGGATAGCCAGCAGGAGCCAGAAGGCCAGGGCAGGCAGCAGCAGGAGCACCACCGCATCGGCGACATCCGGCCTGGGCCAGCCGCCCTTCTGGCGGGAGAGCCGCCCCGCCGGCAGGTACGCCAGCAGGCACAGGGCCATAGCCGCCGTGATGAGGAGGCCGCTCCCCGAGGGACCGGCTCCCTGGGCGGGCAGGGACTCCAGAATGCCTTTCCCCGTTCCGGTCAGCGCGCTCAGCACACCGATGACCAAGGCGGCCACATCCCCCAGCGCGGTGAGGAGCAGGTGGGCGCGGCAGAACTCCAGCAGGGAGGGCCGCAGCAAGAGCCGTCTCATATGGCGCTTTCCCCCTTCCCCTCGATACTCCACACATTATAACATATTTCCCGGGGAAGTACAGCTATATTTTTGTCTAATTTGTATGACATCCTATTCTGATCGGCTGCCCCGGGGGCTCAGGTCCACCTGCCGCCGCAGGATGGAGAGGGGCTTGACAGGGATGGGGAGGCGCATACGGAACGTCATCTCCGGCTTTTTGGGCTGGTCCAGCGGGTAGCCGTCCATATCCTCCATCCTGGGCGCGGTGAAGCGCACCGGACGGAGCCCCGGCCCTATCAGCTCCACCTCGTCGCCGGCGGAGAACTTGTTGCGCAGGGAGAGGACGGCCTCTCCCGCCCCGTCGCAGGAGACCACCACGGCGCAGACCTGGAAGTCCCGGATGTACCGGGCGTCGCCGGTGTACTGGCCGGGCTGGCCGTAGTAGAAGCCGGTGGACCAGGGCCGGTGGGAGACCTTGTCCACCTCGGCGGCCCATACCGGGTCCAGGGGCTCCCCCGCCAGGGCCGCGTCCACAGCATGGCGGTAGGCTCCGGTGACCACGGCGGCGTAGTAAGCCGACTTTGCCCGCCCCTCGATCTTCAGGGAGTCCAGTCCCGCCTCCAGCAGCTCAGGGATGTGCCCGATCATGCACATGTCTCGGGAGTTCATGATGTAGGTCTCCCCCGCCTCTTCGAACACGGGGAAGTACTCCCCGGGCCGCTTCTCCTCCACCAGGGCGTACTTGTACCGGCACGGCTGGGCGCAGGCGCCCCGCTGGGCATCCCGGCCGGTCATATAGTTGGAGAGGAGGCACCGGCCCGAATAGCTCACACACATGGCCCCGTGGACGAAGGCCTCGATCTCCAGGTCCCTGGGGGTCTTGGCCCGGATCTCCCGGATCTCATCCAGGGAGAGCTCCCGGGCCAGGATCACCCGGCTGGCCCCCAGCTCATGCCAGGCCCGGGCCACCTCGTGGTTGGTGACTCCCGCCTGGGTGGACACATGGAGCTTGAGCCGGGGCGCATAGCGCTGGGCCAGCCGGAACACCCCCAGATCGGCCACGATCGCCGCGTCCACCCCTGCGGCGTCCAGGTACCCCAGCCAGTCGGGGAGGCGCTCCACCTCTTCGCAGCGGGGCATGGTGTTGCAGGTCACATGGACCTGCACCCCGTTGTGATGGCACAGCTCCACCGCCTCCGCCAGCTCTTCCCGGTCGAAGTTCCCCGCGAAGGCCCGCATGCCGAAGTCGCTGCCCGCCAGGTACACCGCGTCCGCCCCGTAGGCCACCGCCATCCGCAGCCGCTCCATGTCCCCCGCAGGGGCGAGAAGCTCGATACTCATCTACAGATCCTCCTGTCTCAAAAAGGGCGGCCGCCCGAAGGCGGCCGCCGCCGTGTCCTTACTCTCCCCGCTGTTGGGCGATGAAGGCCTGCTGTTCCGCCAGGGTGCGGAAGAACTGGTGCTTGCCGTCGCTGCCCAGGGCATAGTAATAGTAGTTGGTATCCGCCGGCTCCATGGCCGCGTTGATGGACTCCATGCCCGGATTGGAGATGGGTCCCGGGGGGAGCCCCTTGTTGGTATAGGTGTTATAGGGCGTATCCGCCGTATAGTCGGCCTGGGTGATGGGGCGGCCCAGGGCGTATACCAGGGTGGCGTCCACGCCCAGGGTGCCCACCGTCTCCGCGCTGGTGTTGTTCAGGCGGTTGTAGATGACAGAAGCGATGGTGGCCCGGTCGGTGCCGTCGGTCTCCCGCTCGATCATGGAGGCGATGATCACGATGTCCCGGACCGTATAGCCCATCTCGGTGGTCTCCGCCCGCATCTCGTCGGTGTATCTGCGGTCGAAGTTCACCAGCATCTTGTTGATGACCGTCCTGGGGTCCTCGCCCATATAGAAGTCATAGGTGTCGGGGAAGAGATAGCCCTCCAGCCGATCCGGGTCCCCCAGAGGGATCTCCTGCAGGAAGGAGAAGGCGTAGTCGTGGGTGGCCGCCATATCGTTGAGACGCTCCACCGTAGAGACCCCGTACTCCTCCAGCCGCTCGAAGATCTGCTGCACCGTGAATCCCTCGGGGATGGTGACGGTCACCTGCTGGCGGCTGGCCGAATTGGAGCCCAGGTTGGTGACGATGGCCCGGTAGTCCATGTCCGTGTCCAGCTGGTAGGTGCCCGGCGTCATCTTCTCATCGGCGTTGGAGAAGGCGGAGTACAGCAGGAACACCGGCTTGAACTCGATGATCCCGTTCTCCCTGAGGATGTCGGCCACTGCCCCCACATCCGCCTTCAGCACGGTCTCGGTCGTGGTCTGCTTCCCCGTCTCCGTCTCCTCCTCCACCGTGATCTCCTCCTCGGTGAAGAGGTCCTCGGACAGGGTGATGATCGCCGAGTGCTCCCCTTTGTTCAGGGCCAGCACGTCGTTGGCCGCCACCCAGCCCACAGCGGCCAGCAGGGCGGACACCCCGATCACGAAGACGAGATAGAGGAGCACGCCCGCCGCTCCCCGCTGCTTCTTCCTTTTCCTGGGCTGTTCCGGCGCCCGCTCAGTCCTCTGGGCCCTCCGTCCGGTCTGTCTCCTTCCGGAGGTCCGTCTTTCTTCCTGTGCCATGGCAGTTTCTCCTTAATATCGCTCAAGTAGGGCCCCATCGGTGAAGATCTGCTCCGGGGCGGAACCAGCCCCGCGCCTTCCACATAGAATAGGCCAGTTGGAGGGCAGCCCCCAGGGCCTCCCCCGGCGGGCGCTCCAAATCATAAAGCGAGGTGTTGTTTCTCATGTTCGGTAACAATGGTAGCTGCTGCTGGATCATCCTCATCATCATCCTGCTGTGCTGCTGCTGCGGCGGCTGGGGCATCAGCTCCGCCAACAGCTGCGGCTGCAACGGCTGTGGCTGCGGCAATAACAACTGCGGCTGCAACAACTGCGGCTGTGACTCCTGCTGCTGAGGGACCTGGGAACAGGCCTACTTAACGCCCCTTGCGCAGAACTGCCGGGGCGTCCGGCAGGCGGCGATCAGACCCCTCGTATCCCTCCGGACATGGGCGGGGCCGTCAGGCCCCGCCCATGCCTTTCCCCCCGCAGGCGGAGCCGCCGGGACGGAGGATGGTCTCCCGCTCGGTGAGCACGCAGTCCACCGGCCGGTCGTGGGCCTCCACGGGCACCGCCTCCTGGAGCAGCCCCTCCCGGCAGAGCCCCACCGTCGCTCCCCCATAGCCCGCCAGATACCGGTCGTAGTAGCCGCCCCCCTGGCCCAGGCGGCGGCAGAGCCGGTCATAGCACAGGGCGGGGACCAGGATCAGGTCCAGCATCTCCCGCGGGAGGAGCGGACAGGCCTCCCCCGGCTCCGGGATGTCCCAGCGCCCGGGCGCCAGGTCCTCCGGGCCGCGGACCGCCCGGGCCTCCATCCCGCTCTGGGGCAGGCACCGGGGCAGGCACACCGTCTTGCCCCGCTCCAGGAGGGCCTCCACCAGGAGGCGGGTGTCCGGCTCCCGGCCCACGCCCCGGAAGAGGAGCATGGCCCCGGCCGTCTCCACCTGGGGCAGGGCCAGGAATCGCCGGAAGAGAGCGCCGTCGCTCACCCGCCGCTCCTCTGGTGAGAGGGCGTCCGCTGCCGCCCGGATCCGGGCCCGCAGCGCCCGTTTAGCCGCGGTAGAGGACTCCACCGCGCACTTTTTCCGCCGCTTCCGGCCCCTTCAGGGCCTCCACCAGCTTCAGGCCGAAGAGGAAAGCCGCCCCCGCCGCCTGGGCGGTGATGATGCGCCCGTCGGCCACCACCTGGGCCTGCCGGTCCACGGCGGCAGAACCCATGTCATCCCACACACAGGGATTGCAGGCGGCGTGCCGGCGGTCCAGCAGGCCCATGTGGGCCAGGATGGAGGGCGCGGCGCAGATGGCTCCGATCCAGCAGCCCCGCTCGCCGGCCTCCTGGACCAGCTCCAGGGCGGCGGGGGTCTTGAGGATGGTGTCCACACCGCCCAGACCGCCGGGGAGCACCAGCATCTCCATCGTCTCCAGGTCCACCTGGTCCAGTCCGGCGTCGGCCTGCACCACGATCCCGTGGCTGCTCCGGACCTGGCTCCCGCCCAGGCCCACCAGGGCCACCTCCGCCCCCGCCCGCCGCAGCAGGTCCACGGGGACGATCGCTTCCGACTCCTCGAAGCCCTCACCCAGCAGAACGTATACCATTTTCTTTCCTCCCAGTCCATATCATAATGATGCGCGGATGCGCTCACAGGTGCTCGCTCACCAGATCCCAGATCTCCCGATGGATGTCCTCCTCCGGGCGGACCTGCCCCTCCGGTGTGACGCAGGAGATCCGGACCCAGCCCCACAGCGCCGCCGCAGTGTGGGCCGCCCGGCGGCACTGGGCCAGATAGGCCTCGTCCACCTCGTGGATGTCCCCCTTGCTGTGGGTCTCCCTCTCCCGGCGGCGGAGGAGCTCCACCGCCCGCTCCGTGGGCATGTCCAGATAGAGGACCAAGTCGGGCCGGGGCAGGCCCAGCTTGTCGTATTCAAAGTCCGCCAGCCAGCGGAGGAAGGTCTCCCACTCCTCCGGGGGCAGTTTCCCGGTCTGATGGACCGCGTTGGAGGTGGTGTACCGGTCGGAGAGGACGAGCCCGCCCGCCCGGTAGATCTCCCCCCATACCCGCTTCATGGAGGCATACCGGTCCACCGCGTAGAAAGTGGAGGCGGCGTAAGGGCCCACGTCCTCCGGGTGGGAGCCGAAGGCCCCGCCCAGATACATCCGCACCAGGGCGGAAGAGGGCTCCTGATACTGGGGGAACACCAGGCGGTGGAAGGGCTTCCCCGCCGCCTCCAGGCGGCGGCACAAGAGCTGGAACTGGGTGGACTTGCCGGAGCCGTCCGTGCCCTCCAGCACGATGAGCCTCCCCTGCTTATCCACGGTCCCCACCCCCTTTCAGGCGTACGGCGGCGGCCTCTACCAGGAAAAGGGGCAGCCGGGCCATCCGCCCGATGCGCCGGGGCTCCCGGAGCAGCCGGTAGAGCCACTCAAGTCCCAGCTTCTGCCAGGCCTCCGGGGCCCGGCGGGCCACCCCGGCGAACACGTCCAGGCTCCCGCCCAGACCGGCCATGAGCTTCGCCCCGGTGGCGGGGCCGTGCTCGATCATCCAGTACTCCTGCTTGGGCGCCCCGAGGCAGACGAACACCGCGTCCGCCCCGGAGGCCCGGATGTCCTCCACTACCGGAGCGTCCTCCTTGAAATAGCCGTCGTGGGTGCCGCAGATCGTAAGGCCGGGATACTTCTCCTCCAGGTTCCGGGCCGCGGCCTCCGCCACTCCCGGCTTGGCCCCCAGCAGGTAGAGCCGCTCTCCGCTCTCCGCCATGTGCGCCATGAGCCGCCCGGCGAGATCGATGCCGGGACAGCGCCCCCGGAGGGGCCGCCCCAGGAGCCTGGCGGCATAGACGATCCCGATCCCATCGGGCAGCACCAGATCCGCCCCGTTGAGCGCCTGCCGGAAGGGCTCCTCCCGGCGGGCCCGGTCCACGATCTCCGGATTGGGGGTCACCACATAGTGGAACCCCTCTTCTCTCAGCAGCGCGGCGCCTTTTTCCGCCGCCTCGTCCAGGGTCAGATCGTCGAAACCCACCCCCATGATATCTGTACGCAAGGCCATGCCTCCCGCCCGTATGCTAGTCATAGATCCTGTGTATCATACCATAACGGCGCGGAAAAGTCTATCTCCACTTGACGGGCTTTTGAAAACTTTCGGAAAAACAGGGAAATGCCCATTGACATTTGTAGAAAAAGGTTTATAATATCTACCATACTTTAATACCTAAAAGCGCTAAAGCGCATGGTATCACTAGGAGGATCGGAAAAGATGAAGAAACTGTCAAAGACCTGCGCCCTTCTGGCCGCCGCGGCCATGACCCTGTCCCTGGCCGCCTGCTCCGGCGGGACCAGCGGCTCCAGCGAGTCCCCCGCCCCCTCTGGCAGCGCTCCTGCCCAGGAGACCGGCACTGCCGGCGAGACCTATCTGGTGGGCATCTGCCAGCTGGCCCCCCACGACGCGCTGGACGCCGCCACTCAGGGCTTCAAAGACGCCCTCACCGAGGAGCTGGGCGACCAGGTGGAGTTCAGCGAGGGCAACGCCGGCGGCGACTCCAACAACTGCATCACCATCATCGACGGCTTCCTGTCCGAGGACGTGGACCTGATCCTGGCCAATGCCACCGCCTCCCTCACCGCCGCAGCCTCCGCCACCGACACCGTGCCCATCCTGGGCACCGCCATCACCAACTACGGCGTGGCCCTGAACCTGGACAGCACGGAGGACGGCGTCTTGGGCGGCAATATCTCCGGTACCTCCGACCTGGCCCCCCTGGACCAGCAGGCGGAGCTGCTCCAGGAGCTCTTCCCCGTGGACAGCCATCCCAACGTGGGCCTTCTCTACTGCTCCGCCGAGCCCAACTCCATCTTCCAGGTGGAGACTATCCAGGGCTATCTGGAGGAGATGGGCTACACCTGCGCCGCGTATGCCTTCACCGACGTCAACGATCTGGCCTCTGTGACCCAGACCGCCTGTGATAACTCCGACGTCATCTACGTCCCCACCGACAACACCGCCGCCAACAACACCGAGACCATCGCCAACGTGGTCATCCCCGCCGGGGTGCCCGTAGTGGCGGGCGAGTCCGGCATCTGCTCCGGCTGCGGCGTGGCCACGCTGTCCATCGACTACTACGAGCTGGGCCAGATCACCGGCCAGATGGCCGTGCGCATCCTCACCGGTGAGGAGGACGTGTCCGAGATGGCCATCGAGTACGATACCACCCTCACCAAGCTCTACAACGCCGACAACTGCGAGGCCCTGGGCATCACGCCTCCCGAGGACTACGAGCCCATCGCCTGAGGCGTCGCTCTCCTCCGTGCTCTCCCTGCCGCGCCGGTCCTCTTCTCCCCGCCGGCAGGTCTTCCGCGATCCGGGCGGGAAAGGGGCTTCCCTTTCCCGCCTCCTTTTGCTATACTATGTGACGATCATAAACTTTTGGAGGAATGAACCATGGACTTCCTGACGGCGCTGCTGCGCGCTATGCCGGGCGCGGTGGGCCAGGGCCTGATCTGGGGCATCATGGCCATCGGCGTCTATATCACCTTCCGCATCCTGGACGTGGCCGATCTGACGGTAGACGGCTCTCTGGCCACCGGCGGCGCGGTCTGTGTGCTGTTGACTGTCAACGGCTGCAACATCTGGATCGCAGTGCTCTGCGCGATCCTGGCCGGTATGCTGGCCGGACTGGTGACGGGACTTTTCCACACCCTGTGTGGGATCCCGGCCATCCTCTCCGGTATCCTGACCCAACTGGCCCTCTACTCGATCAATCTGCGCATCATGGGCTTCGGCACGGACGCGGGGACCAAGGCCAGCCTGGCGGTGAGCGTCAACGACTTCGACCTGCTGGTCTCCTCCCGCTATATCCGGGACGTGGCCCTCAATAACCCCATCCTGCTGCTCGCAGTGATCACGGCGGCGCTCATCGCGGTGCTCTACTGGTTCTTCGGCCGGGAGCTGGGCTCCGCCCTCCGGGCCACCGGCGCCAACCCCAACATGGCCCGGGCCCAGGGCATCAACACCAACTTCACCACTGTCCTGGGCCTGATGGTCTCCAACGGCCTGGTGGCCCTCTCGGGCGCCCTCCTGGCCCAGTACCAGGGCAGCTCCACCATCGACATGGGCCGCGGCGCCATCGTCATCGGCCTGGCCGCCGTCATCATCGGCGAGGTCATCTTCTCCAAGCTGTTCCACAACTTTGCCCTCAAGCTCCTCTCCGCCGTCATCGGCGCCATCATCTATTATGTGGTCATCCAGTTCGTCCTGCGCCTGGGCCTGGACACCAACGACCTGAAGCTCCTCACCGCTCTGGTGGTGGCCGTGTTCCTGGCTGTTCCCTACTGGAAGGGCCGCTATTTCAGCAAGTCCGCGAAAAAGGAGGCCGGCCGCCATGCTTGAGGTCAAAGATCTCCGCAAGACCTTCAACACCGGGACCATCAATGAGAAGGTGGCTCTGAAGGGGGTGTCCCTCACTCTGGAGGAGGGGGACTTCGCCACCGTCATCGGCGGCAACGGCGCCGGTAAGTCCACGCTGCTCAACCTGGTGGCCGGCGTCTACCCCGCCGACAGCGGCACCATCTCTATCGGCGGGCAGGATGTGACCCGCCTCCCCGAGCACAAGCGTGCCGCCCTCATCGGCCGGGTCTTCCAGGATCCCATGATGGGCACGGCGGCCACCATGCAGATCGAGGAGAACTTGGCTCTGGCGGCCCGCCGTGGGCAGCCCCGCTCCCTTCGCCCGGGCATCACCAAGGCTGAGCGGGAGCAGTACCGGGAGCTCCTGAAGATCCTGGATCTGGACCTTGAGGACCGTCTGACCACCAAGGTGGGCCTCCTCTCCGGCGGACAGCGGCAGGCCCTGACCCTGCTCATGGCCACGCTGAAAAAGCCCAAGCTCCTCCTCCTGGACGAGCATACGGCCGCCCTGGACCCCAAGACTGCCGCCAAGGTGCTCTCTACCACTGAGAAGATCGTCCAGCAGGACCATCTCACCACCCTGATGATCACCCACAACATGCGTGACGCCATCGCCCACGGCAACCGGCTCATCATGATGTATGACGGCAGGATCGTGGTGGACGTCTCCGGCGAGGAGAAGAAGAAGCTCACCGTGGAGCAGCTCCTGGCCCTGTTCAGCCGGGCCAGCGGCTCCGACGAGGCCGATGACAAGCTCCTGCTGTCTTGAACCTCCTATCCACGATATCGAACACCGAGAAGGCCCTGTACGGCATCTGCCGTGCAGGGCCTTCCTGATGATGCTCCGGCCTCTCCAAACGCAGCGAAAGGGCCCTGCCGCCTGACACGGCAGGGCCCTTTCGGTCGATCGGTGTTTTGATCAAGAAAGAGAGAGGAGATCGGAGAGATGAAGTTTGGTCTTGCTTTCCTGTCCACGCCCTTACTATACCATACCCATCCCATCCGTGGATGGACAGTCCTTGAAGGATGCGTGAACTTTCTATGAATCCGGGCCTCTCCCTGGATATCTCCGCGCAGGACACAAAAGGGCCCCGCCATGTCCCGTGGCGGGGCCCTTCTGCCTGTTTAGTCGTTGAGAGAAAGAGAGAGGAGGTTTGGAGATGATGAAGTTGGTCTTGCTTTCCTGTCCACGCCCTTACTATACCATACCCGCCTCTTCTGTAGATGGACAGTCCTTGAAGGATGCGTGAACTTTTTATGAACTTGGGCCTCTCCCTGGATATCTCCGCGCAGGACACAAAGGGGCCCCGCCATGTCCCGTGGCGGGGCCCTTCTGCCTGTTTAGTCGTTGAGAAGAAAGAGAGAGGAGGTTTGGAGATGATGAAGTTGGTCTTGCTTTCCTGTCCACGCCCTTACTATACCATACCCCTCTCCTCTGTAGATGGACAGTCCTTGAAGGATACATGAACTTTTTATGAACCCATATCACCATCCAAAGAAATGTGCTCAGACCGTGATGACCTCCACGCCTGCTTTTTCCAAGAGCTGCCGGCCGCCGGCGCTCAGGCCCTTATCCGTGATGACGGTGTGCACGGCGGACAGGGGGAAGCTGGAGGCCACGGCACTGGCGCCCACCTTATCAGAGGTGGCCAGCACGATCATCTTCTTTGCCGACTTGGCCATGGCCCGGGCCACTTCGGCCCGGAAGAGATTGATAGTGGAGACGCCCTTCTCCTCGCTGATGGCGTCCGCGCCGATGAAGCACTTGTCCACCGAGAACTGGGCCAGTCCCAGCTTCGTCAGCGGGCCCACGTTGGCCTCGGCGTCGTGCTGGAAAGAGCCGCCCAGCAGCACCACGTCCAGAGAGGGGCTGCGGCGGACGAAATTACAGAGGAATACCGAGTTGGTGATCACTGTGATCCCCCGCTTGGAGGCCAGCTCCCGGGCCAGGAGGGAGCAGGTGGAGCCCGTCTCCACGATGATCGTCTCACCATCGGACACCATGGCGGCCGCTCGCTGGGCGATCTGCAGCTTCTGCTCGTAATTGTTCCACATCCGTGTGGAGGTATCATATCCGTTATCCACGGGGACCGCACCGCCGTGGGTCCGCTTGAGGACCCCCTGGTCCTCCAGTTTTTTCAGGTCCTGCCGCACAGTGACCAGAGACACGCCGAAGCGCTGGGTGAGCTCGCTGACGCTGACCTTGTCCTCCGTCTGCAGGAGATCGATGATCTCCAGTTGCCTTTGATTGAACAATGCGAAAGCCTCCTGTCCGCCGTATGAAATCCCGGCGGTTTTCTTAAAAAGTATCATAGCGCATTTTGGTCCAAAACGCAAGTGGAAGTAAAGAAAACGATCATAATTCCTCTTGCGCCCTCCCCTCCCTTGGATTATACTAAGACCAGTTCAAGACCCGCGCAGGAAAGGATGATCACAATGGAACAGCCCCGCCTCCGCCAGCTGGCGCTCACCGCTCAGCGGGCCCGGATACTGGCCCTGGATATGGTCTACACCGCTGCCTCCGGACATATCGGCGGCTCACTATCGGTCATGGATATCCTGACCACCCTGTATTTCCAGCACATGCGTATCGATCCCAAGGATCCCCGGCTGCCCGGCCGGGACCGGCTCGTGCTCTCCAAGGGGCACTGCACCCCCGCCCTCTACGCCCTCCTGGCCCTCCGCGGCTATTTCCCGGTGGAGGACTGCAAGCTCTTCCGCTCGATCCACAGCCACTATTCCGGTCACCCGGATATGAACAGCGTCCCCGGGGTGGATATGTCCACGGGCTCTCTGGGCCAGGGGATCTCCGCCGCCGTGGGCATGGCGCTCTCCAGCAAGCTGGACGGGGCGGACTATCGGGTCTACGCCGTCTTGGGCGACGGCGAGATCGAAGAGGGGCAGGTCTGGGAGGCGGCCATGGCCGCGGCCAAGTACCACCTGGACGACCTGTGCGCCATCGTGGACGTCAACGGCCTCCAGATCGACGGGCGGACCGCCGATGTCATGCCCTCCGAGCCTCTGGACCGGAAATTCGCCGCCTTCGGCTGGAACGTGCTCCAGATCGACGGCCACGACTATGCCGCCATCGAAGCGGCCCTCGTCCTGGCGGAGCGCTGCAAGGACAAGCCCACCGTCATCCTGGCCCACACCGTCAAGGGCAAGGGAGTCTCCTTCATGGAGGGCGACCCCGGCTGGCACGGCAAGGCCCCCAACAAGGAGCAGTATGAGCAGGCCATGGCGGAGCTGGAGGCCCGTCTGGCGGAAATGGAGGAGATGTGACATGGGAGAGAAGATCGCCACCCGCGCCGCCTATGGCGACGCTCTCGTCGCCCTGGGCGCCGACCATCCGGAGCTGGTGGTCCTGGACGCCGATCTCTCCGGCTCCACCATGACCAAGGGCTTCGCCAAGGCCTATCCCGACCGGTTCTTCAATATGGGCATCGCCGAGGCCAACATGATGGGCGTGGCCGCCGGACTGGCCGCCTGTGGGAAGAAGCCCTTCGCCAACAGCTTCGCCATGTTCGCCACCGGGCGGGCCTTCGAGCAGGTGCGCAACTCCATCGCCTATCCCCACCTCAACGTGAAGGTGGTGGGCTCCCACGGCGGGCTGTCCGTGGGAGAGGACGGCGCCACCCACCAGTGCTGTGAGGATCTCGCCATCATGCGGGCCATCCCCGGCATGGTGGTCTGCTGCCCCTGCGACGGCAACGAGATGCGGGCCGCCGTCCGGGCCCTGGTGGACTACGAAGGCCCCGCCTACCTGCGCCTGGGCCGCTCCGCCGTGGAGGGCCTCACCGACGACCTGCCCGGCTACTCCTTCCAGCTGGGCAAGGGGGTCACTCTCCGGCAGGGGAGCGACGTCACCGTGATCGCCGTGGGGCTCATGGTCCAGGAGGCCATGAAGGCCGCCGAAGCCCTCTCCGGCGAGGGGGTGAGCGTCCGGGTCATCGATATGCACACCGTCAAGCCCCTGGACGGGGAGCTGGTGCTCCAGGCCGCCCGGGAGACAGGCGCCATCGTCACCACCGAAGAGCACAGCATCGTCGGCGGCCTGGGCTCCGCTGTGGCGGAATATCTCTCCGGCACCTGCCCGGTGCCGGTGGTGCGCCACGGCGTGGAGGACGTGTTCGGCCGCTCCGGCAAGGCGGCCGAGGTGCTGGCCGCCTTCGGCCTCACCGCCGAGGGCATCGCCGGCAAGGTCCGGGCCGCCCTGGCCCTGAAGCGGGCATGAAGATCGTCTGCCTGGGGGACAGCCTCACCTACGGCTACGGCGTCCCCCGCAGAGACTGCTGGGTCTCCCTGGCTGCGGAGATGACCGGCCATACGATCGTCAACAAGGGGGTCAATGGGGACACCGCCGGCGGGATGCTCGCCCGATTCCGGCGGGACGTGGCCGAGGAGGCCCCCCGGCTGCTCTTCGTCATGGGAGGCGGCAACGATATCCTCTTCAGCGGCACAGACGCCCAGGCCAGGGCGGACATGGCCGCCCTGGTCCATCAGGCCCTGGCCCTGGGGCTCAAGGTCCTGCTGGGCCTCCCCGCTCCGGTGTATCCCTCCCTCCTCCCCGCCCCGTGGAGGGAGCTGGCGGACTTCCAGGCTCTGGAGCCCGTCCGGGCGGCCTACCGGGACTGGCTGATCCGGTCCGCCCGCGTCTTTCGGATCGGGACCGTGGACTTCTCCCTCCCCGCCTTCGCGCCGCCCCGGGGGGAGGCCCTCTATCTGGACGGGCTCCACCTTGGCCGCGAAGGGCACCGGCTCATGGCCGCCGCCTTCGCCGCCGCCCTGCCCCCAGTCCCCGTATAGGTCCCAGGCATGGTCAAGATATGTGCCGCTCTCGCTTACCGAGGGCGGCACATTTTTATCGTTATGGCGGGCCGCCTGTCGCGCCCGCGGCGGATCACTGGTGGTCCGAGGCCATCTTCTCCTGCTTGACCTTGTGGTCGATGACGTGGCGGCTGGCGAGCTCCTCCCGGACCTCGTCCAGGCCGATCCCGGCGGCCACCATCAGCACCATCACATGGTAGGCCAGGTCGGCGATCTCATACACGGTCTCCCTGTGGTCCTGGTCCTTGGCGGCGATGATCACCTCGGTGCACTCCTCCCCCACCTTCTTGAGGATCTTGTCCAGGCCCTTCTCGAAGAGGTAGGTCGTGTACGAGCCCGCGGGGCGCAGCCGGTCCCGCTCCTCCAGAAGCTCGTAGAGCCCCTCGTAGCTGAATGTCTCCTCCATGTCAGTCCTCCTTTGGATAGATGCGCCCGCCGTCGAAGCAGGAGTCGGTGCCCAGGTGGCAGGCCGGCCCCTCCTTGCGGACCCGCACCAGCAGGGCGTCCCTGTCGCAGTCCGCCCGGAGCTCCACCACATGCTGGTAGTTCCCGCTGGTCTCCCCCTTGAGCCACAGCTCCTGCCGGGAGCGGGACCAGAAGCAGGTGAGCTTCCGCTCCAGGGTGATGGCCAGGGACTCCCGGTCCATATAGGCCAGGGTGAGCACTTTCCCCGACTCCGCATCCTGCACGATAGCCGGTATGAGCCCCCTGTCATCGAACTTCAGCCCTTCTATCTCGATCACAGCCGCACACACGCTCCATTCTCTGCCAATTTTCGCTTCAGCTCCGGGATGGTCACCTCGCCGAAGTGGAAGATGCTGGCCGCCAGGCCGGCGGACAGGCCGGGCAGGGCCCGGAACAGGTCCACGAAGTCCTCCGCGCTCCCCGCGCCGCCGGAGGCCACGATGGGCACCCGCACCCGCCGGCTCACGTCCCGGAGCATGGGGATATCGAAGCCCTTCTTCACGCCGTCGGTGTCGATGGAGTTCACCACCACTTCTCCCGCGCCGCTGTCCACCCCCCGCTCGATCCAGTCCAGGGCGTCCATGCCGGTGTCGATCCGGCCGCCGTTGAGGAACACATGGTAGGCCCCGTCCACCCGCTTGGCGTCCACCGAGAGGACCACGCACTGGTCGCCGTAGCGCTTGGCCGCCTCCCGGATGAGCTCCGGCCGCCGGATGGCCCCGGAGTTCACCGACACCTTGTCCGCCCCGCAGGAGAGGACCCGCTCGAAGTCGTCCAGGCCCCGGATGCCGCCCCCCACGGTGAGGGGGATGAAGATCTGGGAGGCCACCCGGGCGAGCACGTCGGTGAAGAGCCGCCGCCCCTCGTGTGAGGCGGTGATGTCGTAGAACACCAGCTCATCCGCGCCGGAGCGGGAGTAGTGGGCGGCCAGCTCCACCGGGTCGGACACGTCCTGGAGGCCCTGGAAGTTGACCCCTTTCACCACCCTGCCATCCCTGATGTCCAGGCAGGGGACGATCCGCTTGGTCACCATCCCTCAGCGCCTCCCTTCCAGGGCCCGGGAGAGGTCCACGGCCCCGGTGTAGAGGGCCTTGCCCAGGATCGCCCCGTAGAGGCCCAGCTCCTCCAGCGCGTCGATGTCCCCGTAGCCGGACACCCCGCCGGAGGCGATGAGGTCCAGGGGGAAGGCCTCGGACAGCGCCCGGTAGAGGCCGCAGTTGGCGCCGCCCAGCATGCCGTCCCGGGACACGTCGGTACAGATGACGGTCTTGACGCCCAGGCCGCAGAGCCTGGCGAAAAAGTCCTCCACAGTGCCCTCCGCCGTCTCGGTCCAGCCCCGGATGGCCACCCTCCCGTTTTTGATGTCCACGCCCACGGCGATGTGCTCCCCATAGCGGGCCAGGGCCTCGGCCAGGAGGTCCGGGTCGGTGACCGCGCTGGTGCCCAGGATCACCCGCTCCACCCCCGCCTGGAGGTAGCGGTCGACCGTGTCCAGGCTGCGGATGCCGCCGCCCACCTCCACCTTCAGGCCGGTGGAGCGGCAGATGGCGGCCACGGCGGGGAAATTGGGGGCGGTGCCGTCCCGGGCCCCCTCCAGGTCCACGGTGTGGAGCCAGGACGCCCCGGCGGCCTGGAAGTCCCCGGCCTGGGCGGTGGGGTCGTCCCGGTAGACGGTCATCTCCCGGTAGTCCCCCCGGGTCAGCCGCACCACCTTCCCTCCGTAGAGGTCGATCGCAGGCAGCAGTATCATGGTGATCCCTCCAGTGCGCAGAAGGCGCGCAAGATCTTCAGTCCCGTCTCCCCGCTCTTCTCGGGGTGGAACTGGGTGCCGAACACGTTCCCCCGCTGCACGGCGGCGGTGAGCTCCACGCCGTACTCGGCGGTGGCGATCAGGCTCTCCGCACAGGCGAAGCCGGCGTAGGAGTGGACGAAGTACACATGCTCTCCCTCCTCCAGCCCGGAGAAGAGGGGGCTGCGGGGCCGGTCTTTGGGGAAGTGGAGGGCGTTCCAGCCCATGTGGGGCACGTCCAGCTCCTCCGGGATCGCCGGCCGGATCGCCCGGACCTCCCCGGGGATCAGGCCCAGGCCCCGGTGCTCCCCGTACTCGAAAGAGCGCTGGAAGAGGAGCTGCATCCCCAGGCAGATGCCAAGCAGGGGCTTCCCCCTCCCCGCCTGGTCCAGCACGGCCTGGAACATGCCGGTCTCCCGCAGGCGCTCCGCCGCGTCGCCGAAGGCGCCCACGCCGGGGAGGACGATCCGGTCCGCCCGGTCCAGCTCCCCCCGGTCCCGGGTGACCACCGCCTCCGCCCCGATGGCGGCCAGGGAGCTGCGCAGGGAGAAGAGGTTCCCTACGCCGTAGTCCACCACCGCGATCATGCCTGTCCCTCCCGGCCCTCGAAGCGGATCTCCACCGCCCGGGCGTGGGCGGTGAGCCCCTCCTTCCGGGCGAAGCAGCTCACCTTCCGGTATTCCTTCTCCAGGGCTTCCCGGGTGTAGTAGCTGAACTGGGACTTCTTCACGAAGTCATCCACCGACAGGGGGCTGTAGAACCGGGCGGTGCCCGAGGTGGGCAGGGTGTGGTTGGGCCCGGCGAAGTAGTCCCCCAGGGGCTCCGGGTCGTACCGGCCCAGGAACACCGACCCGGCGTTGTGCACCGCCCCCAGGTAGTCGAAGGGCCGGTCCAGGCACAGCTCCAGGTGCTCCGGGGCGATGCGGTCGGCCACCTCGATGCCCTCCCACAGGTCCCTGGTCACCAGGATCTTGCCGTTGTCCTCGATGGAGGCCCGGGCGATCTCCTCCCGCTCCAGCAGGGGGAGCTGCCGCTCCACCTCGGCGGACACCGCCCGGGCCAGCTCCATGGAGTCGGTGACCAGCACGGCGGAGGCCATCTTGTCGTGCTCCGCCTGGGACAGGAGGTCCGCCGCCACATAGGCCGGGTCGGAGGCGGCGTCGGCCACCACCAGCACCTCGGAGGGCCCGGCGATCATGTCGATGGCCACCTGGCCGAACACCTGCTTCTTGGCCTCGGCCACATAGGCGTTCCCCGGCCCCACGATCTTATCCACCCGGGGGACGCTCTCCGTGCCGTAGGCCAGGGCCCCCACGGCCTGGGCGCCGCCCACCTTGAAGATCCTGTGGACCCCGGCGGTGCGGGCGGCGGCCAGGATGCTGGGGCTCACCTTCCCATCCCGCCCCGGGGGCGTCACCATGACGATCTCCTTCACCCCCGCGATCTGGGCGGGGACGGCGTTCATGAGCACGGTGGAGGGGTAGGCGGCGGTGCCCCCGGGGACATAGATCCCCACCCGCTCCAGGGGCAGGACCCGCTGGCCCAGGATGACCCCCTCCTTCTCGGTCATCACGAAGCTCTCCCGCTTCTGGCGGCTGTGGAAGGCCCGGATGTTCTCCGCCGCCTCCTCCAGGACAGCCAGGAACTCCGGCTCCACCTGGGCCGCCGCCTCGTCCAGCTCCGCCTCGCTCACCGCCAGGCAGGTGAGCTCCGCCCCGTCGAACTGCCGGGTGAGGTCGAAGAGGGCGGCGTCCCCCTCCTCCCGTACCCGGCGGAGGATCTGGGACACGGGGGCGGACACGTCCCGCCCGCCGCTCTGGCGGAGGAAGATGTCCCTGTCCGCCACCTGGCTCATATCATAGATCTTCATCGTCGTCTCTCCCCTCACAGTCCCCGCTCCAGGGCGTCCCGGAGACGGAGCACCTCTTCCCGCTTGAACTTGTAGCTCACCTTGCTGCACACGAAGCGGGCGCTGATCTCCATGATCGTCTCCAGGGGGGCCAGATGGTTCTCCAGCAGGGTCTTCCCCGTCTCCACGATGTCCACGATCACATCGGACAGGCCCAGGATCGGGGCCAGCTCGATGGAGCCGTTGAGCTTGATCACGTCGATATCCCGGGACCGGGACTCGTAGTAGGCCCCCGCGATGTGGGGGAACTTGGTGGCCACCCGGAGGGCCCGGTCCGGGTCGTCCCGGAAGCCCTCGGGACCGGCCACGCACATCCGGCACCGGCCGATGCCCAGATCCAGCAGCTCGTAGAGATCGGGCCGGTACTCGGCCAGGATGTCCTTGCCCGCGATGCCCACGTCGGCGGCCCCCCGCTCCACATAGATGCTCACGTCGGAGGGCTTCACCCAGAAGTAGCGTATCCCCTTCTCCGGGTCCTCGAAGGTCAGCTTCCGGTTCTTCTCCAGGATGGAGGGGCAGTCGTAGCCCGCGGCGGCCATGAGACTGTACGCCTTCTCTCCCAGCCGCCCTTTGGGCAGCGCCACGCTGATCATACGCCCACCTCCTCCCGGCCCATGCCGGTGTGATACCGCGCCTGCCGGGCGCAGGGGACCGCCGGGCCACTGCCGCCCTCCCGCCGGCAGAGGACCCGCAGGCCCGCTCCGCGCAGTTCGGCGGTCAGAGCGGCCAGCCCCTCCAGGTCCGCGTCCGGCCCATAGGTGAGGAGCAGGTCCGCCTCCTGGGGCCGCTGGCCGCCGAAATAGCGCTCTACCAGCCCCATGTACAGGGCGAAGCCCACCGCCCCCACCTTCTTCCCCATCTTCCGGGGCAGGTTGTCATAGCGCCCGCCGGAGAGCACGGCGAAGGGGACCCCCTGGAGGAACCCCTGGAAGATGACGCCGTTGTAGTAGTCCAGGCTGTTCACCAGGGAGAAGTCCAGGCGCACCCGGTCCGAGAGGCCGAAGGCCTCCAGCACGTCCGCCGTCCGGGAGAGCTGCTCCAGGGCCTCCGCCGCGGCCCCGCCCCGGGCCAGCGCTCCCGCCTGGGCGAGCCCCTCCCGGAGAGGGGCGCAGATCTCCATGAGCCGCCGGAGGGCCTCCCCCTGCTCCCCGGTGAGGGCCCCCTGCCGGACCATGGACTGGACGCCGGGGGCGTTCTTCTCCGCCAGGAGGCCCAGCACCCCCGTCCGGTCCGCCCCCTCCAGGCCCATGCCGTCCAGCAGGCCACCCAAAAAGCCGATGTGGGATACGTCCAGCACATAGTCCTGGGAGAAGGCCTGGAGGGACTGGACCGCCATGGCCAGCACCTCCGCCTCGGCATAGGGGTCGATATCGCCCACCGACTCCACCCCCACCTGGAGGATCTCCCGGAACACGCCGCCCATCTCCCGATAGACGTTCTCGTTATAGTAGACCTTCCCCCCCTCTCCCCGGTCGTTCTTGATGATGGAGAGGGTGACGTCCGGCTTCAGGGCCTTGAGGGACCCGTCCACGTCGGTGAAGGTGATGATATGTCCGCTCTTGAGGAAGTCCTTGTTCCGGGCGTACAGGTCGTACTCCTCGAACTTGGACATCCGGAATTTCCGATAGCCATACCCCTCGTAGAGGCGGCTGAGCTCCTGTTCCAGCATATCCGCTCCCCCTATCCCAGCGTGCCCTTGGTGGAGGGCACCCGATCCTGGAAGGCTCCGTCGATCGACACCGCCTCCCGGAGGGCCCGGCCCAGTCCCTTGAAGGCCGCCTCCGCGATGTGGTGGGCGTTGCGGCCGCTGAGCTGCCGGAAGTGGAGGGTCACGCCGGCATGGACCGCGAAGGCGGTCATGAACTCCCACACCAGCTCGGTGTCGAAGGTCCCGATCTTCTGGCTCGGGAAGTCCAGCGCCCCATAGCACCCGCCCCGGCCGGAGACATCCAGCGCGCAGAGCACCAGGGCCTCGTCCATGGGCAGGCAGAGGGATGCGTACCGGCGGATGCCCCGCTTGTCTCCCAGGGCCTGCCGGACCGCGTCCCCCAGGGCGATGCCGGTGTCCTCCACGCTGTGGTGGTCATCCACCCAGGTATCCCCCCGGCAGGTGAGGTCCAGATCCAGCCCGCCGTGCCGGGCCAGGAGGGTCAGCATATGGTCCAAAAAGCCCACGCCGCTCTCGATGCGGCTCTCCCCCCGGCCGTCCAGGTCCAGGGCCAGGGCGATATCCGTCTCCGCTGTCTTGCGCGCGATATCCGCTCTCCTCACAGCAGTTCCCTCACTTTCTCCAGCAGCAGGTCCATCTGGGGCCGGGTGCCGATGGTGATCCTGTTGAAATCCCGGATCCTGGGGCTGTCGAACCAGCGCACCAGGACCCCCCGCTCCTTCAGCCCCCGGTAGAGGGCCTCCCCCGCCAGCCGTGGGTGCCGTGCGAAGAGGAAGTTGGCCCGGGAGTCGGTGCAGAAGAAGCCCAGCGCCTCCAGGGCCGCCTTGGTATAGGCCCGGGTCTCCTGGATCTTCCGGCAGTTGTCGTCGAAATAGGCCTGCTCCGCCAGGGCCTGCTCCCCCGCCCGCAGGGCCATGCGGCTCACGTTGTAGGGGTTGGTGGAGAACTGGATAGTCGCCAGGTCCCGGATGAGGGCGGGGCAGCCGATGGCATAGCCCAGCCGGGCCCCCGCCATGGAGCGGGACTTGGAGAAGGTCTGCACCACCAGCAGGTTCTCGTACCGGGCCACCAGAGGCACCGCGCTCTCCGCCCCGAAGTCCACATATGCCTCGTCGATCACCACCACGCTGTCCGGGTTTGCGCGGACCACCTGTTCCACCTCGTCCCGGCGCAGGGCCAGGCCGGTGGGGGCGTTGGGGTTGGCGATGACGATCGTCCGGCCCAGGCGGGCGTAGTCCTCCACCGCCAGCCGGAACCCCTCCCGCAGGGGGATGGCCCGGGCCTCCACCCGGTGGAGCGCCGCGAACACGGGGTAGAACCCGTAGGTGATATCGGGGAAGGCCACCCCCCGGCCGTCGGTGGCGTAGGCCAGGAAGGCGAAGTCCAGCACCTCGTCCGAGCCGTTGCCCACGAAGACCTGGTCCTCCCCCACCCCGTACTGCCGGGCCAGGGCCGCCTTCAGGGCCTTGGCCGCCGGGTCGGGATAGAGGCGCAGGTCCTCCACCTCCCGGCCGCCCAGGGCCCAGGCCACCCCCGGCGGAGGGGGGTA
Organism: Candidatus Intestinimonas stercoravium; assembly: GCA_019117605.1. Lineage (GTDB taxonomy): Bacteria > Bacillota > Clostridia > Oscillospirales > Oscillospiraceae > Intestinimonas > Intestinimonas stercoravium. The sequence continues at coordinate 38,004 of DWZK01000116.1, read as the reverse complement.
GGGGGATTCATTGGTGTTGAGCTTCACATAGGCCCGGTCCTGGGGCTGCTCCCCAGGGACATAGGGGGCCAGGTCCGCCAGGAGCGGACTGAAAAAGGTGGACATGGCGTGCCGCCTCCTGTAATTTAGTATGCTACCATGCTAAAGTATCATTTGTAATGATACCCGGATCTCCCCCTCCTGTCAACCCCCTTTTGCCCCGGAGGCGCGGCCCTTGATCCCCCAGGCCAGGAGGCTGGTGGCGTCCGCCCGGCGGCACTCCGCCCCCTGGAGATAGCGCGAGAGCAGCTGCCGCAGCTCCTCCGTGCCGTAAAGGTGTACGTCCCCGCCCCGCCCGTAGGGCAGCAGGAGGTCGATCGCCTGGCGGAAGGGGCCGGGCGCGGTGGTGTCCGCCAGGAGGAACACGCCCCCGGGCAGGAGCACCCGGGCCACCTCCTCCAGGACCCGGCCGGGGTCCGGGTAGTGGTGGAAGGAGTCGGTGCAGAGGACCACGTCGAACTGCTCCTCCCGGAACGGCAGGCTCCCCGCCTCTCCCTGTACCAGCTCCGCTCCCTCTCCCAGCTTCCGCCGGGCCACCTCCAGCATCCTGGGGGACAAGTCCAGCCCGGCGCACACCGTCTCCGGCCACCGCCCCCGGATGGAGGCCAGCAGCTCCCCCGTCCCGCAGCCCAGGTCCAGGATCCTCCGGTGGGGGATCTGGGCGAGCTGGGCCAGGACCAGGGGGTAGAGCTTCCTGGCGTGGGCGCCGCAGCCGGCTGTGTCGTACCGGTCCGCCTGCCGGTCGAAATTTTCCCGGGAATCGTACAGATGATCGCGCATACATATCGCTCCTTTGACTTCTATTCATTGAATTTGATTCATTTGATGGGCCGCAGCTGCCCCGGCGGCACAGCCGCCGGGGCGATAGCGGATATAGATGCCTGCTATCTCTCCAGGATCTTCTCCGCGTAGCGGAGGACCTCCCCCATCCGCGCCTCCAGGGGGAGCTCCCCCTCTCCCACCAGTCCGATCTGTGCGTGGAGCAGGTAGCTGGCCGTCACCTCCGGATAGGGCAGGGAGAGCTCCCCCGCGGCGCAGGCCGCCCGGAGCTCTTCCGTCACATGGGGCAGCAGATAGCGGCAGATGCGGAGGCTGAGCTCCTCATGGAGGAGCTGGTTCCCCGGGTGGTGGTAGAAAGCGCTGTAGCGCTCCTGCCGGTCGCTGGCCGCCACCGCCGCCGCCATCCGCCCCAGCCGCTCCCGGATGGTGCGGCTCCGGTCGTGGATCACCGGCAGGAAGGCGGCGCAGCACTCCTCCACATACCGCTCCATGGCCTCCTGGAAGAGCTTCTGCTTGGAGTCGAAATAGCGGTAGCACAGGCCCTGGACCACCCCCACCTCCCGGGCGATGTCCGCCATGGAGGTCTCCTCATAGCCCTTCTCCGAAAAGAGCTTCATAGCCGCGTCCAAGATCTCCTGCCGGCGCTCCTCCGGCGCCTTGACGATCCGTTTCCCTCTCATCCTCATCCCTCCACGCAACAGCTTAACACATGATCGAACTATAGTCAATGAATTATTTTCATTCAAATCTGACCTTATCATTTTTTCTAAAACTGAGATTTGAAACAGGTCCAGTATCTGCATATAATAGGGACACAAGGATCTGAGGAAAAGGAAGTGCATCCCATGAAAGAGCGTTTCTCCAGCCGCCATGTGGCTTTTTTGGGCATGATGACCGCCCTGGTGTTCGTCAGCAACTACGCCCGGATCGTCATCCCCGTATCCATCGGGGGGAACACCAGCTTCACCCTGGCCAACATCGTCTGCGTGCTCTCCGGGCTCCTGTTCGGCCCCGCCGGCGGGCTGGCCTCCGGCCTGGGCTCCGCCCTTTACGACTTGACTTTCCCCGCCTACGCCTCGGAGGCCTGGCTGACCTTCATCAATAAGGGCCTCATGGGCCTGGCCGCCGGGCTGGCGGCCTATGCCGGGCGGAGGGGCCATCTGGATCTGCCCATGAAGAAGGGGGGCTACCCCCGCTTCCTGGCCTCCGCCGTGGTGGGCTGCATCGTCTATTATATCCTCTACTTCGCCAAGAACATCTGGTACAACGGGATGCTGGTGGAAGGGCTCACCTTCCAGGCCTCTCTGGCGATCCTCCCCCTGAAGGTCTCCGCCTCTCTCTTCAATTCGGTCATCGCCATCGTGGCCGCCCCGCCTCTGGCGGTGGTCCTCCTCTCCGCCCTCCGCAGGAGCCATCTCCTGCCCGAACGGGGATGAGCGCGCTGGCCCGGGGCGCCGTGCGCACCTCTATATCTGACCGGCCGAAAAAAGCTGGTCCCCACTGCCTGTGGGGACCAGCTTTCTGTGTGTTCAGATCTCCCTCCGGCCCTCCAGGGCCCGCATGAGGGTGGCGTCGTCGGCGTACTCCAGGTGCCCGCCCACCGGCACACCGTAGGCCAGGCGGGTGATCTTCACCCCGAAGGGGCGGAGGAGCCGGGCCAGATACATGGCGGTGGCCTCTCCCTCGGTGTCCGGGTTGGTGGCCATGATGACCTCCCGGACCCCGCCGGCCGCCACCCGCTCCACCAGCTCCTTGATGTGGAGGTCATCCGGTCCCACATGGTTCATGGGGGAGATCACCCCGTGGAGCACATGGTAGCGCCCGCTGTACTCCCGGGCCCGCTCCATGGCCACCACGTCCTTGGGGTCGGCCACCACGCAGATCACGCCGCCATCCCGCTTGTCGCTGCGGCAGATGGCGCAGGGCCCCTCCCCTTCGGTGAGGTTCTGGCACACCGGGCAGAGGGAGATCGTCTTTTTCGCCGCCAGGATGGCATCGGCGAACTCCTGGGCGTCCTCCTCCGGCTGGGAGAGGACATAGAAGGCCAGGCGCTGGGCGGTCTTGCTGCCGATGCCGGGCAGCCGGGCGAACTGCTCGGTGAGCCGCTCCAGCGCGGGCGGAAAATACTGCATATCACGAACCTCCAAGAAGATGCTGCGCCGCCTCAGCCCCGCAGGGCGGCGATCGCCGCCGCCGGGTCGGCCGCGCCGTAGACGGCGGATCCGGCCACCAGGACGCTGGCCCCCGCCTCTTCCACCTGGCGGGCGTTGGAGAGGCCCACCCCTCCATCCACCTCCAGCTCACAGCCGGGCCGATAGCGGTCGATGTACCGCCGGATGGCCTGGAGCTTGGGCAGCTGGTCGGCCATGAACTTCTGGCCGCCGAAGCCGGGCTCCACCGTCATCACCAGCACCAGATCCACCCCCAGCTCCAGATAGGGCAGCACCGCCTCCGCCGAGGTGATGGGCCGCAGGGCGATCCCCTTCTTCACCCCGGCGGCCTCCATGGCCCGGAGGGCCTCCCGGATCTGGGGCGGCATGTCCGCCTCCAGGTGGACCGTGAGCAGGTCCGCCCCCGCCCGGGCGAAGGCGTCGACATAGCGTACAGGCTTCTCCACCATGAGGTGGACGTCCAGGAACATATACGTATGCCTGCGGATCGAGGCCACCACCGGCACGCCGATGGAGATGTTGGGCACGAACATGCCGTCCATCACATCCACATGGAGCCAGTCCGCCGTGGAGACCCGCTGGATGTCCCGGCCCAGCTCGCAGAAATCCGCGGAGAGTATCGAGGGCGCGATCTTCGCCATCCTGCCCTCCTCCTTTCGATCTTCATGAAATTTTTAAATTTCTTGCGGGAAACTCTTAACGTCACGGGCGTATACTGTCCCTATCGCCCGGGGCACACCGCCGGGGGCGCGCCGGCATAGGATGTGCCAGCGGATCGTGGTCCGGCCCTCCGCCGGGCCCTGGCACCGGGACAGCCGCCGGCCTCCCCGGGCGCGCTGCTGCGCCCCAGCATGGCGGCCCCACGCCGTCTCCCGCCCGGCGGCGACGACCCGGCACGCCCGCCGCTTGACGATAGCCGCCTGCCGGGGGGATATGCTCCCCCCGGCGGCGGCGCTGGTCTGCCTCAGACGGCGGTGGTCATGACCTCCTGGACGTCATAGCCCGCCTCCTGGAGCCCGGCCAGTATCTCCCTCTTGTGGACATGCCCGAAGGCCTCCAGGGTCACCCGCAGCTCCACGCCGCTCTGGCGGTTGATGTTCACGAACTGGTTGTGGTCCAGGCGGATGATGTTCCCGTTGTGCCGGGCCACCAGATCGGCCACCCGCACCAGCTCGCCGGGCCGGTCGGGCAGCTGCACGGAGAAGGTGAAGATCCTCCCCCGGCTCACCAGGCCGTGCTGGACCAGGGAGGAGACGGTGATCACATCCATATTGCCCCCCGAGAGGATGGGCACCACGTTCTTCCCCTTGCAGTCCAGGTGTTTCAGGGCGGCGATAGGCAGCAGCCCCGCGTTCTCCACGATCATCTTGTGCTTCTCCATCATGTCCAGGAAGGCGTCCACCAGCTCTTTGTCGTCGATGGTGATGATGCCGTCCAAGTTCTCCTGGATATAGGGGAAGATCTTGTCCCCGGGGGTCTTCACCGCCACGCCGTCGGCGATGGTCTCCACCCTGTCCAGGGTGACGATATGCCCCGCCTCCAGGCTGGCCCTCATGGAGGCGGCGCCGGTGGGCTCCACCCCGATCACCTTCACGTTGGGGTTGAGGAGCTTGGCCAGGGTGGCCACGCCGGAGGCCAGGCCACCGCCTCCCACCGGCACCAGGATCACATCCACGTCGGGCAGGTCGGAGAGGATCTCATAGGCGATGGTGCCCTGACCGGTGGCCAGCACCGGGTCGTTGAAGGGGTGGATGTAGGTATACCCCTCCTCCTCCGCCAGCCGGGCGGCCAGCTCGGCCGCGTCGTCGAAGACCGCGCCATGGAGGATGACCTCCGCCCCATAGTCCTTGGTGTTGTTCACCTTCACCAGGGGGGTGGTGGTGGGCATGACCACCGTGGCCTTCACTCCGGCGGCCTGGGCGGCGTAGGCCACGCCCTGGGCGTGGTTGCCCGCCGAGGCGGTGATGAGCCCCCGCTCCTTCTCCTCCCGGGTCAGGGTGCTGATCTTGTAATAGGCCCCCCGGATCTTATAGGCGCCGGTGACCTGCATATTCTCCGGCTTGATGTATATCTGATTGCCGGTGGACTTGGACAGAGCTGGGCTGTAGATGAGCCGGGTGTCCAATATCACCCCGGAGAGCACGTTTCGGGCCGCCTTGAAGTCTTCCAATGTCATCATCTGTATCTCTTCCTCCCAGCTGCCGCCCAGTTTTCCGGGCCTGTGCATTAGATATATCTATATATAATAGGGAAATTTTCGCCCCCTGTCAATGGCCCCGGCCATTGACACCCATAGCCCCGCAGGGTACAATAACCTTACATCCCGTTCGCATCCGAAAAGGAGGCCCCCATGGCAAAGGTCGTCAAAAGATCCTGTGCGCCCCTCTATCTGGCAGCGGCAGTCTGGCCCCTGTGCGGGCTGTTCCTGCCTTTCTACCGGCCGGTCCACTATGCGGCCGCGGCCCTGGTGTCGGTGGCCGTCTATATCATCGGCAAGGCCGTCTTCCCCGACAGGACCTTCCAGACCCCGGAGCCGGAGGCCCCGCCCAAGGCGGAGACGCCCCCGAAGCAGGAGGAGCCCCCCAAGGCCGAGACCACCGGCGACCCGGAACTGGATGCCCTGATCCGCGAGCGGGACCTGGCCCTCTCCGAGATGCGCCGCCTCAACGACGCCATCGAGGACCCCACCGTCTCCGCCCAGATCGACCATCTGGAGGGCACCACCGCCAAGATCTTCTCCCATGTGGTGGAGCATCCCAAGAAGCTGCCCCAGATCCGGCGCTTCATGAGATACTACCTGCCCACCACCCTCAAGCTCCTCAACGCATATGACCGCATGGGCGCCGCCGGCGTGTCCGGAGAGAACATCGACGGCACCATGGGAAAGATAGAGTCCATGATGGACACCGTGGTCCGGGCTTTCGACCGGCAGCTGGACGCCCTCTTCGCCGATGAGGCCCTGGACATCTCCACCGACATCACGGTGATGGAGGGTCTCCTGGCCCAGGAGGGCCTCACCAGCTCCCCATTCCACCCGGAGAGCGGCACTCAAGAGACTGAAAGGAAGATGCAAGATGGCTGACCAGACCGACTTCACCCCTGAGCTGACTCTTACCCCCGACCTGGGCGGCGGTGCCCAGGCCCAGCAGCAGGCCCCGGCCGCCCCGACCCTCACGTTGGACCCGGGCGCGGCCGACCGGCAGCAGGCCGCCGATCAGGCCCTGCGGGACGCCAACGCCGTGAAGCTGGACGAGAGCCAGCTGTCCGAGGCGGAGCGGAAGATGGTGGACGAGTTCGCCCAGAAGATCGATATCACCGACTCCAATGTGGTGCTCCAGTACGGCGCGGCGGCCCAGAAGAACATCGCCTCCTTCTCCGAGAACACCCTCAACTCGGTGCGTACCAAGGACCTGGGGGAGATCGGCGACGCCCTTGCCGGCCTGGTGGGGGAGCTGCAGAACTTCGGCCAGGAGGAGAAGTCGGGCATCTTCGGCTTCTTCCAGAAAAAGAAGAACGACCTGGAGGCCATGAAGGCCCAGTACGCCAAGGCGGAGACCAACGTCAACAAGATCGTGGAGATCCTGGAGGGCCACCAGCTCACCCTGATGAAGGACGTGGCCATGCTGGACCAGATGTACGAGCTGAACACCAAGTATTACAAAGAGCTCACCATGTATATCCTGGCGGGGAAGAAGCGCCTGGCCCAGGTCCGCGCCGGGGAGCTGGAAGAGCTGCGGAAGAAGGCCGCCGCCTCCGGGGCGCAGGAGGACGCCCAGGCATATAACGACCTGGTGAACATGTGCTCTCGCTTCGAGAAGAAGATCCACGACCTGGAGCTCACCCGGATGATCTCTATCCAGATGGGCCCCCAGACCCGGCTCATCCAGAACAACGACGCCCTGATGCTGGAGAAGATCCAGTCCTCTCTGGTGAACACCATCCCCCTGTGGAAGAGCCAGATGGTCCTGTCTCTGGGCCTGGAGCACTCCCGCCAGGCCACCGCCGCCCAGAGCGCGGTGACCAACATGACCAATCAGCTCCTCCAGAAGAACGCGGATATGCTGAAGATGGGCACCATCGAGACCGCCAAAGAGGCGGAGCGCAGCGTGGTGGACATCCAGACCCTCCAGCACACCAACCAGCAGCTGATCTCCACCCTGGACGAGGTGATGAAGATCCAGCAGGAGGGCGCCCAGAAGCGCAGGGAGGCCGAGGCCGAGCTGGGCCGCATCGAAGGCGAGCTCAAGCAGAAGCTGCTGGAGCTCCGGGGCTGAGCGAGGCCCTCCACCTGAAGAAAAGGAGTTCCCATGAAGATCTTTCAAAAGCGTTCGGTGGCCGTGGCGGTGCTGATCCTGGCCGTGGTGGCGGGGATCGTGCTGGGCCAGCTGCGGCGCACTGACTACACCGTCGAGTCCCCGGATATCGCCGAGCCCTCTGCCTCCTCCGAAGTGCTGGACACCGCTCTGGATACCTCTCCCTATACGAACTTGCTCTCCGACGGCGCCGATGTCCTCTCCTCCTCCGTAGAGGATACGGTGTGCCTCTACAACGCCAACTGGGACGCCCGGTACGGCACACTGGTGGCGCTGGCCACCGTCAACGGCACCGGCGGTCTCTCCCTCTCCGACTATGCCTATCAGCTGGGCGAAGAGATCGGCCTGGGCAGCCGGGACGCTCTGCTGGTGCTGGATATCCAGGGGCAGGACGCTTATCTGGCCACAGGTCCGGACCTTGACGCCCGCTTCGGCGCGGATACCGTGACACAGTACATGGACCAGTATCTCTACACGGACTTTATGGCAGGGGACTACGGGGAAGGCGTGGAAGATCTGTACGGAGCCCTTAACGGCTATTTCGCCGCTCACCTCTCTGCGGCGCAGGTCCAGCCCCAACAGCCTCAGCCCGTCCGCAGCTGGGACGGTGGTTGGCTCATCGACCTGATCTTCTGGCTGGCGATCCTCTTAGCGATCCTCACTCTCATCGACCGGGCCCGGTACAACGCCTACCGCGCCCGCTACTACGGCGTGGCCGTGCCGCCGGTGGTGTTCCGGCCCATCCTGTTCTGGCACGGGCCCGCCTACCCCTGGTACCGCCGGCACTGGCACCGTCCTCCTCCCCCGCCCCCTCGCGGGCCCCGCCCTCCCAGGGGCGGCGGCTTCAGCGGCTTTGGCGGCGGCTTTCCCCCTCGTGGCGGCGGTTTCGGAGGCGGCCGCGGAGGGGGCGGCTTCAGCCGTGGCGGAGGCTTTGGCGGCAGCCGCGGCGGCGGAGGCTTCAGTCGCGGCGGGGGCTTTGGCGGCAGCCGCGGCGGCGGGGGCTTCGGCCGCGGAGGAGGCTCCCGGGGCGGTGGTTTCCACCGTTGATCCATATCTCTTACCACGCCGTTCCGGTCTTTCCGGGACGGCGTTTTTCCTCTTCAACATAACTTCTACACATCCCGGTGCTATACTGTCCATCGAGAAAGGAGGCAGGCCCTATGCCGGATACTGTCCTGATCGTGGAGGATGAGCCCAAGATGGGCCGCATCCTTCAGGATCTCTTCGCCGCCCACGGGATGGAGGCTGACTGGGTCCCCGACGGTCTCGCCGCCCTGGAGCGGTCGGCCGCCCGGGACTACGACGCGGTGCTGCTGGATGTGATGATGCCCGGCCTGGACGGCTATGGGGTATGCCGGGCCCTCCGCCGGGAGAGCACCGTGCCCATCCTCTTCCTCACCGCTCTGGGCGGTGAGGACCACGCCCTCCGGGGATACGCCCTGGGGGCGGACGACTATATCACCAAACCCTTCTCCCTGTCCCTGCTCTACGCCAAGACCACCGCGCTCATCCGGAGGAGCCGCGGGACAGAGGACGGGGCCCTGGTCTGCGGGGCCATCCGCCTGGATACCAGGGGAAAAACATGTACAGTCAGTGATATCCCTGTCATCTTATCCCCGAAGGAATACGATCTGCTCCTCTGTCTGATGCGGAACCGGGGCCGGGTCCTCTCCCGGGACCAGCTCCTCACCCGGGTATGGGGCTGGGACTTCCAGGGGGGCGACCGGGCGGTGGACGGCCAGATCAAGAACCTGCGGGCCTCCCTGGGCCCGGCGGGGCGGCAGATCAAGACGGTCTTCAAGGCCGGGTACAAGCTGGAGGAGGCGTGAATCATGAGACGAGACACCTTTCTGCCCCTGTTTTTACGCACCGCCGCCCTGTTCCTGGTGTTCTGGCTGCTGACCATGGGGCTGCTCTCCCTCTATAATCTGGACGCCCAGAGGACTGCCTTTACCCGGGATGCGGAAGAAGGGCTGGACTCCGCCCTTCGTAACGTCCAGCTGGTCCTGGAGGGAACGGCGGAGGAGTGGGAAAAGCCCGCCCTGATGGAGTACTGGATCGGCAGCTGCTACTACCACAAAGGCGCCATGGCCGTGTACCAGTTGGAGGACAGCGATGGGAACGAGCTGGTCCGCTCTCCTCTCTTCCACGGCTCCTTCACCCTTCCCGGGACCGGCACCTATGATCATTTTCTCCACTTCGAAGCCGTGCTCACCGACGAGGAGATCCTCTCCCTTGCCCGCAGGCTCCGGGAGGAGCGGAGCCTCCTCCGGTTCTACGGTACCGAGAGCGGCCTCTACGACGAATATCTGGGGGCAGACCAGGGGGAAAACTTCACCGTCGGCCTTCGGGGAGAGGTCACCGGGGTGGTGGAGGGGAATGTGGTCTACCCCCAGAAGCTGGTCTACTGGTATGAAGACGGTCCGGTGACCCTGCTGGACGCAGACAGCGCCTTCTTCGACGGGAAGGAGCTCTCCACCATCACTTTCGACGCCGCCCAGCTCAGCTCCCCTCTCATCTGGAGCGAGGACACGCCGGAGACGGCGCTCACCCTTTTCCGGCAGGCGGAGGGGCGGCTGGACGACTCGCGGGACGGCGGCACGACGCCCTATCAGGGCGGTGGGGAGGGCTACGCCCGGAGCTCTTCCGTCCCCTTTTCCCAGGACCTGTCCGCCGCCATAGGCGTCTCGTACCGTCCCTGGACCCTGGCTTTCCAGGGACTGGGCATGGTCTATATGGGCACCCTCCTCCTGGCCCTGCTGCTGGCCTACGCCACTGCCCGGGCCCAGGCCAACAGCCTCCGGCGGGAGCGGCTGCTCACCAGCGCGGTGGCCCACGAGCTCAAGACCCCTCTGGCCCTCCTCCGCTCCTACGCCGAGGGGCTCCGGGAGGACATCGCCCCGGAAAAGCGGGAAGAATACCTGGAGACGCTCATGGACGAGTCGGACCGCGTGGCCGCTCTGGTGGATGACTTGCTGGAGCTCAGCCGCCTCTCTTCCGGGAAGGCCCCCTTCCAGCCCGAGCCGGTGGACCTGACCGCCCTCACCGAGGAAGTGCTCCGCACTCTGGAGCGGCCCGCCGCCGCCAAAAAGGTGGTCCTGGAGGCGGACCTGTCCCCCTGTGTCCTCTCCGGGGACAGCCGCCGGCTGCGGGGCCTGTTGTCCAACCTGACCTCCAACGCCCTCCGCCACTGCCCTGCCGGAGGAGAGGTCTCCGTCTCGCTGGCGGTCCACGGCCACACCGCCCGGCTGCAGGTGGACAACGACGGAGAGCCGATCCCCCCGGAGGCCCTGCCCCATCTGTGGGATCCCTTCTACCGGGTGGACAGCGCCCGGAGCCGGGACAGCGGTGGCTCCGGGCTGGGGCTGGCCATCGTGCGGGAGACCACCCGTCTCCACGGGGGCCGCTGCGGGGTGAAGGATATGCCCTGGGGCGTACGCTTCTGGGTGGAGCTTCCGGTTTGCAAAGCGGGCACGCCTATGGTATGATGGTGTCAAGATCGATCGAATGGAGGACACCCCTATGGACTACTCCCGCGCCGGCGTCAAGAACGCCGCCAAGGCCTCCCTCCGGGGCCGGCGGCCCAGCCCCCGCATGGTGACCCTGGTCTTCCTGGCCCTCACCCTCCTGCCCAGCCTGATCCTCTCCCTGGTGCAGGGCCTCTACCTCTCCTTCCTCGTGATGGAGGCGAACTACCTCTACCCCTACCACATCCATGCCCAGATCCAGGGGAGCAGATGGATCTTCGCCTTCCTCTATCTCCTCTGCTACCTCTTCTCTCTGATCTTCCAGACAGGCTTCATCGGCTACGGCATGGACCTCTACCGGCGGAGAGAGACCGGCTACGCCGCTCTCTTCGCCCCCCTCTCCCAGGTGGGCCGGGTGCTGCTCCTCTCTCTGCTGGTGCTGGTGTTCACCTTCCTGTGGACCCTGGGGCTGACCTTGATCTATGCCCTTCTCGTCTCCCTCTTCCCCTATCAGCTCCGGGAGGCCGCGAGCGTCCTGCTGACGATCCCCCTCCTGATCCTCCTGCTCGCCCGCCTCCTCCGCTACGCCCTGGCCTACAACGTGCTGGTGGACCGGCCCGAGCTCACCGCCCGGCAGTGTCTCAACGAGAGCAAGGCTCTTATGCGGGGCCGCCGCTGGTCCCTCTTCGTCCTCATCCTCTCCTTCCTGGGCTGGGGCCTCCTGGCGTCCGCCGTCTTCCTGGCGGTGTTCTACCTGTCTATGTTCGCCGCTGTGGCCCTCTCCGGCCTTATCTATCTCAACTATGCCATGGTCTTGATCTGTACCGGGCTGTCCTTCCTGCTGGGCCTGCTGTGCGCCGCCCCTCTGCTGCTGTGGCTGCTGCCCTATATGTCCGCCGCTGTGGCCGGATTCTACGACTGTGCCGTCGGCCGCCCCGGCCCCAGGGCCCAGGAGCCCCCCTCCACCGGCGGACAGCCCTACTCCATGCGCGAGCCCACCCTCCGCTCCCCGGGAGAGCCCTGGGAGCCCGGGACTTACGGGCCGGACGCCCCTCCCCGCCCCCCTCGCAGGGACCGGGAAGACCCCTGGGATCGATAGAGACCGCACAGGCCGCCCTCGTAAGTACTTACGAGGGCGGCCTGTCCCATGTATGATCCGCCGGAAAAGGGGCATCCTTCCTTTATCACAGACAAGGAGTGGATGTACATGTCCGTTACGCTGGAAAAGAGCGAGACGCACCGCAACCTCCTCCGGGCCTTCGCCGGGGAGAGCCAGGCCCGTAACCGCTATACCTTCGCGGCCGGGCAGGCGAGGAAGGAGGGCCTGCAGGTCATCGAGCGGGCCTTCCTCTTCACCGCCGAGCAGGAGCGGGCCCACGCCAAGGTGTTCTACGGCTATCTGGAGCCCCTGTGCGGGAAGAACATCTCCATCGGCGGCAGCTACCCGGTGGACCTGTATCCCGGCGTGCTGGAGCAGCTCCGCGCCGCCCAGCACAATGAGTATCAGGAGTGGGAGCACGACTACGCCGACTTCGCCAAAACGGCGGAAGAGGAGGGCTTCTCCGACATCGCCCGGACCTTCCGCATGATCGCCTCCATCGAGCAGACCCATGGCGACCGCTTCGGCCGGTTCGCCGATCTCCTGGAGTCCGGCGGCCTCTTCCGGGCGGCGGACGGCAAGGAGAAGTGGATGTGCCTCAACTGCGGCCAGATCGTGGAGAGCAGCGGCGCGCCCATGACCTGCCCGGTGTGCAAACACCCCCAGGGCTATTTCATCCGCCTGTCCGCCGTCCCCTTCCTCTAACAGTCGAATAGACAACGGCCGCCCTGCATCAAAAGATGCAGGGCGGCTTCTATCTTTATCCTTCGCTCTTCGCCGCCGTCTGCGATAATTCACTCCTCCTTCTATATTGACTTCAATAAAATTTATGATATACTTAATATAATGAAATCCAAAGTGAATGGAGGGTTGAAGTGGAACTTGATAAGATCCCACGTTGGATCCTGGCGCTGGAGCCAGAGGACGCCGCCTTTTTAAAGAACTTCGTCCTGTGTTCCGGCTCGCTCAAGGAGATCGCAAGGTCGTACCAAGTCTCCTATCCTACTGTGCGCCTGCGGCTGGACCGCCTGATCCAAAAGATCGAGCTGAACGATCAGCAGGAGGAGCCGTTCCCCGCTTTCATCAAGGGCCTGGCCGTGGACTCGCGGTTGGACTTGGAGACCGCAAAGCTCATCATCGAAAAATACCAACAGGAAAAGGAGAGATAGCCTGTGCATACTGCCGCCGTCTTGGGCGCTGCTATCGTATTGACCGCCTTCCATATCTGGGCAAGCAACCGCAGTCCCAAATATTGGTATCTCGGAGGGGTCGTGCCCCTCCTGTGGCTCGGTGTAAATGCCTTCCTCTTCTTCAATGGCCTGCTCCATTTTAGGGAGGATTGGAAAATGCTCACCTTCCCCACCCTGATCCTTCTTCTGATATGGCTGAAGGGGCATCAGAATGCCAGCAAAAGAGAGCTGCGGAAAATGTCCGCCAAAGATATGAATGGATAGGAGGTGGATCCATGAAAGACTTTCTCATACTCCTTCTGACCCTCGCGCTCCTGGCTGCTCAATTCCACTGGGGATCGCGGAAAAAGCGTTTGCTGGGTGCGCTCTTTCCCACTGCCATAGCCCTGGTGATCGCTGTCGGAAGCTTTGTGGGGCAGACTATGGAGTACGTCCCTGCGGGCCTGCTCTGTGTCCTTGCGCTGACTGCAGTATGGGTGGCTGGCCGTATAAACTCGCGGAGATACGAAGAAGCGCAGATCAAAAAAATGAGATCTAGAGATATATGAGCCCTACCCATTGTCGCCCTCCGGGAGCAAAGCATGAAAAAGCGGCCCCGCATCCTTAGATGCGAGGCCGCTTCCTATTCTGCTGACTGTCTGAAGCTCACTTGTCCTCCGTCTCGGTCTTGGCAGGCTCGGCGGCGGGGGCCGCGGGCTTGGCGGCAGCGGCGGGGGCGGCCTTGGGAGCGGCGGGCTTGACCACCGGCACCTTGCCATCCACAGTGATCAGCTTGCGGGGGCACTTCTGGGCGCAGATGCCGCAGCCGATGCACTTGTCGTAGTCGATGTGGGCCAGGTTGTCCACCATGGTGATGGCTTCCTTGGGGCAGGACTTGGCGCACAGGGAGCAGCCGATACAGCCGTTGGTACAGACCTTGGTGACGGCCGGCCCCTTGTCCTTGGAGGAGCAGGGGATGGACACATGCTTCTTGGTCTTGTAGGGCTCCAGGGCAATGATGTGGCGGGGGCAGATATCCACGCACTGGTTACAGGCCTTGCACTTGTCCTCGTCCACCTTGGCCACGCCGTCGATGACATGGATGGCGTCGAAGGGGCAGACCTTCTCGCAGGAGCCCATGCCCAGGCATCCGTAGTCGCAGCCCAGAGGACCTCCGCCGGGCAGACGGGCCGCGGCCACGCAGTCATCCACGCCGATGTACTCGTACTTCTTGATGTTGGCGCCGCAGCCGGTGCAGTGGACCACGGCCACGTTCCGAACGGTAGCATCAGCAGTGACGCCCATGATCTCAGCGATCTGGGCCGCCACGGCAGCGCCGCCGGCGGCGCAGCGGTTGACAGGGGCCTCCCCCTTCACCACTGCGGCGGCGTAGCCGGCGCAGCCGGGGAAGCCGCAGCCGCCGCAGTTGGCGCCGGGCAGGCAGCCCACGATGGCCTCTTCACGGGGATCCACCTCGACGGCGAACACCCGGGCCGCGAAGGCCAGCACCGCGCCGAAGAGCAGGCCCAGACCGCCCATGACCGCCAGTCCGAATAAAACCAGATTCATACTCGACATGTCCGACCCTCCTTAAAACACGCTCAGGCCGCTGAAGCCCATGAAGGACAGGGCCAGGAGGCCGGCGGTGACCAGAGCGATGGGGAAGCCCTCGAAGGACTTGGGGCACTCCATGGTGGCGTCCAGCCGCTCACGGACGCTGGCGAAGAGGAAGATGGCCAGCAGGAAGCCCAGGCCGCCGGTGACGCCATAGACCACGCTTTCGATGAAGTTGTAGTCGTTCTGGACGTTCAGCAGCACCACGCCCAGCACGGCGCAGTTGGTGGTGATCAGGGGCAGGTAGATGCCCAGCGCCTGATACAGGGAGGGGACGCTCTTCTTCAGGAACATCTCCACGAACTGCACCAAGGCCGCGATGACCAGGATGAAGGCGATGGTCTGCATAAAGGCCAGGTTGGGACCCTCCTCGCCGAAGATGGCGGGGTTCACCAGCAGGTACTCGTTGACCACCCAGCACACCGCGGAGGCCAGGCCCATGACGAAGGTGACGGCCAGGCCCATGCCGATGGCGGTGTCCACCTTCTTGGACACGCCCAGGAAGGGGCAGCAGCCCAGGAACTGGGCAAAGATGAAGTTGTTGATGAGGATGGCCCCCAGGGCGATGGAAAAGAGAGAAGTCAGGTCCATTACTTGGCCACCTCCTCAGTCTCGGTCTTTTTCCCCTCATTGCGGGACAGGGCCCACTGCATGAAGGCGATGAGGCAGGCCAGCACCAGGAAGCCGCCCACAGGGAGGGAGATGCCCAGGGCGCCCACGCCCTCGGGCAGGATGCGGATACCTTCCCCGTCGTTGAGGAAGCTCAGACCGCCCAGGATGGTGCCGTTGCCCAGGAATTCACGGACCAGGCACATGACCACCAGTACCCAGGTGTAGCCGATGCCCTGGAACACGCCGTCCACCGCAGAGGCAGCCACGCCGTTCTTATAGCAGAACGCCTCGGCGCGGCCCAGGATGATGCAGTTGACCACGATGAGGGGGATGAACACGCCCAGGCTCTCGGCCAATGCCGGGACGAAGGCCTGGAGCATCAGATCCACGATGGTCACGAAGGTGGCGATGACCACCACGAAGCAGGCGATACGGATGGAGTCGGGGATCACCTTCCGCAGGGCGGAGATGACGATGTTAGAACAGGTGAGGATGACGAGCACGGACAGGCCCATGCCCACGCCGTTGAAGAACACGGTGGTGATGGCCATGGTGGAGCACATGCCCAACAGCTGGACCAGCACCGGGTTCTGGGTGACGAGACCCTCTTTGAATTGTCTCTTGATATCCATGGTCTACCTCCTTAACCCACCGATGCGGCAGCGGCGATGGCGGCGTTCACGCCGTCGCAGACCGCCCGGGAGGTGATGGTGGCGCCGGTGAGGGCGTTGATGTCGCCGCCGTCCTTGGTGACAGCCACGTCAGACTTGCCCACGAACTGGCTGCGGAAATCCTCCTTGGTGGCGTTGGCGCCCAGGCCGGAGGTCTCGGAATGGCTGATGATGGACACACCGGAGCAGGTGCCGTCATTGTTCACGCCCACCATGATATCCAGCGCCCCGCCGAAGCCGGAGGGGGCCACCTGGACCACATAGCCGGCGTCCCCGGCCTGATAGACGGCAGTCACCAGGGAATCGCCGCCGGTGTACTCCACCTGCTCATAGGCGTCGGAGGGGAGCACAGCCTGCATGGCCTCCTGGGTAGCGGCCTCGTTGGCAGCCGCGATGGGGCCGGCAGTGATGTTGTTCACCAGGCCCAGCAGCACCGCGCAGATGGCGCTGATGAGGAACAGGGTCACGACCAGCTGCACAGGGCCGGCTTCTTTCTTCGCAGTAACAGCAGCAGTCTCGCTCATGACGCAGATCCCTCCTTCGCAGCTTTCTTGGCGGCCTTCAGCTTCTCCTTGAGCTCCTTGGTCATGCCGAAGCGGGAAGGCCGGCACACCTGGTCGATCAGCCAGGCGCACACGTTCATGATGAGGATGGCATAGCTCACGCCCTCGGGATAGCCGCCGAAATAGCGGATGAACACGGTGAGCAGGCCGCAGCCGATGCCGAAGATCACCTCGCCCAGAGAGGAGGTGGGGCTGGTGACATAGTCGGTGGCCATAAAGAAGGCGCCCAGGAACAGGCCGCCGCCCAGCAGCTCATAGAGCATCCAGGTCAGCCGGTCGCTGCCGCCCTGGGGGAAGAGGAAGGTGAGCACAGCCACGGTGCCGATGAAGGCCACCGGGATGTGGGGCTTGATGACCCCGCGGAAGATAAGGTACAGCCCGCCAATCAGCAGCAGCACGGCAGAGACCTCGCCGATGCAGCCGCCCACGTTGCCGATGAACATGTCGGCAAGGTCCACACCGCTGTCGATGAGTCCCTGGAGGTTGCCGGAGTGCATGTAGTCCACCGAGAGGGGGGTGGCGCCGGTGACGGCGTCGGCCGCGGAGACCAGGCCTGCCCAGTTCTCAGAGCCCGGCTTCACCCAGGTGGTCATGGCCACAGGGTAGCTGAGCATCAGGAAGGCACGGCCGGCCAGAGCGGGGTTGAGGAAGTTCTTGCCCAGGCCGCCGAAGAGCTGCTTGACCACCACGATGGCGAAGAGATCGCCGATGACGAGGGTCCAGTAGGGCAGGGTCACGGGGCAGACGAAGGCCAGCAGCACGCCGGTGACGGCGGCGGACAGGTCCCCGTTGCTCTGGGGCTTGTGGAGGAGCTTGCGGTAGCCCCACTCGAAGAACTCACAGGCCACCACCGAGATGACGGTGGCGATGAGGGCCCGGGGGCCGAAGAAGTATACCGCCGCGCACAGAGCGGGCAGCAGGGCGATCAGCACATCCAGCATCAGGGAGCGGGTGCCGGTGGGAGAAGAGACATGGGGCGAGGAAGCGACCCCTAACAGCTTCTTTTCTTCGCTCATGCTTTCGCCGCCTCCTTTGCTTTCTGTTTTGCCTGCAGGCCGCGGATCTCGAACTTGGCCATCCGGAAGGTCTGGACCAGGTGGATGCGGGCGGGGCAGATGTAGTTGCAGGAGCCGCACTCCATGCAGTCCATGACATTATACTCCTGGACCTTGTCCCAGTCCCGCTTCATGCTGTACAGACGCATGTAGAGGGGCATGAGATGCATGGGGCAGGCGTTGACGCACTTGCCGCAGCGGATGCAGGTCTGGGCGTCGTCCTCGATGGCGGCCTCCTCCTTGGTGAGGGCGAGGATACAGTTGGTGCCCTTCATCATGGGGGAGGTCAGGTCGTACTGGGGGTTGCCCATCATGGGGCCGCCCATGAGCAGGCGCTGGGGCTGGGTCTTGAAGCCGCCTGCCATCTTGATGAGGTGCTCGATGGGAGTCCCGATGGGGGCGTTGACGTTCATGGGACGGGAGATGGCCCCGCCGGTGATCGTCACGTTCCGGTGGGTGAGGGGCTTGCACTCGGTCACCGCGTCATAGATGGCGGCGGCAGTGCCCACGTTGAACACGCAGCAGCCCACGTCGGCGGGCAGACCTCCGGGAGGGACCTGCCGCCCCGTGATCCGCTGGATGAGCTGCTTCTCAGCGCCCTGGGGATACCGGGTCTTCAGGGTCTCGATATGGATGCCGCTGCCGGAGGGGAGCAGGCTCTTGAGGTGCTCCACCGCGTCGAGCTTGTTTCCCTCGATACCGATAGTGGCCTCCTTCAGGCCCAGGGCCTTCATGATGAAGCTCACGCCGCCCAGGACCGCCTCGCCCCGCTCCAGCATGAGCCGGTGGTCGGCGGTGATATAGGGCTCGCACTCGGCGCCATTGATGAGGATGGCATCGACCTTGCCCACGGCGCCGGAGAGCTTGACGTGGGTGGGGAATCCCGCGCCGCCCATGCCGGTGATGCCGGCCTCTTTCACGATGTCGATGATCTCCTGGGATGTGAGGGCGTCCACGTCCTCCCTGTGCCGGATGCTCTCGCAGGGGGTGTCCTGGAAGTCGTTCTCGATGACCACAGACATCATCTTCCCACCGCCGGGATGGGGACGGGGCTCCACCGCCACTACCTTGCCGGAGACGCTGGCATGGATGGGAGCGCCCAGACCGGCGATCTCACCGATCTTCTGCCCGACCTTGACCCCGTCGCCCACAGCTACGATGGGCTTGCAGGGCGCGCCCACATGCATGGACATGGGGATCACCACCTGTGCAGGCGCCTCTTCCAGAGGGACGACAGGCTTGCGCTCTGTCGCTTCCTTGTGTTCGGCGGGGTGGACGCCGCCATAAAACTTATGACTCATAGCATCACCTCTGACATTCTTCTACCTCATTCTTCTTTTCTTCTTTTCTGCTGTCCGCATCGGAGCCGGCGGACGTTCCCCCCGCCCGCGCTCCCGCCCCCTTGCGGCTGGTCTGTTCAGTTTCCGCGCAGACATAAGATGGCGGCAGCCTGGTGTCCCCCAGCCCGCCTGCTTTTGCCTTTGTTCGGATCGTCCCGGACCGAAAGCAGTATATATCATATTACCATCAAAGGAAAAAGTCCAGTGTTTCCAGAGAAAAAAATCGAACGATTTAATCATATTTAACTTGTATGTTTTCTCGTTCCTGTATCCTTTCCCTCCCCTTCTGCTTTTTGCCATATCGGCCAGGACTTTCCCCGCCCGATCTCTCGTTTCTTGTAGGAAAAGGAAAGATCCTTTTTCTCTCCCCTTTTGGGGCTTGACGATCCGCGCAAAAAATCGTATGATAGTTTGCAACACTATAAATACTCAGACAAATGGCAATGACCGGATGAGTAAGAAGGTCCTATAAGCGGAGAGAGGGAGCGGTTGGTGTAAGCTCCCGTGAGGGGCCGGATGAACGTCTCCCGTGAGCCGCGCCCTTGAAGCAGCAGTAGGGGGCGACGGTGTCTCCCTCCGTTACCGGGGAGAGAGCGCGCAGGTCTTTGTCTGCGAATTTAGGTGGTACCGCGGAGCACGGTCTTCGTCCTATCAGAGGGCGAAGGGCCGTGCTTTTTCGCATCTCCGGACCGTCCCGACACATACGGAGAGGCGGAAAGATCACATCAGAGGAGGTCAAGCATATGAAGATGAAAAGCCCACAGGTACTGCTGGAGTGTCTGCTGGAGCAGGGCGTGGACACGGTGTTCGGCTATCCCGGCGGGACGATCCTGAACATCTACGATGAGTTCGAGCGCAGCGGGTACAAGGAGAAGATCCGCCACATCCTCACCGCCCACGAGCAGGGCGCCTCCCACGCCGCAGACGGCTATGCCCGCTCCACCGGCAAGGTGGGCGTATGCTTCGCCACCTCAGGGCCCGGGGCCACCAACCTGACCACCGGCATCGCCACCGCGCACATGGACTCCTCCCCCGTGGTGTTCATCACGGTCAACGTGGGCGAGTCCCTCATCGGCAAAGACTCCTTCCAGGAGGTCGACATCACCGGCATCACCATGCCCATCACCAAGTGCAACTATCTGGTGCGCCGGGCGGAGGACCTGGCCGACATCATCCGGGAGGCCTTCGCCATCGCCCGTTCCGGCCGCCCCGGCCCAGTGCTCATCGATATCCTGAAGAACGTGACCTATGAGGAGGTGGAGTATGAGCCCCTCCCGTTGGAGGAGCACGCCTCCCACGGCCGGCTGGCGGCCATGCTCCGCCGGGCCTCCCACGACCTGAAGACCCCCGAGCCCGACCACGGGGACATCCGGAAGCTGCTGGACATGATCGAAGAGGCCAAGAAGCCCCTGGTGCTGGTGGGCGGCGGCGTGATCCGCTCCCGGGACGCGGTGCCCCAGTTCCGCAAGTTCTTCGAGACCCTCAACGCCCCCGTCACCTCCACCATCATGGGCGGCGGCGCCTGCCCCGGCGACCACCCCCTTTTCACCGGCATGGTGGGGATGCACGGCTCCCACGCCTCCAACTTCGCCGTGGACCAGTGTGACCTGCTGATCGCCATCGGCTGCCGCTTCTCCGACCGGGTGGCCCTGGATCCCCCCACCTTCGCCCGCAACGCCCGGATCGTCCAGATCGACATCGACCGGGCGGAGATCGACAAGAACGTCAAGACCGACCACCATATCATCGGCGACGCCAGGCGGGTGCTGGAGCTGCTCAACCAGGGCATGAAGCCCCACGACTACCCCGAGTGGAAGGAGTGGGTGTTCGCCCACAAGGAGATCCCCCTGAAGAAGGACGATATCCTCCACCCCCACGAGATCCTGGAGACCATCCAGGCGGTCACCGACGGAGACGCCATCATCGCCACCGATGTGGGCCAGCATCAGATGTGGTCGGCCCAGTACTACCACTTCTCCCGGCCCCGGCAGCTCATCACCTCCGGCGGCTTCGGCACCATGGGCTTCGGGGTGGGGGCCGCCATGGGGGCCAAACTGGGCAATCCCGACAAGCCGGTGGTGCTGTGCACCGGCGACGGCTGCTTCCGCATGAACTGCCACGAGCTCTCCACCGTGGAGCACTACCACATCCCCATCATCATCGTCATCTTCAACAACCAGACCCTGGGCATGGTCCGCCAGTGGCAGCACCTGCTCTATGGGGAGCGCTATTCCCAGACCGACCTGGACCGGGGGCCCGACTTCGTCAAGCTGGCCAACGCCTACGGCATCGACGGCGCCCGGTGCGGCACCCAGCCGGAGTTCGAGGCCGTCCTCAAAGAGGCGGTGGCCTCCGGGCGGCCCTGGGTCATCGAGTGCGCCATCGACAAGGACGCCATGGTCCATCCTATGGTCCCCGGCGGCGTGCCCGTCACCGATTTCCTGCTGGATTGAGTCAAGAAGGAGGGCTGCAAGTATGCGTATGAATCCAAACGTGACCCGGCACACCCTGTCCGTGCTGGTGGAGAACGCCGCGGGCGTCCTCTCCCAGGTCTCCCGCCTCTTCTCCCGGAAGGGGTACAACATCGAGTCTCTGGCCGTGGGCACCACCGACGACCCCGCAGTCTCCCGCATCACCATCGAGGTCATGGCCGACGCGGCCATGATCGAGCAGATCATGAACCAGCTCCGCAAGCAGTTCCCCGTCTACTCCGTGCAGGAGCTGCTCCCCGAGCGGTCCATCCGCCGGGAGCTGGTGATGTTCAAGGTGAAGGCGGAGAACGCGGACACCCGCAACGAGGTCATCCAGATCGCCAACATCTTCCGGGCGTCCATCATCGACGTGTCCCTGGCCTCTCTGACCCTGGCCCTCATCGGCGACGAGTCCAAGGCGGACGCCATGCAGAAACTGCTGGAGTCCTTCGGCATCCTGGAGCTGGTGCGCACCGGCATGGTGGCCCTGGAGCGGGGCGCCTACACCATCAGCGATGAGAACAAGGAGAAGGCGGAGTTCAACCTGGGCAAGGCCTCCCTCTAAAGATCTCGTTCCCCAGCGCGCGGAACATGGGCCTTGACAGATCCCACAGATGCCTCTGTGTTTTCATATAATGAACATTTCTTCCGAAGAAAGGGGGAGAGCAGATATGAAACTGTATGAAAACAGGTCCCTGTCAGCCAGAAGGAGGGTCTTCATCCGTTAGCCCTCCAGAAACGAAGGAGGAAGTATGGACCGTATCACCCTGCAGAAAGTGGATGGATCCAATTTTCTTGCGTGCTTTTCCCTAAAATTAGGCGCCCAACAGGAAAAATTCGTATCCCACCCCATCCGAAGCCTGGCCCAGGCGTATGTATACCGCGAGCAGTGCACCCCCTTCGCGGTCTGCCGCGCCGGTGAAGTGATCGGATATCTGATGGTCATCTATGACTATGACGAAGAAGCCTATTTCATCTGGCATCTGATGATCGACGTCCAGCACCAGGGCAGGGGCTATGGGAGAGCGGCCATGGAGGCGGCGCTCGCCTATATCCGCTCCAGGCCCTTTGGGGATCCCAGCATCGTCCGGCTGACCGTCAGCCCGGAAAATTTCGCCGCCTGCCACTTGTACCAGACCCTGCACTTCTCTGCCACCGGCCGGGCGGACGAGGATGAGATCGAGCTGGAACGGGTGCTCGACTGAGTCCCCTGCCGGGGATGCCACCCAGATCTTTTCCGAGATCGTAACATAGTTATCATTCTTTCGTTCCCGCCTGTGCTATCATAAACTATCAACAGCCACCACTGGATAAAAAGGAGTGTATTACCATGGCTAAGATGTACTACGAGAAGGACTGCGAGCTCAGCTATCTGGACGGCAAGAAGATCGCCATCATCGGCTACGGCTCTCAGGGCCACGCCCATGCCCTCAACCTGAAGGACTCCGGCTGCGACGTATGCGTGGGCCTCCGGGAGGGCTCCAAGAGCTGGGCCAAGGCGGAGGCCGCCGGCCTCGCCGTCAAGACCATCCCCGAGGCCGCCAAGTGGGCCGACATCGTCATGATGCTGATCAACGACGAGGTCCAGGCGGAGGTCTACAAGAAGGATATCGCCCCCTATCTGGAGGAGGGCAACGCCCTAGCCTTCGCCCACGGCTTCAACATCCGCTATAAGCAGATCGTGCCTCCCGCCGGCGTGGATGTGTTCATGGCCGCCCCCAAGGGCCCCGGCCACACCGTCCGCTCCACCTATGTCAACGGCAAGGGCGTGCCCTGCCTGGTGGCCGTGGAGCAGGACGCCACCGGCAACGCCTACAAGATCGCCCTGGCCTACATCGCCGGCATCGGCGGCGCCCGGGCCGGCGTCATGGAGACCACCTTCCACGACGAGACCGAGACCGACCTCTTCGGCGAGCAGACCGTCCTCTGCGGCGGCGTGGTGGACCTGATGCGCTGCGGCTTCGAGGTGCTGGTGGAGGCCGGCTACGAGCCGGAGAACGCCTACTTCGAGTGCATCCACGAGATGAAGCTCATCATCGACCTCATCAACAAGGGCGGCGTGGCTGCCATGAACTACTCCATCTCCGACACCGCCGAGTTCGGCGAGTACGTCTCCGGCCCCCGGGTCATCCCCCACGAGGAGACCAAGGCCCGGATGCGCGCTGTCCTCTCCGACATCCAGGACGGCACCTTCGCCGGCAAGTGGATCGCCGAGAACAAGAACGGCCGCTGCTTCTTCAACTCCAAGCGGGACCAGCTCAAGAAGCACCAGATGGAGATCGTGGGCGAGGAGCTCCGCAAGAACATGATCTGGGGCGGCGACACCGACCTGGACACCGCTTCCAACTGATCGCCTCTGCACTGATATGACAGGGCGGGCCCCGGCACATCTCGTGCCGGGGCCCGCTGCATCTCCTCCCTTACTCCTGCTCTCCCCCCTCCTCCAGGACATCTCTCCTGTCGGCTTGGAGGACCAGGGCGGAGAGGGCGGCCAGCATGGCCTGGCTCACCGCCTGGACGGCGAAGTCGATGGCGTATTCCCCGTAGAGCTCCGCCGCCTCCACCTGCTCCTCCCCTGTCCCCCGCCATTCCGTGCACTGGGCCCATCCCTTCCGCAGTTTCTCCTCCATCTGCTCCATGCACTGGAACTGGAGCCGTACCATCTCCGCCACCTGCGGGAAACGGCAGGCCGCCACGCTCTGCTGCAGCCGGACCTTGTCCTCCCGATACTCCTCCAGGGCAGCCTTCAGCTCCTCCCGGAGCGCCTTCCGGTCCACACGCTGGCAGGCAAGCACCCTGTGCCGCAGCTCTCCATACCAATCCTCCAGCTCGCCGAGCTTGGCTGTGAACGTCTCTTGTCCGGTCGCCATCCCTGTATCGCCTCTCTTTCTGGTACGATCGACCGATCTGTGTCCGTTATACCATCTCAGGCATCTCCCGCCTACTTGCGATCTCTCCACTCTGTATAGACACATCCCCCGGAGTGTAAAAATTTTTTACACTCCGGGGGATGTGTCTAGCCTTTCCGCCGGCGCCGCAGCGCCTGAGGCGGGCACGATATGTACGATCCCTCCGGTGAGCAGCCGGTAGATCTGATCCACCAGGACCCGCCGCTCCACCTTCTTCCGCTCATGGAGCATGAGGAGGAGCCCAGCAGTCCCACAGGCGAAAAAGTCCAGCGCGGTCTCCAGATCCGCCTGACTGATGGACAGCTCTGCCTGTTTCATCTGGAACATCTCCTTGAGATAGCTCCGCAGCACGTCCACCACGATGCGCTCCACCTGCGCCCGCCGCTGTGAGAGGAGCAGATGCCGTATCCAGCTCTGGTTCTCTTCCGCCAGGTCCAGGAAGAGCGCCAGCGCCTCTTTGTCCGACTCCGCCTGGAGGCTCTTCTCCAGGGCCTCCTGAGCGGCCCGCTGTATCACCCACTCCACTACATCCATGATGTCCTTGAAATGGTAATAGAAGGTCTGCCGGGAGATATGGCAGTTCTCTACCAGGTCGGTCACTGTGATCTTGTCCACGCTCTTGTGTCTGGACATCTCCACGAAGGCATCCGCGATGACGCCCTTCATATTCACTGGCATAGGTCCTCCTCCTCCGCTGGCCGAGCCGTAGTCTTTGAAATTATATCATGATCCTAGTGGTCGCACAAGCAGCGATCTTATAAACCAGTTTGAAATGTGCGCGCAGATGTGCTATGATGAAAAAAACTCAGACCACACATCCGGGCTACGGAAAGGAGGCTCTCCATGGATGGCCATTTCATCGATCTGACGCCGGAGAGCCTGGCCGATGAACACCTTTGCTGCATCATCCGCAGCAAGAAGCCCCATCCCGGAGCAGAGGCGAAGCGGAGATGGCTGGCCGACCGTCTCCAGGAGGGGCATGTGTTTCGGAAGCTCCAGGCCAAGGCCACAGTATTCATCGAATACGCCCCTCTGGAGACGGCCTGGGTCCCCCATCGAGGGGGACAACTACCTCTATCTGTACTGTCTGTGGGTGGACAGCGCCCATAAAGGGCAGGGCTATGGCCGTGCGCTCATGGAGCACTGTCTGGCTGACGCCAGGGCCCGGGGCAGATCCGGGGCCTGTATGCTAGGGGCGGAGAAGCAGAAGTCCTGGTCGTCCGACCAGTCCTTCGCCGGGCGATACGGGTTCCGGGCGGTGGATGCCACCCCTCAGGGATACCGGCTCCTGGCCCACGCTTTCGACGGGACCGTCCCCAGGTTCGCAGAGAGCGCGAAAAGGGGGACGATCGAGGAGGAGCGGCTGACCATCTACTATGACGCCCAGTGCCCCTACGTCTGGCAGAGCCTCCAGACGGTCAGGAAATACTGCGAGGCCCAGGGCGTCCCCTTCGTCCTGATCGAAGTGGACACTTTGGAGGAGGCCAAAGCCCTGCCCTGTGTCTTCAACGACTACGCGGTGTTCTACCACGGACGTTTCGAGACCGTGAACTTGCTGGACACCGCCTATCTGAAGCGTATCCTGAAAAAATAATGACTTGCCCCGCCCGAGGATACGGGCGGGGCAAGTCATTATATCTCAAGGTCCTCTAAGGCTCTGCCTCCAGGCCCATGGCATCCATGCTGTGGCGCATGTGGATGCTCATGGCGTGCTCCGCCCCGCTCTCGTCCCGGCGGGCGAAGAACTCCATGAGCAGGGCGTGGTCCCGGAGGGTGTCGGCGGCCAGCCGCTCCCCCTCCGGGCCGGAGGAGACCGCGGTGGATACCGCCCGCTGGATCAGGGGGAGGAGGCGCACCATGAACTCGTTGTGGGTGGCCCGGACGATGGCGGCGTGGAAGGCCCCGTCCGCCCCGCTCCGGTCCTCTCCCGCCCGGATGCGCGCCTCCACCTCCGCTCCCCGGGCCAGGATCTCCCCCATCTCCTCCTCCGTGGCTCTGCGGCAGGCCAGCCGGGCCGCCTGGGGCTCGAAGATGCTGCGCAGCTCGAAGAGGTCCCGGAGCTGCCCCTTCACCCGGTCCAGGGAGGCGAAGCCGTAGTCGTCGATCTCCCGGACCCGCTGGCTCACGAAGGTGCCCCGCCCCCGGCGGACCTCCAGCACCCCCTGGGCGGCCAGTGTGCGCACCGCCTCCCGGAGGGTGGTGCGGCTCACCCCCAGCTCCCGGGCCAGCTCCAGCTCGTTGGGCAGCTTCTCCCCCGGCCGGAGCCGCCCCTCCACCACTGCCAGCGTATAGAGCCGCTGGGCAGTCTGCTGGGTCAGGCTCGTTTTCTCCACGGTGGGCTCCCTCCCTCTTGACATCCGGCTTTGGAACGTCTAAGATATGATCATACAACTCTTTAGACATCATACAACATTTTTTATCCGAATGCAAGGGGAGGTCTTTCTTCATGAGAAGCGACAACGTCACCAAGGGCGTGGAGCGCGCCCCCAACCGGTCCCTGTTCTACGCGCTGGGCTACACCAAGGAGGAGCTGGAGCGGCCCCTCATCGGGGTGGTCTGCTCGAAGAACGAGATCGTCCCCGGCCATATGCACCTGGACAAGATCGCCGAGGCGGTGAAGGCCGGGATCCGCATGGCCGGCGGCACCCCCATCGAGTTCCCCGCCATCGCCGTGTGCGACGGCATCGCCATGGGCCATGTGGGCATGAAGTACTCCCTGGTGACCCGGGAGCTGATCGCCGACTCCACCGAGGCCATGGTGATGGCCCATCAGTTCGACGGCCTGGTGATGATCCCCAACTGCGACAAGAACGTGCCCGGCCTGCTCATGGCCGCCGCCCGGCTGAACATCCCCACCATCTTCTGCTCCGGCGGCCCCATGCTCTCCGGCCGGCTCAGCGACGGCCGCCGCTCCTGCCTGTCCCACATGTTCGAGGCGGTCGGCGCCTACAAGGCGGGCAAGCTGGACGAGGCCGGGGTGGAGGACTATGAGGTCAACGCCTGCCCCACCTGCGGCTCCTGCTCGGGCATGTATACCGCCAACTCCATGAACTGCCTCACCGAGGGCATCGGCATGGCCCTCCGGGGCAACGGCACCATCCCCGCCGTCATGTCCGCCCGCCTGCGGCTGGCCAAGCACACCGGCATGCAGATCATGGAGCTGGTGAAGAGGGACATCCGGCCCCGGGACATCATGACCGAGGCCGCCTTCCACAACGCCGAGACCCTGGACATGGCCCTGGGCTGCTCCACCAACTCCATGCTCCACCTGCCCGCCATCGCCCACGAGTGCGGCATCGAGCTCTCTCTGGACCACGCCAACGAGATCTCCCGCCGCACCCCCAACCTCTGCCACCTGGCCCCCGCCGGAGACACCTACATCGAGGACCTGGACCGGGCCGGCGGCGTGTACGCGGTGATGAAGGAGCTCACCAAGAAAGACCTGCTGGACACCTCCCTCATGACCGTCACCGGCAGGACCGTGGCCGAGAACCTGGAGGGCGTGGAGGACCTGGATCCGGAGATCATCCGGCCCATCGACCGCCCCTACTCCCCCTACGGCGGCATCGCGGTGCTCAAGGGCTCCCTGGCCCCCGACGGCTGCGTGGTGAAGCAGTCCGCCGTGGCAGAGGAGATGATGGTCCACACCGGCCCCGCCCGTGTCTTTGACAGTGAGGACGAGGCCATCCAGGCCATCTACCAGGGCCAGATCCGCCCCGGGGACGTGGTGGTCATCCGGTACGAGGGGCCCAAGGGCGGCCCGGGCATGCGGGAGATGCTCAACCCCACCTCCGCCATCGCCGGCATGGGGCTGGACAAGTCCGTAGCCCTGATCACCGACGGCCGCTTCTCCGGCGCCACCCGTGGCGCCTCCATCGGCCACGTCTCCCCCGAGGCTGCCCTGGGCGGGCCCATCGCCTTCGTGGAGGAGGGGGACACCATCTCCATCGACATCCCCAACTGCAAGATCGACGTGCTGGTGGACCCCGCCGTCCTGGAGGAGCGGAAGGCCAAGTGGGTCTGTCCCGAGCCCCGGGTCCAGACCGGCTATCTCCGCCGCTACGCCAAGCAGGTCACCAGCGCCGCCCGCGGCGCCGTGCTGGAGTAAGCCCCTTTGAAGAGGATCCAGTGCGCTTTCACGGCTTTTGGAAATATTGGCGGCGCATCCGATCCCGGCGCAGGTCCAAGATGGACCTGCGCCGCTTTTTCCCCCCGCAACGGACCGTTGCCCCCTCTTTTCCCGGGAATTGCTTTTCATCCCCCCTGCTCTCTGGTATGATGGGGACAGAAAGGAGGGCTCTCCATGGATGAACAGCCCAGCGTCTCCTTTGGCCCTCGCCTGGCCCGGCTCCGGCAGGCTGCCGGTCTCTCCCAGCAGGCCCTGGCGGACCGGCTCTCCGTGACCCGGCAGGCGGTGTCCAACTGGGAACGGGAGCAGACCGTCCCTGACCTGGATATGCTCCTCTCCCTGGCCCGGGAGCTGGGGACGGATATGAACGCCCTGTGCGGCCTGGCTCCCGCCCCTGCGCCCGCTCCCCGCTCCCGGCGGCGTGTCCCGCTCCTCTCCTCCCTGTGCCTCTGCCTGTGCGCCGCCCTCTGCCTCTCCGCCCTGTGGCGGGCCGTGCCCCCTGCCCCGGAGGAGCCGGAGGCGTCCCCCGCCGCCCTCTCTCTGCCGCCCCACCGGGTACGCTACACCACCCCCAGCGGCATCACCTGCATCACCGACGCCGACGGGGCGGAGGAGCTCTCCGCCCTGCTGGAGGACCTGTCCGGCGGCGAGCCGGGGCCGGTGGAGCGGACCGCCGCCCTGTGGGACACCTTCGACTACTTCGCCGGGCAGTATGAGCTCCGCTTCCTCCCCGCCTTCCGGGACGGGGCCTTCCTCTCCGACTGGGAGCAGCTGCTCCTATGGCTCTACCGCGCGGGGACCAGCGGCGGCGGCCTGCTCACCACCGAGCAGGTGGACGCATCCATCGCCCAGTTCTTCGGCACCGTCTCTTACCGGCACCAGGGCACGGAGCACTTCCCCCTCACAGAGGAGGGCTACCGCCCGGACTGCGGCGGCTATTCCGGTGGAGGATATGCCCTGGACTCCCTGACCCTTCTCCCGGACGGCAGCTTTGAGGCCGTGCTGGAGGAGAGTACACAGAATTTGGTCATCACCCTGGTCCTCTCCCCCCAGGACGGCTCCCTCCGCTTCCACGAGGTGGAGATCGCCCAGGTGCAGTAGATCCCTCTCCCCACCCGCCCCTTTTCCAGGGGCGGGCTTTTTTTGTCCATCCCCTTGACATATAGCGAGGCTCGTTATACTATGGTGTCGATGTATAACGAGTCTCGCTATAGTATGAGAGGAGGTGTCCCTGTGGCCAGGAAGCCTCTGGAGAGCCTGACCGAGCCCATGTACTACGTCCTGCTCTCCCTCACCGAGGAGCGCCACGGGTACGCCGTCATGCAGTACGTCTCAGAGCTCACCGGCGGGCGGGTGGCGATCGGCGCGGGCACCCTGTACGCCCTGTTGGGCCGGTTCGAGAAGGATGGGCTCATCCGCCTCACCCGGGACGTGGACAAGCGGAAATATTATGTGCTCACCCCAGAGGGCCGGCGGGCCCTGGAAGAAGAGCTCCAGCGGCTCCAGCGCCGTGCGGCCGACGGAGAGCGGGTACTGAGAGGGGAGGTCCACCATGAAGGAGCATAGCTGGTCTCTGTTCACTTTTCCTGTGATGGACATCAAGGCCGCCCAGGAGCTCCTGGACCGGCGGGCAGAGGAGGGCTGGACCCTGGACCGGGTGTATCTGGGCTCCTTCGCCCGTTTTGTCCCCGCAGAGAGCCGGGAGATCTGGGCGGTGGACTGGGTGCGGTACGACAAGGGGGAGCGGAAGGACTACCTGGCCCTCTGCCAGGAGGCGGGGTGGACCTTCGTCCAGCGGGTGGGGAGCTTCCACCTGTACCGGGCCGCCCCCGGCGCGGTCCCTATCCAGACCGACCCCGACGAAGAGCTCCGCCGGTTCCGGGGCGAGGTCCTCCGCAACCTGGCCCGCTCCTGGGCCATCCTGGCCGGGATCGTGCTGATCCTGGCCGCCCTCCTCCTGTGGCTGGGGACCTCTCCCGCGGAGCTGCTGCTCCAGGTCCTGCTCTCCAACACGGGGATGCTCTTCTTTCTCACCTCCCCCCTGCTCCTGGCAGGGGGCGCGGCCTGGTTCCTCCGGCTGGCCCTGCGGCTGCGGCAGTGGCGGCGGGCGGCAGAGGAAGGGACTCCCCTCCCCGGCCCCGGGCCCGCCAGCGTCCGGGCAGCGGTCTGGCTGTCGCTGGCCGCGCGGCTGTGGCTCCTGATCCTCTTTGCCCTTTTCCTGCTGGACATCCTCACGGAGGGAGACGTCGGCAACGCCCTGGGCCTCTTTATCGGCTCTCTTGTGGGGCTGTCCCACATGCGTAAGCGGGAGGAAAAGGCCGGGCGGACCGTTCCAAAGAGTTTCCGTTCCACCGCCGTCATCTACGGCGTCATCCTGGCCGCCGCCCTGGCCTGTCCCCTCCTGCGGCCGGTCATGGACACCATCCCGCCCGCCTCTCCCCTGGCAGAGGGGACCTTCTGGCCCGGCGCGGACCGGCTGGACCAGGACTTCGGGGACGACTTCCTCCGCCCCACCTTCCTGGAGCTGGAGCCGGTGGACGAGGGGTCCCTCGGCCTGCGCCACCAGCACTGGTGGGAGTTCCGTGGAGAGGAACAGCTCGTCGTCGACTGCTATACCGCCCGGTGGGAGTGGCTCTCCCGGCTGGTGCTGGCCCTGAAGCAGGCGTCCTGGCTCCCGGCTCTGGAGGGCGTCCCCGGCGCCTGGCTCCACCAGGCGGACCTGGGGGGCGGCGACGTGGAGTCCCAGCTCCTGCTGAAAGGCGGGCGGAGCGTGCTGGAGATCTACGGCCGGGACCGCCCTCTGGACCGCGGGGACATCCGCCGGGCCCAGGAGCTGATGGAAGGGGAGGCGTGAGCTGTGGACATCCGTTTTTCCTATCTCAACTATCTGGCCCCCGACGCCAAGGCTCTGGAGGCGGACCTCTCCCGCCGGGCGGAGGCGGGCTGGGCCCTCCAGTGGCTGATCGCGGGCCTGGCCTGCTTCCGCCGGACGGACCGGCGGGACCTGCGCTACTGCGTGGAGCTGAAGCCCCGCGCCTCCGAGGAGGACGAGGACTACCTGACCCTCTGCGCCGACGCCGGGTGGGAGCTGGCGGAAGAGACCTCCGTGTTCCGGATCTTCGCCTCCCGGCCCGGGACCTGCCCCGCCCCCCTCCAGACCGACGCCGCCCTGGACTTCCAGGAGAACTGGCGCACCGTGCTGCGGGAGGCCCGTGCCAACGCCCTCTACCTCCCTATGGTCTTTCTCATCGACCTGCTCTTTTCCCTTCTCTTCGCCCGGAGCGTGGTCCACTGGTGGGAGATCTTCCTCGACCCGGTGTACCTGCTCTTCATCCCCCTCCTGCTCCTGATCCTGGCCTGGGACCTGGGGTATTTCCTGTGGCTGGGCCGCTTCCGGCGGCGGTGCCGGGAGGCGGTGGAACGCGGATACGGCCTCCCCCTCCCCTCCCGCCGGGCCGCCCGTGGCAGGCGTTTTGCCTCCGCCGCCTGCGGCCTGGCCATGGCGGCCTGCCTGCTGCTGGCCTTCCTCCCGCCCTTCTTGCCCTCCGGCCGGATCAACGCGGTGGAGCACCCCGGCGACCAGTACCCCCTGGTGCGGGCGGAGGACCTGGGGCTCCCCTCGTCCCGGGACAGCGGCTACCTGCTCTGGGAGGGCTCCTCCCTCCTCCGCCACGGAGAGGCCCTCACCTACTCGGGGGACCACCTGGTCCGCTCGGTGTACTACGCCTGCCGCTGGGAGCGGCTGGCCAGGGCGGTGTGCGCCTCCCTGGTGGAGGAGGAGGGCGACGGGGACGCCCTGCACTTCCATGACCCGGTGTCCCTCTCCCCGGTAGACCTGGGCTTTGACGAGAGCTGGCTCTACGACGGCGGGGACTGGCAGTCCCTCCTCCTCCGGGAGGGCACGGTGGTGGCCTCGGTGGAGGGCCCGGCGGACCTCACCGATCCGGCGGTGCTGGCCGTCCTGCGTCAGCGGCTGGGGCTGTAGCGGCCCTCTCCGCCCCCTTCATGTCCGAAACGCGGTGGGCCGCGTTTCGGATTTTTTTTGCAGCGCCGGACAAAAGATCGTCTTTTTCAACAGATCCGCCCTGGACGCCGGACCGGATCCTTGTTATGATAGATAGGAAAGGCGTCCCGGTCCGGACAGCCTTATCCGAGAAGATGGGGGGACAAAATGAACGAACGAGAGCTGGCCGTCCTTCGGGACACTTTTTCCGCGTTTTTATCCCATCACGGTGCGCCCTGCCCTGAAGCGGACAGGCTGGTGGAGCTCCTCTCCCCCTGCTGCCGGGAGCGCCTGGACTTTCGAGAGGTGTGCGAGAACCTCTATGACGGCATCCACATCGCGGATGGAGAGGGCCGGGTCCTCTTCATCAACAGCGCCTACACCCGGACCACCGGCATCCGCCCCGAGGAGGTCCTCGGCCGCAAGGTGGCGGACATCGAAGCGGAGGGGAAGCTCTACAAGGGCTCGGTGACCGCCCTGGTCCTGGAGAAGAAGACCCGGGTCAACTCGGTGGCCACTATCTTCCGCCTCAACAAGGAGGTGCTGGTCACCGGCACGCCGGTCATGGACGAGAAGGGAGAGATCCGGCTGGTGGTGACCAACACCCGGGACTTCCCCGAGCTCAAGCGGCTGGAGCAGCGGCTGCTGGCCCTCACCGAGGAGAGCAAGAAGGCCAACGAGGAGCTCTCCTACCTGCGCATGCAGCAGGCGGGCAACAAGCGTCTCATCTACCGCAGCCCCGCCATGGCCGCCGTCATGGAGACGATCAAGCGCATCGCCCCCACCGATGTCACCGTCCTCATCACCGGGGAGTCGGGGACCGGCAAAGAGCTGGTGGCCGGTGAGATCTATCAGAACAGCGACCGGCAGGGCCGCCCCTTCATCAAGGTCAACTGCGCCGCCATCCCCGCTGAGCTGCTGGAGTCGGAGCTCTTCGGCTATGAGCCGGGGGCCTTCACCGGGGCGCGGAAGGCGGGCAAGGCGGGGATGTTCGAGCTGGCCGACACCGGCATCATCCTGCTCGACGAGATCGGCGATATGCCTCTCGCCCTCCAGACCAAGCTCCTCCGGGTGCTCCAACAGCGGGAGCTCATGCGCATCGGCGGCACCAAGCCGGTGAAGCTGGACATCCGGGTGATCGCCTCCACCAACAAGAACCTGAAGGAGGAGGTCCGCCAGGGCCGGTTCCGGGAGGATCTGTACTACCGGCTCAACGTGGTGCCCGTCGAGCTCAAGCCCCTCCGGGAGCGCAGGGAAGACATCCCCTATCTGGCCAGCCACTTCTGTGAAACTTTCAACAAGAAGTACGGCAAGCAGGTCCAGATCAGCCCTGACGGCATGGCTCTTATCCTGGAATACCGCTGGCCGGGCAACATCCGCGAGCTGGAGAACCTGGTGGAGCGGATGGTGGTCACCTGCCCCGGCAATATCATCACCCGCAGCCAGGTCTTCTCCTCTCTCGACCTGGACGGCCTGTGCATCGGCGCCGAGACCAGCGGCGATCTCCCGCTCAAGCAGCGGGTGGCCGCCTACGAGCGCGAGATCATCCTGCAGACCCTGGAGCAGAACGGCTCTCTCCGCAAGGCGGCCGCCGCCCTGGGCGTGGACCACTCCACCCTGGTGAAGAAGTGCCAGCGATATGGCCTGGAGACGGGGAAGCTGGTAGGTGAAAATATTCACCACCGTGGTGATTGATGTCACCACCCGCCGGCTTTTTTTCTTTGGCGTTTCTGTGGTGGCGATCTGTCCAATATCTATCCGTATTTTACTTACTTTTTTATGCACGATCCCTTTTCCCTCTTTTGGCGCACATGGTGAAATGATTCACCATGTGCGCCTTCTTCTTTTTGCCGCCCCACTGCCTGTCCCAGAACCGCGTTTTCTTAGAGCCAGAAGGCTCCCCTGCCTTTTTTGCATCCCATGCGCGATCTTTGGCACGTCTTTTGCTTGAATAATAGGCGCAAAACAAAACGCGCGAGACGCAAAGACGAGGTGTATCGCAATGAAAAAGACCATCATCACCGTGGCCACTACCGGCGCGTGGCCCAAGAAGGAGAACAACCCCAACGTCCCCATGACGCCCGCAGAGATCGCAGAGGACGTGTACGCCTGCTGGAAGGCCGGCGCCGCCGTGGCCCACCTGCATATGCGCGATGACGCCGGGAACGGCACCATGGATGTCAACAAGTTCCGCGAGACGGTGGAGCTGCTGCGGAAAGACCACCCCGACTGCGACATCGTGTTGAACATGACCACCTCCGGCGACCTGAACGCCACCGACGAGACCCGTCAGATCCATCTGAAGGAGCTGCGCCCCGAGATGGGCTCCTACGACTGCGGCTCCATGAACTGGCTCAATTCCAGTCTCTTCCTCAACCCCCCCAAGTTCCTGGAGGAGCTGGGCCAGAACATGCAGGCGTGGGGCGTGAAGCCTGAGATCGAGGCCTTCGACCCCGGCATGATCGCCAACGCCGCCTACTACCTGAAGAAGGGCGTGCTGAAGGCCCCCCTCCACTTCCAGTTCTGCATGGGCTGCGCCAACGGCATCCCCGGCACCATGAAGAACCTGGTGTTCATGAAGGAGACCATGGAGTCCCTGTGCCCCGGCTCCACCTGGAGCTGCTTCGGCGTGGGCCACTCCGCCATGGAGATGCTCTACGGCGCCGTCGCCCTGGGCGGCCATGTCCGGGTGGGCATGGAGGACAACGTCATGTACGCCAAGGGCCAGCTGGCCGACAGCAACGCCCAGTTCGTGGAGCGCGCCGTCCGGGTGATCCGCGAGTACGGCAACGAGCCCGCCACCCCCGACGAGGCCCGGGAGATCCTGGGGCTGAAGAAATGAGCTGGGGCGTCTATTGGATGTTTTACCGCTGCCCCAAGTGCGGTAAAAAATTCAGATCGGGCACGGATACCATCACCGAGCCCACCTTCGGCAAGTGTCCCGTCTGTCATGCGGACGGGGAGCTGGTGGGCGAGAGCGGCAAGACGTATCCCCCCGACGCCAACGACTACGAGGACACAGCAGACTGAAGTTTATTAGGAGGCCATCTGAGCCATGAAAGACATCAAGTACATCCTGATCTGCGGCGCCGGGCTCATGGGCAAGAACATCGCCTATGTCATGGCGTCCAACCCCAAGTTCGAGGTGGGCGTGTACGACCTGAAGGATACCGACGTGTACGCCGGCATCCGCACCAGCACCAAGGAGCTGGTGGAGAAGGGGGTCATCACCTCCCAGGAGCTGGAGGACCGCCTCTCCCGCATCTCCTTCACCACCGACATGGACAGCGAGCTGGTCACTCGGGCCGACCTGGTGATCGAGGCCGTGTTCGAGGACATGAAGATCAAGCGGGAGACCTTCGCCAAGCTGGAGGCCCGCTGCCGTCCCGACACCATCTTCTGCACCAACTCCTCCGTCATGAGCCCCAGCGAGATCTCCGCCGAGCTCCAGCACCGGGAGCGCTTCGTGGGCACCCACTTCTGGAACCCCGGCCATCTGATCCCTCTGGTGGAGGTGGTCAAGTCCGACGCCTCCTCCGACGAGGTGGCTCAGACCGTGATGGAGGTGCTCGCCTCCGTGGGCAAGCAGCCCGTCCTCTGCAAGAAGGACGTGCCCGGCTTCATCGCCAACCGGATGCAGCACGCCCTGTGGCGGGAGGCCATCTCCATCGTGGAGCACGGCATCGCCGACGCCGCCACTGTGGATAAGGCCGTGAAGTACTCCTTCGGCCTCCGTCTGCCCCAGCTGGGCCCCCTGGAGAACGCCGACATGGTGGGCACCGACCTCACCTATAACATCCACGACTACATCCTGAAGGACCTGGAGGACTCCCACGAGCCCTCTCCCCTGCTCAAGCAGCTCCGGGATGAGGGGAAGATCGGTTTCAAGACCGGCGAGGGCTTCCAGAAGTGGACCCCCGAGCAGATCCAAGCCTCCAATGAGGGCCTCAACGAGTACCTGGTCAAGATGCTCTACGGGAAATGAGCGCCTGCTTCCTCCCGTATCTGCATAGATCCTTATCAACGAACCAAGAGAGAAAGGAAGCGATCTCATGTCCCAGCGACCCCAGACCAAGCGGCTGAAAGGAACTCCTCTGTGGAACATCAGCAAAAAGTTCAACTTCGCCGCTGAGAAGATCATCCCCGATTCCTTCGTGTTCTGCGTCATCCTGATGATCCTGGTGTTCGTACTGTCCCTGATCATCGGCAAGGGCCCCGTGGAGCTGATGACGGCCTGGTGGGGCGGCCTGAGCAGCCAGTTCACCCTGGCCTTCCAGATGGGCATCATGGTCTGCGTGTGCGCCACCTGTGCCCGCAGCCCCCAGGTCACCAGACTGCTCAACGCCATGGCCGACCATGTGCACAACCGTTACGCGGCCATCCTGCTGATGATGATCTTCGGCTATGTCACCTCCATGATCAACTACGCCTTCTGCACCATCGTCACCCCCATCCTGTCCATGCAGCTGGCCAAGCGGGTCAAGGGCCTCCACTTCCCCATGATGGTGGCCGGCGGCTATACCTGCATGATCCTGGGCCAGTGCCTTGGGCCCTCCGCCACTCTGTACTCCAACCTGGCCACCGAGGGCAGCTCCTACGCTGAGATCGTGGGCCACACCATGACTGTCCTGGAGACCTGCTACAATACGCCCAACGTGGTGCTCTTCTTCGTACTGGCCATCGTGTTCATCCTGGTGGTCATGTTCACCCAACCCGGCGAGGACGAGCTGGTAGAGCTACGCGACGTAGCCACCCAGGCCGATGTGGAGCCCGAGAGCTACCGCATCACCGAGAAGGCCACCACCTTCGCCCAGAAGATGAATACCTGCAAGCCCATCATGGGGATCGTGGGCGTCTTCATCTTCGCCAACATCATCTATGACTTCGCCACCAAGGGCTTCTTCGGTGCCCTGAACATGAATCTGGTCATCTTCCTGTTCGTGGGCATCAACTGTTTCCTCTTCCCCCAGCCCAGCGCCTGGATCACCGCCCACGCCGACTCCATGCACTTGGCCACCGATATCATCATGCAGTTCCCCTTCTATGGGGCCATCATGGGCATGATGTACATCGAGGGCGGCCTGGGCTCCGTGTTGATCGGCGCCATCACCTCCATCGCCACCGCTCAGACCCTGCCCGTGTTCACCTTCCTGTCCGCCTGCCTGGTCAACCTGTTCATCCCCTCTCAGGGCGGGCAGTTCACCGTGCAGGGCCCCCTGATCGTCCAGACCGTGCAGAACATCCAGGGCGCCGACCTGGCCACCTGCCTGAACGCCTTCGTCCTGGGCGACGAATGCACCAACCTGCTCCAGCCTCTGTATGTCATCCCGGCTCTGTCCGTGGTCGGCATGAAGCTGAAGGATGTGTGGGGCTTCATGGCCTTCATCTGTGTGTTCTGGATCGTCATCACCTGCCTGGGCCTCTATTTCATCCCCATGTTCGTGTGAACAGACTTTACCTTCTTTCTATAACTATACCTGACGGCAGAGGGCCGGGACGTGATGTCCCGGCCCTCTGCGCAGCCTGATACCAAAGCGGACCGCCGCCCGTATCGGGCGGCGGTCCGCTTTCAGCGTGTCGAAAAAGTCAAGAGACTTTT
>DWZK01000016.1 GCA_019117605.1 Candidatus Intestinimonas stercoravium | reverse complement strand
CGGGCAGGCGCTCAGCGTGTCAAAAAAGTCCAAATGGACTTTTTTGACACGCTGTCTGACATTTTGACTTACGTCAAAATGTTCCTGACTGTACGCGAAAGTGGGGGCTCACCTGGTCTTAGGTGGCTTCGCCCGAAGGCATCTGGACTGCCCCCGGCAGTCCAGACCCCCTTTCACACTATCCCCCCGCTGCTTCTCCAGCGTTGTACCACTTCTTCGACAGGCTGAGAGCGCCTGCCCGGATATCTCCGGGCAGGCGCTCTCTCGTTATCGAAAGATCAGAAAAGCTCCTCCATGGCGTTGTCCACCACGGCGAAATGCTCCCGCATCATCCGCGCGGCCTCCAGGCCGTTGCGGTCCTGGAGGGCCAGAACGATGCCCTGGTGGGCGTCCTGGAGGCGCTTGCGGTACACATCGTCCAGCATCATCTTCTCCCGCATATGGGAGATGAAGCCGTCCACCGTCTCGCTCATGGCCCGGAGGATCACCAGGATGAGTTTGTTTCCCGCCGCCTCGCCGATGAGGTAGTGGAGCTGCTTGTCCAGGGCGGTGCTCTTCTCCAGGTCGGTCTCGTCACGGAGCCTCCAGACGATATCCTCCAACTGCGCCAGCTGGGCAGGCGTGATGCGCTCGGCGGCCAGCAGGACGGTCTGGCCCTCCAGGCCCTGCCGCAGCTCACTGACCTGCCGGTAGTCGGTGGCGCCCAGGAGCATCATCATCTGGGTGGACTCGGAGAGGTTCTTCTCGATGTCGCAGGAGACGAAGTTGCCCGCCCCCTGGGTGCTGGAGATGAAGCCCATGAGGCTGAGCGTGCGCAGCGCCTCCCGCACGGAGTTGCGCCCCACGCCCAGCTGCTCGGCCAGCTCCCGCTCCGGAGGGAGCTTCTCCCCCTGCTTGAGATGTCCCTTGAGGATCTCGCCCTTGATGTAGCTGATGACCCGCTCGTAGGCCTTCCCCTGCTGTGTGCTTTCCGCTTTCATAGTGGTGATCCAGCTCTTTTCTTTGGTGATATTCGCCTGTGCCGTTGTGGATAGATGGGGACAAAAGACGTAGATGGTCACCCAACCGGCAAAAGGGTAGTACCCATTTCTTTTATTATAGCACAGGATGGAGAAAAGCCAAGAGATTTTTACAAAACTCCGCGCTCCTTTTGGGTGCCCGGAGCCGGGACCGGGCCGTCCGATGCCATCTGTCCACCGGGGGCGTGCAGATAGCCGCCCAACTTTGGCGATGCCCTCCCATCAGCGCGGCATCGGCCGCTGGCTCCTGCTGCGCATCGGACGCGCTGCGTCCGATGATGGGGTCACGGGGTCACGATCGGCTTTCCGTCTTTGTCCAGCAGCGGTGTGAAGCCTGCCGCGTTCCCGTTCCTGTGGAAAACATAGTTCACGCCTGTTTCTGTATCGACCCAGATCTCGATCACGTCGATAGCCCCCTGCTGATAGACTTTCTTGAAACGCTCCATGGATATCCCCCCCTTTGGATCGGTATCTGCCGGGCCGCCCCGGACCTTCGAAAAGGTCTCGGATCGGCCGGGAAAAGGCCATCTACACTATACCTTAGTTCTATCCTTTTTTCAAGGTCACGATCAGGTCCTGCCCCATCCCGGCCGGACACGAAGAGCCGGAACGGGAGCCATAAAAAAGAGGGGCGCCCTCTCGGGGCGCTCCTCAGAGCAAAAGCGATCTGAACGGCAGAGGAGGGGGAGGTCACACTGCCTCTGTGACCAGGTGTACCAGCACCTCCACCATCTTCTCCATGGAGGGCACGGGGATATACTCCATGACTCCGTGGAAGTTGGCCCCGCCGGTGGACAGATTGGGGCAGGGAAGGCCCATATAGGACAGACGGGCCCCGTCGGTACCGCCCCGGATGGGCACCTCCACCGCCTGGACCCCCGCCTTCTCGAAGGCGGCGCGGGCCCGGTGGATCAGGTACATGTGGGGGCGGATCTGCTCGAGCATGTTGTAGTAGGAGTCCTTCAGCTCCACCTGGACGGTGGTGGGGCCGTACTTCTCATTGAGATAGGCGGCGATCAGGTTCATACGCTCCTTCCGGGCCTCGAACTTCTGGCGGTCATGGTCCCGGATGATGAAGCTGAGGCGGGCCTCGGTCTCGTCTCCCTCCATATGGGAGAGGTGGTAGAAGCCCTCGCGCCCCTCGGTGTGGGCGGGAGTCTCGGCGGGGGGGAGCATGGAGGCGAACTCCAGCGCCATCAGGCAGGCGTTGCGCATCTTGTCCTTGGCGGAGCCGGGGTGGATATTGAAGCCGCGGACCGTCACCCGGGCAGAAGCGGCATTGAAGTTCTCGTACTCCAGCTCTCCCAGCTCGCCGCCGTCCACGGTGTAGGCCGCGGCGGCGCCGAAGCCCTCTACATCGAAGTGGTCGGCCCCGGAGCCCACCTCCTCGTCGGGTGTGAAGGCCACGGCGATGCGGCCGTGGGGGATCTCCGGATGGGCGGCCAAGTGCTCCATGGCGGTGACGATCTCGGCCACCCCGGCCTTGTCGTCCGCGCCCAGGAGGGTGGTGCCGTCGGTGACGATCAGGTCCTGGCCCACATAGCGGCGCAGGCTCTCGAACTCGGAGGCCCGCATGACCACCGTGTCGGAGAGATGGATGTCGCCGCCGGTGTAGTGGACCACGCGGGGAGAGACGTTGGCCCCGGGGGCGGAGGGGGCGGTGTCCATGTGGGCGATGAGGCCCAGGCAGGGGACGCCTTCACAGCCCGCGGTGGCGGGGAGCCAGGCATATACATAGCCGTAGTCATCCATACGGGCGCCGTGGAGCCCGATCTCGGTGAGCTCCTGGACCAGGGCGGCCCCCAGCAGCTTCTGCTTCTCGGTGGTGGGGACGGTGGTAGAGCTCTCGTCCGACTGGGTGTCGAAGGAGACATATTTCAAAAAACGTTCAGAGACATGCATGGGATATCCTTCCTTTCTGGCCGGGCCGCCGGGGATCGGCTATTGACGGGCGGGCCCGAAGAGGCTACACTTGAACTGCGCCTGAGCGCAGCTGGAACGTATCCAGTTTACCACAAAAGGAGTCGCATTTCTATGGCTTTGAAAGAGGAATTTTATTTCCCCTCCAGCGACGGGATCCACCGGATCCACGGCTGCCGCTGGCTGCCCGCCTCCGGCGGACCACGGGCAGTGGTGCAGCTGGTCCACGGCATCTCGGAGCATGTGGGACGGTATGACCATTTCGCTTTCTTCCTGGCCGGCCACGGGATCGCGGTGGTGGGACACGACCACCTGGGCCACGGCAGGACCGCCCGGGACCGGAAGGAGCTGGGCTATCTCGGGGAGAAGGACGGGTGGAGGCATCTGGTGGATGACGTGGGCCTCCTGCGGGAGCGGACAGGCAGGGACTTTCCCGGAGCCCCGTACTTTCTGATGGGCCACTCCATGGGCTCCTTCGTCGTCCGTACATATCTCATCGACCGGCCCGGGACCATAGACGGGTGCATCCTGTCCGGGACCGGGCAGGAGCCGGCCCCGCTCATCCTCCTGGGACGCGGGCTCTCCGGCCTGCTCCGGCGGGTGAGGGGAGAGCGGTATGTGAGCCCGCTCGTCATCTCCATGTCTCTGGGGGCCTATGACAGGCAGTTCCGCCCCAACCGCACGGCGGCGGACTGGATCAGCCGGGACGAGCAGGCGGTGGACGCCTATGTATCCGACCCCCTCTGCCGGTTCGTCCCCACGGTGGGGATGTTCCACGATATGATGGGCGGCCTGCGCCGCATCGGCGACCCCAGGGAGCTCCGGAAGATGGATCCGTCCACGCCGGTATACTTCTTTTCCGGGGAGAGCGACCCGGTGGGCGGCCGTGGGAAAGGGGTGCGGAAGGTGGCGGACCTCTTCCGGCAGGCCGGGTGCAGGGATGTGGAGGTGAAGCTCTACCCCGGCGGCCGGCACGAGATGCTCAACGAGCTCAACAGGGGAGAGGTATACGACGATCTGCTGGACTGGCTGGACCACCGTCTGGCGCAGTAGACGAACATGGAACGAGGGCATGGCGCAGTCTGCGCCATGCCCTCTCTGCTTTCGGGCGCTCAGCCGCCCAGCGCCTCGGTCCACTCCTTCTCCTTGAAGCCCGCCAGGACGAAGCCGTCCCCCACCAGGATGGGGCGCTTCACCAGCATCCCGTCGGTGGCCAAAAGGGCGAACTGCTCGTCCTCCCCCATGACAGGGAGCTTGTCCTTGAGGCCCATAGACTTGTAGAGCTGGCCGCTGGTGTTGAAGAAGCGCTTCAGGGGCAGGCCGCTCAGGCCGTGCCAGCGGCGGAGCTCCTCCTCGGTGGGGGGCTCCAGCTTGATGTCCCGGAGCTCCAGCGGGAGGCCGCGGCTCTCCAGCCAGGCCTTGGCCCTCTGGCAGGTGGAACACTTGGGGTACCAGACGAACAACATAGAGATCTCTCCTCGTTTTTCTATTTTCAGCCCTGCCGGGCCTGGGCGACCAGGGACCAGGCGGCGGTGTTCTCCAGGTCCTGGGGCCGGGGGGCGAGCCCCAGCTCTCCGGTGAAGAAGCCCCCCAGCCAGGTGGAGAAGCGGGCCGCGCCCTCCCTGTTCAGATGGCCGGGGTCGTAGAAGTGGAGCTCCGGCTGGATGCCGGCGCTGTCCATGTCCTCGCTCCAGTCATAGAAGGGGATCCCCAGCGCAGCCACGTCCTCCCGGATGGCGGCCCGGTCCTCTGGGGCGATCTGGCTGTAGGTGGGGTGGAACACCACGATCAGAGGGACCTGCCGCTCCCGGCAGAGCCCGGCGATCTTGGCCAGGTCGGACAGGTTCTCCTCATAGACCTCCCGGGGCTGGCTCTCCCGGGTGAAGGGCCCATTGGCGATCTCATCAAAGGTCCCGTCCACCTCCGTATAGCCCTTGAGCAGGTCGGTGTGGGGCGGCTGGAGGGCCTGGGCGGCCCCGGCGAGGGTGATCTCTTTCCAGCGGCTGTGGTAGAAGTACAGGTCGAAGAGCAGGCCGGTGCGGAGCTCCGGCTCGGAGGCGGTGAAGATCGCCCCCAGCTTGTTGAGGCCGAAGGGCATATACCCCACGTTCACCTGGGTGTAGTCCTGATACCGGGCGAACTCCAGGGCGGAGGCCTCCAGCACCACCAGAGAGGGGCTCTGGGTCTCCAGGGCCTCCCGGAGGTACCAGTAGGTCTGGGACAGGGTCTGCTCCGGTCCCGCCAGGACGTAGCCGGTGAGCCCGGTCTCGCCGTAGATCACCGCCGGATCCACGTCACAGTAGGCGTAGGAGCTGCCCAGATACAGGTAGTCCAGGCTGTCCTCCGGCTCCGCCAGGTAGGGGCCCCACACGGCGCCGTAGTCCACCCGGGCCGGCCGCAGGACCGCCGAGAGGACGGAGATGAGCAGGGCGGCCAGGAGGAGGAAGAGGAGGACGGCGGCGCCCTCCTTCCAGAGATGTCGTTTCATGGGCGCCTCCTAAAACTTGAAATAGATGAAGTCCTGGGGGTCGTAGCCGGTGCCGTAGACGCCGAACACCAGCACCACCGCCAGCAGGGCCAGCACCAGCGCCCAGCGCAGGGCCCGGGGCAGGGCCAGGATGTCCCCACGCAGGTCCCGCTTCAGGGACAGCAGGTCCGCCGCCAGCAGCAGGAGGACGGACAGGGCGGCCACGGCCAGCTCGGGCAGGTCCAGCCCCCAGGCGGTGACCGGCCGGGTGAGCCAGGGGCCGGAGACCATGGCCTGGAAGATCTCCAGGCCGTGGGTGAAGGAACCGCTCTTGAAGAACACCCAGGCGGAGGTGCTCAGCAGGAAGGTGAGGACCACCTGGATGAGGACGGTGACCGGCCCGTCATCGGAGAGGCGGAGGGCATGGCGGACCCTGGCCCGGGCCCCGGCGGTGAGGCCGCCGATCACCTGGTAGATGCCGTTGAGCAGGCCCCACACCACGAAGGACAGGGCGGCCCCGTGCCACAGGCCGCTGACGGCGAAGACGATGAGCACGTTGAGGTACTTGCGCCAGGTCCCCCGGCGGCTGCCGCCCAGGGGGATATACAGGTAGTCCCGGAACCAGGAGGACAGGGAGATATGCCACCGCCGCCAGAACTCCCCGATGGAC
Source organism: Candidatus Intestinimonas stercoravium (assembly GCA_019117605.1). Lineage (GTDB taxonomy): Bacteria > Bacillota > Clostridia > Oscillospirales > Oscillospiraceae > Intestinimonas > Intestinimonas stercoravium. The sequence goes on along the minus strand of DWZK01000016.1, from coordinate 2,313 downwards.
CGGGAGAAATAGGGGGTGCGGAAGTTCTCCATGAACCGGAAGCCCAGGGCCTCCCCACAGCCCAGGGCCATGTCGGAATAGGCGGAGAAGTCGCAGTAGATCTGGATGGAGAAGGCGCAGGCGGCGGCCACGACCTGGAGCCGGCCGAAGTCCCTGGGGGCGGCGTATACCGTGGTCACCAGGATGCCCAGCCGGTCGGCGATCACCAGCTTCTTGAAGGCGCCCCACAGGAAGCGGAGCAGCCCCCGGCGGAGGCGGAGATAGTCGAAGGAGGGGGGCTCCCGCAGCTGGGGCAGCAGGTCCCCCGCCCGCCCGATGGGGCCGGAGATCAGATAGGGGAAGAAGGAGAGGAAGAGGGCCAGGCGCACTGCGTTCCGCTCCGCCGCCACCTTCCCCCGGTACACGTCGATCAGGTAGCCGGCGGCCATGAAGAGGTAGAAAGAGATGCCGGCGGGGAGGGAGAGCTCCGGCAGCAGGGCGGTGGCCCCCGCCACCTGGAGGAGCCCGCCGGAGGCGGAGGGGAGGGCCTGGGCCGCCGCCTGGAGCAGCCGGGCCAGGAGGGAGAGGGCGAAGGCCAGATACTTGAACACGAAGAGCGTGCCGAAGAGGAGGAAGAGCAGCCCGGCCAGCAGCAGCTTCCGCCGCCGGCCGGAGAGGCCCTCCAGGGCCCTGCCGCCCCCATAGGTGACGGCCAGCGCGCAGAGGAGGAAGAAGAGGGAGTCGGGCCCGGCGGAGAAGCAGAAATAGATGCTGGCGAGCAGGAGCCACGGCGCTTTGAGCCGCGCGGGCAGACAGAAGTACACCAGAGAGACCAGAGGGAAGAAGAGGAAAAACGTGGGGGAGAGAAAGCTCATAGTCCACCTCACAGGGATAGTCGGTCTGTACAGGGCCGGGGCCGAGCCCCGGTGACAGTCGATATTTTACCGTAGAAACGGGAAAATAGCAACATGCCCGGGGACCTTTTCCGCCGGTCCGGCATAGCCTGAGATAGAAACGAGATGGGAGGGCAAGCTGATGCCGACAGAACCGCAAGTGCGTTTTTATTTGGGGGCGAACAGCCCGGCTGGATTCTATTCCCTCTACGATGAGCTCATAGACCCGCTGGAGGCGAAGAGCATCTTCATCCTGAAGGGGGGCGCGGGGTGCGGGAAATCCACCTTCATGCGCCAGGTGGCCCGGCAGGCGGAGGAGAAGGGGCTCCCGGTGGAGTACATCCCCTGTTCCGGCGACCCAGACTCCCTGGACGCCGTGATCCTGCCCGGGCAGAAGAGCGCCATCGTGGACGGGACCGCGCCCCATGTGGTGGAGCCCCGGTACCCGGGCGTGGTGGAGCGTTATGTGAATCTTGGAGACTGCTACGACTATAAGGCCCTCGCGGGGAAACGGGAAGAGATCGTGGCGGCCATGACAGGCTATAAGGGCTGTTATGCCCAGGCATATCGGTGCTTGTCCGCTGCCGAAGAGGTGACGAAAAACCTGCGAAGTGTGCTGGAAACTCCGGAGATGAGGGAGAAAATGGGCAAAAGGGCCCGAGGGATCTTGAAGCGGGAGGTCCGGCGGCGGGAGGGGGGCACAGGCCGCGTGACGCGCCGCTTCCTCTCGGCGGTGACCCACAAGGGACCGCTGTGCGAGTACGGTACAGTGGAAAAACTATGTAAACGGGTATATGAGCTGGACGATCCGTGGGGCCTGGCCCACGGCCTGCTCTGTCCCCTGCTCCGTGGAGCGGTGGCCGCGGGCTGGGACGCCATCGCCTGCCCCTCCCCCATGGAGCCGGGCCGCCTGGAGCACCTGCTCCTGCCGCAGCTCTCTCTGGGCTTCGTCACCAGCGGGCCGCAGCTGCGGTGGGACCGGCACGCCTACCGCCGCCTCCACCTGGACGCCATGGCGGATCGGGAGGTGCTGAAGCGGGAGCGGGGCAGGCTGCGCTTCGGGCGGAAGATCGTCCAGGCGCTCCAGGAAGAGGCGGTGGCCTCCCTGGCCCAGGCGAAAGAGATGCACGATAAGCTGGAGGGGATATACAACCCCTTCGTGGACTTTGGAAGCGTCCGCAGGCTGGCGGACCAGGCGGCGGCGGAGCTGCTGGGCCCCGTCTGAAGCCCGCCCGCGGCGGGAGAGAGGACGGGACAGAGGGAGAGAAGAGGAGAGCGAACGGGGCCCCGCCCGCATGTGCTGCGGGCGGGGCCCCTCAGCCTGTCGAAGAAGTGGTACAACGCTGGAGAAGCAGCGGGGGGATAGTGTGAAAGGGGGGCGGTGAGCCCCCACTTTCGCGTACAGTCAGGAACATTTTGACGTAAGTCAAAATGTCAGACA
>DWZK01000115.1 GCA_019117605.1 Candidatus Intestinimonas stercoravium | reverse complement strand
GGCGGGCTGGCCCTCCATCCGCCACAGCACGGTGGCCAGCATGGCGCGGCTCATGGGCACGCTGGGGCCGAAGGTGGTCTCGGAGGTGCCGTTGAAGTAGCCCTGGCCGGTCACATACTCGATGGCCTCAGCGGCCCAGTGGCCGGCGGGCACGTCGGCGAAGGTGGTGGGAGAGAGCGGGGTCTCGCCGTCATCGATATCGGTGCCGGGGGCCTCGGGCTCGGCAGACTCGTCGGGCGTCTCGCTGCTGCCGGCGGAGCTGCCGCTGCCGCCGGAGACCACGGTGGAGGAGTCCTCCGTGTCGTGGTCATCGCTGGTGGCGGGCTCGTCGACATCGGGCTCGTCGGGCTCGCCACCGCTCAGATCCAGGCGCTCGTCAGAGAGCATCTTGGCGTAGATGGTGTTGGTCACATAGCGGTAATCGTCCTGCTGGTGGGCCCGGTTGTCCACAGAGTTGGCAAAGATCGTCAGGTCCATGCCATCTCTCTCAAGGGCGATGGCCTCCACGAAGCCGTCCAGGGTGAGTCCCTGGTCGTTGAGACAGCAGCCGACGATGAAGCTGTCCTCCGGAGCGGCCTGGATCAGGATCGCGGCGTCCTCTGGGACCGAAGTGATAACACCACAATTATAGGTATACATGACATCGTCCCCATCCGAAGCGTAGCTGGCGGTGGTCAGGCTGTCGGAAGGATAGGTGACGGTGTGGAGGGCCTCCATGCCCAAGGTGGTATACGCCATGTCGGGCACCAGTTGGGAGGTGATATAGCGCAGAGGGCTGGAGCCGGTGGCGATATAGGGCGTACCGGCCTTGACCGCAGCCACGGCGGCGGCGCCGGACTCGCCCTGGTCCAGCGGCACGTTGCCCAGGATGATGTCCGCCTGAGCGGGGTCGCCGGTGATGGTGAAGCCCAGCTGCTCCTGGAACGCCTCCACATCATAGTTGGAGGTGCCGTTGCTGTAGACGTTGCGGTAGTCGGTGTAGCCGTAGCCCTGGCTGAACCACTGGGAGAAGTAGCCCTCCTCCACCACGGCGCCGGAGAACGCATCGTAGCGTCCGGCCAGGAAGATGGTGGGCTTCTCGATGGCACGGGCCTCGGGCATCTCGGCCACCCGGGAGGCGGAGAGGAGGAAGTCGTCCGCTACGGACTCATATACCTCCAGAGAGAGGACGAAGTCGCCCTTATAGTCGCCGTCGGTCACCATGCCCACGGTCTCGCCGGCATCCAGAAGGGCGTTGACCGCCCGGACCGCCTCATTGCCGCTGTTGGAGAGGATGACGATATCTCCGGAAGTCCCGGTGAGCTGCGACCCCCCGGTGATCCCGGTCACCTCGGTGAGCACACCGTCGAAGACCCCCTCGACAGCCACAGGCACACAGTCGAAGCCCCGCATGGCGGGGAAGTTGGACACGGACTCGGAGTACAGATCGGGGAAGCCGGAGGCGGATGCGTCCGCGCCCTCCCACAACACGGCGTTGGCATAGTTGCGCTTGGCCTGGTGCATATCCACCACCAGGGACCCGGCGGCGTAGACGGTGCCGTCCACAGCGGTGTCCTCGTCCAGGGTGGAGACCTTCACCCCGTTGCGCAGGAGGAACTCGCCCATCTCATAGGCATCGGCGATATCCCGCTGAGCTCCGCTGTCCACGGGGATCACATAGTACTCGGGGAAGAAGTTGTCGTTCTCCGCATAGGGGGCGCGCCAGGTGTCGGAGGGCAATCGTCCGTTGTTCACATCCACATACCACTTTTCCATATCAGCGCGGTGGTCTTCGTTCTCGATGCCTCTGCGGAAGAACTCCAGCTGATCGTAGTAGATGTCATCCTTGTTCTCCATGACGTAGTCGATGAGGCCGTAGATGCCGTACACGAACAGGTCGGTGGATGCCTCATTGTTGTAGGGCGTCTCGATGGTATAGCCCAGAGAGCCGCAGTTGAGCATGGCATAGCTGGGACCGTAGTTGGTGCACAGGTCGTCCCAGGCGGACCAAGTCATGGTCTCGGGGTCATAGTCATCCCGCAGCGGCATGTAGTAAGACCAATAGAGGCTGTCGGGGTGGTCCTCCCTGGTGGCGGACATGGTGCCAAGGGCCGCAGCGCCGAAGGCTTCGGAGCCCAGGGCGAAGTTCTCCACCAGGATGTCATACTCCATATTGGGCTCATGGGGCGGGGTGCAGGGCTCCACCAGGAACTCGGTCATGTAGCCGTGGAGCTCGGCGAACACCACCGGGTCCCACTCGTTGACCACCTGCGCCAGGCCCACCGTTTCGCTCTGGGTCTGGTTGGAGGCATCCCGGTTCAGGTCGAAGCCGTTGTCGTTGCGGCGGGTATTGTAGGTCCGGCCATCGGGGTTCTCGTTCGGGATGATGACAAAGATGATATCATCCAGGATGTCATCCACATCCAGCACGATATCCTCACTGATGGTATAGAGCTCACTGGCATCGTTGACGCCGGTATTGTCCTGGATCTGCCCCTCTTCGTCGGCGGTGAACTTCTGGGAGCCCAGTCCGGTGATGCCCAGCTCCAATACATCGGGGGCGAACATGCTGGAGATGTCCACGCTCTCGTCCAGGAATCCGGTGAGGGTGTTATAGGTGATCGTCTCCTGAGTGGCCAGGGCCCGCAGTACCTTGAGCTGGGCATCCACACCGGGGTCTTCGTCCGGGTGGACGTTGTTCAGAAGGAAGGGCACCCGGTATTCGCCCATGGTGCCGTCCTCCAGCTCCGCCTGGAGGGATGCGGGATCGGTCTCGGCCAGGGCCTTCATCTCGTGGAAAGCCTCCACCGACTCCTCGCTGTCGGAGAGGGTGACATAGTACTGGTCCCGCCCGCCTTCGCTCTGGCCGAAGGTGGTGACGGTGATGTACCTGCCGGGGAGCGCTTCTTCCATGATCTCCTGGATGGCCTCGTCCACATCGTCATAGCGGGTATAACTGTCATAGGCGTTCACTGTCATCTCGGTCTCTGCCAGCACACTGTCTCCATCCCGGACAGAGAAGGTGTAGGGGCCGATGAAGCTGGGCCAGACGTTGCGGAGCCCCGTGGATCCGTCGTTGATGCCGGTGAAGGACGTGGCGGTGAAGGGGAGGATGACAGTGACCGTGCCGTCTTCCTGTACTGCCTCAGGCGTCCCCAGGGTGAAGAGGTCCTCACCTCCCTCTCCATCGTTCCAGACCTGCCACCGGTCCAGCTGGTCGCCGGTGTAGTAGTAAGGGTAGAGCTCCGTGTCCTGGGCCCCCTCCTCTCGGGTGAGGTACCAGGTGAGACCGGCGGCCCAGTCCGCCGGATCCTCCCCATCCAGCAGGGATGCGTCCACAGTCAGAGTGGCCGTGAAAGCTTGGTCCCGATCCACCAGCGCCAGGGTGGTGTCCGATAGGACGAGCGTCGCTTCCGCCTCCGGCTGCACAGCGAGGGCGATGCCGCTCGTGGAGAGCAGCATACACAGCGTCATGGGCAGGGCGCAGAGCCGGACAGTGCGTTTTGTGTGCAATGTCATGATCGTGGCCTCCTTCATCTATCTGTTGGATCCTCGTTCTCTCTTGGTATGCGCGCTCAGCAAAGGGCCATGGCTGGTCCCTCCTTTCGTGTAGTCGGGACAGGATAAAACAAAAGGGCACTGCCGTACAAGACGACAGTGCCCTTCACATTATTCTGTTGTTCGCAGCGTTCCGCGGTGTTTTTCCATGACTCAGAGTCAAAGATACTATACTTTACTTTCGCCGGCCCGTCAAGTGCGCCCGTCCAAGATCATGAGATATGTGCAACAGGATGGCGGCATCTCTGAGATCTTTGGGTATAGCTCCCAGCTGTCCGGCGGCAGACCGGTCCCACGACAGAGGCGCGGACGGTCCCCGCCGGTCCGGGCCGTATCCCGGTCTTGTCCAATCCCCCCGCCCCATGCTACAATGGCGCTATCTGGATGTCGAGAGGGAGATGACCGATATGGAATGGCCGGACCGCAGGCAGCGCTGCCCCTGGGCAGATCCGAAGAACGAGAGATACGTCCGCTATCACGATGAGGAGTGGGGCGTCCCTGTCCACGAGGACGGAAAGCTCTTCGAGATGCTGATCCTGGAGTCCTTCCAGGCGGGGCTCTCCTGGGCCTGCATCCTCAACAAGCGGGAGGCCTTCCGCCGGGCCTTCGCCGGCTTCGACCTGGAGCGGGTCTGCGCCTATGGGGAAGCGGAGGTAGAGGCCCTCATGGCCGACCCGGGGATCGTCCGCAACCGCCGGAAGATCCGGGCGGCGGTGGCCAACGCCCGTGTCTTCCGGCAGATCCAGGCGGAGCGCGGCAGCTTCTCCGCCTATCTGTGGGGCTGGACCAGCGGGCAGGTGGTGTACGAGCGGGGGAAGTCCGCCTCGCCCCTGTCCGATGCCATCTCCCGGGACCTGAAGCGGCGGGGGATGTCCTTCGTGGGCTCCACCATCGTCTACGCCTACCTCCAGGCGGTGGGAGTCATATACAGCCACGAGCCCGGGTGCTTCCTGGCCCGGCAGGCCGGGCCGGAGCGCGGAGCCGGAGAGGAGGATGTCTGAGATGCGCGAGAAGATCTTCGATATGCCCTTCGCCAAGGTCTATCCCCTGCTGATCGCCAAGGCCGCACGGAAAGGCCGCAGCCGGGAAGAGGTGGACCGGGCGGCCTGCTGGCTCACCGGCTACCATCCGGAGGAGCTGACCACCCTGCTGGATACCGACCTCACCTATGGAGAGTTCTTCCTGCGGGCCCCGCAGCTCCACCCCGAACGCGATAGGATCCGCGGGGTGGTCTGCGGCGTACGGGTGGAGGCGGTGGAAGATCCCCTCCTCCGGGAGATCCGCCGCCTGGACAAGCTGGTAGACCAGCTGGCCAAGGGGAGAGATCTGGAGAAGATGCTGGGCGGGGGGTGAGGGCGCTCATCTCCTCCGGTTGGCCAGGGGCAGGGTCCCGTTCTCCCGCAGATAGTCCTCCAGCAGGGCCCGCTCCCGGGCCTCGCAGTCGGGACAGCAGTCATATTCCAGGAGCAGCAGATCCGCGTCCGGGATCTGCCAGATCGCCCGGCCGCCCCGGTGGATGGTCCCGCCGCCCCAGCCGTACCGCACATACTGCCAGACCCTCTGCCGGAGGCCCCGGCGGCCGTCGGCCTTGCCGATGTACAGGATCTCCCTGTCCCTGCACGTCCTGTATCTCTCCTCCAGCTCCTCCGCCGGATACCAGGGGGCAGGCCCCTCCGTCCGGTCCAGGAAGCGGATGGGGACGCCCTCCGGCGCCAGCACCCGGTAGACGCCGGGGGCGGTGGGGATGCCGCCGCACCGGTCCCGGAAGAGCTCTCCCAGGGTGGTGGCGATCCCCGGCCACCGCTGCAGCTCCCGCAGCCGCCGGAACAGCCGGAGCAGGGCCCCTTCCGCCACGCTCTCCCTGATGAGGCTCCCCTCCGAGAAGTGGTCCCGGCGGAAGTGCCAGGTCAGGCAGGCCAGGACGTCCAGGCGGGGCAGGCTCTCCGCCGCCGCCCGGTCCATCTCCCCCGCCTCCAGCCCCCGGACCTCCATCGCCCTCTGGTAGTTGGCGATGGTCAGTCCCAGCCTGCGGCTCTGGTCCTCCAGGGCCCGGAGGTCCCGCTCCAGCGCCTCCTGTCCCGGCTCCTGCGCAGAGAGCGGATAATGCCGGCACCAGGCCCGCTGCTCCGGGGACGCCTCGACCCCCTCCAGCAGCTCTACCGCCCAGTCCAGGAACGCCCGCCCTGTCAGGCCCTCTCCTGTCTCCGTCACTGCTCTTCCTCCTCCCGGCGGGTGTAGCGGCAGCGGGGGCCCGTCAGGGCGAACTCTGTGGAGGACGCCCCGAACTGCCCCGTGTCCTCAAGATCCGGGATCGACTTGATCGGTCCCGGCTGTTCTCCTTTCAGGATCTCCCACCAGCCCACGCTCTTCCACCTCTTTTCCTCTTTTCCCCTATCATAGCACATCGCCCGGCGCTTTCCCAGCGGGGATCTCCCTCCTCTGCGGTCCGGCGGAGAGGGGCGTCAGGGCGTCTCTGCCAGGGGCCGTTCCATGGCCCGAAGCCGCCGTTGGAATGCCTCTACCGCCCAGGCGGGGGCGGTGAGCTCCACTCCCTCCCCCAGGCCGAAGAGCCAGCCGAAGAACTGGGGAGACACCACCGCATCCACCGTCACCGTGAAGTGGTCCGGCCCGTCGGGGACGAGCATCACCTCCTGGCCGAAGCGGTCCAGGATGACCCCCACCATGGCGTTGACGCAGCGGAGGCGGACCTTTCCCTCCCGGCCGCTGAACATGCCGAAGTGTTTGGCCGCATAGGAGGCCATATCGAAGTCCCCCGCCCGGCCTTTTCCCCCTCCCTGCAGGCAGGTGACCGTCAGGTCCGCTATCTTGTCCACCCGGTAGTGCCGGACCTCCTCCTTGGCGGCGTCCCAGCCCACCAGGTAGTAGTTCTCATTGTCCCACACCAGACCGTAGGGATAGACGGTGTACCGCTTCCCCTCCCGGCGGAACACCTTTTCTTTTTTCACGTTATATTCGAAATAGTGGAACGTCACGCCCCGCCCCGCGGCCAGGGCGGTGTGCAGCTTGTCGATGGTGTAATAGACGCTCTCGTTCATGGTCTTGACCCGCCGGTCCACATACACCTGCCTCTGGAGCTGCCGGGCCTGCCAGACGCTGGCGAGCCCCTCCAGCTTTCGGATGAGCTCGTCGCTCTTGCGCTTGGTGATGAACCGGCAGGACTGCACCGCGTCCACCAGCAGCTTCAGCTCCGCCAGCTGGAAGGGCCGGTCCTCCACGAACCACCCGGGCTGCTTCCCCTTCCGGTTCTGGACCTCCATCCCCGTCTGCCGGAGCACTTCTATGTCGTCGTAGATGCTCTTCCGCTCCGCCGGGATGCCCTGCCGCTCCAGCTCCGCGATGAGCTCCCCTGTGGAGATGGGGTGGTCTTCGTCGCTCCGCTCCAGCAGCAGGCGCCGCAGCAGCAGCACCTTCTGCTTCTGCCCGCTCCCCTTTGCCATCCGTGCCCCTCCTTCCCTTTCAGATCGGCTCGAAAAGACGCGCCGCCCTCCTTTTCCGCAGGGCGCCCGCCTCTCCGGCCCATCCCGGCTATACACTATCATCAGTCTACCAGATGATAAGTCCAATAAACAGTACTTTTCTCTCTTTTTTCCCGCCTGTCCCTCTTCTCCGGCGGCCCTCGGTCTCCGCCGCCGCACGGGGGCCGGGACAGTTTTTTCTTTACATCCTGTTCCGGATGTGGTAGGATTTATCTAACTAAAGTTTTACGGATCTGGGATATCCTTTCCAGGAGATCTCCCAAGGATCCCCGATCATCGGCAAAAAGGGGCCTTCATCATGCTGATCCAAGACATCCAAATAGGCCGCATCTCCCTTCCCCTCCGCCACCCCTTCAAAACAGCCCTGCGCACAGTGGACGCCATCGAGGACGTGGTGGTCCGGGTGGTCGCCGACACCGGCGAAGTGGGCTATGGAGAGGCGCCTCCCACCGCTGTCATCACCGGCGACACCATCGGCTCCATCGAATGCGCCATCCGCGACTTCATCCGCCCCGCCCTGCTGGGCATGGAGGTGGAGGATCTGGACGGGATCATGGGCCGGCTCCACAGCTGCATCCAGAAGAACACCTCCGCCAAGGCCGCCGTGGACATGGCTGTCTACGACCTCTATGGGAAGCGCTTCGGCGCCCCCCTCTACCAGCTCCTGGGCGGGGCCCGGAAGTCCTTCGAGACGGATATCACCATCTCGGTGAACCCCATCGAAGAGATGGTCCGCGACAGCCTGGAGGCGGTGGAGCGCGGCTATCGGATCTTAAAGGTGAAAGTGGGCAAGGAGGGCGCGAAGGACGTGGAGCGCATCGCCGCCGTCCGCGAGGCGGTCGGTCCCCAGATCCGCATCCGTGTGGACGCCAACCAGGGCTGGACCGCTAAGGAAGCGGTGCCCATCATCTCCGCGATGGAGGACAGGGGCCTGGACATCGAGCTGGTGGAGCAGCCCGTCTCTGCCCATGATATCGACGGTATGGCCGCGATCACCCGGCAGGTGCGGACCCCTATCCTGGCGGACGAGTCGGTCTTCTCCCCCGCAGATGCGGTGGACATCATCCGCCGCGGGGCGGCCGACCTCATCAATATCAAGCTCATGAAGACCGGCGGCATCTGGCAGGCCCTGAAGATCTGCGACGTGGCTGAGATCTACGGGGTGGAGTGCATGATCGGCTGTATGCTGGAGTCCCGGCTGTCCGTAGCCGCGGCCGCCCACCTGGCGGCCGGCCGCAGCGTCATCACCCGGGCGGATCTGGACGGCCCCTCCCTCTGTTCTGTGGATCCCTACACCGGGGGCCCCGTGTTCCGCGAGGCACAGATCTCCATGTCGGATGACCCGGGAGTGGGCGTGGACCATGTCCCCTGTCCCGCCTGGACCTGACGGGCGCCGCCCGCCTCTCCGGTATCCCGTACCGGAGCTCCTCTTTGATACGATGGGGCATCCCCATAGTATACGATCTTAAGGAAAGAAGGAGTGTAATGTGAAGAAGATGAGACGGTTTTTGTCCTTTGGCCTGGCTGCGGCCATGGCGCTCGGCCTGACCGCCTGCGGAGGCGGAGGAGGAGGTTCCGCAGATGACGACCGCTCGGTGTTCCGCCGCCTCTATGGAAGCGAGGTGGAGACCCTCAACTATCTCTACACCTCCAATACCAACGACTACGAGATGTGCGCCAACATGGTGGACTGCTTGGTAGAGTACGACCAGTACGGCGTGATGCAGCCCGCCCTGGCCGAGAGCTGGGAGCACAACGACGACTATACCGAGTGGACCTTCCACATCCGCCCGGGCGTGAAGTGGGTGGACGCCGAGGGCAACGAGGTGGCCGACGTCACCGCCAACGACTGGGTATCCTCCGCCCGCTGGGTCAACGACGCGGCCAACAACTCCTCCAACCAGTACATGTACAACGGCATCGTGAAGAACGCCGAGGCCTATTTCAACTACACCGCCTACCTGCTGGAGTCTGAGAACGGCACCCGGACCACCGATGACGAGGGCGATCCCATCGAGCCCGTGGCCGAGGTCAGCTTTGACGATGTGGGCGTGAAGGCGGTGGACGACAACACCCTGGTATATACCATGGAGACTCCCTGCACCTACTTCCCCACCGTCCTGTCCTACACCACCTATATGCCGGTGTACGGCCCCTTCCTGGAGGAGATGGGGGACAGCTTCGGCGTGGACAACTACTCCGTGCTGTATAACGGCGCCTACATCATGACCTCGTTCGAGCCCCAGAACCAGCGCATCCTCACCAAGAACGAGACTTACTGGGACAAGGACAACGTGTTCATCGACGAGATCCAGTACCTCTACAATACCTCCGCCACCCAGCTGGGCCCCGAGTCCTTCATCCGCGGCGAGGTGGACTGGGCTCAAATCGACGCCAGTATCCTCTCCGCCTGGCTGGAGGACCCCGAGCGGCAGGATATGGTCTCCCCCAGCCGTGCCAACGTGTCCTTCTCCTATTTCTTCTGCTTCAACTTCGAGCCCCGGTTCGACGACTCCCTGGAGCCCGACAACTGGCTGCTGGCCGTGAACAACGAGAACTTCCGCCAGTCCATCCGCTACGGCCTGGACCGCATCAACGCCCTGACCGTGGTGGAGCCCGAGGATCCGGAGAGCCTGCTCAACCGGACCATCACCCC
>DWZK01000015.1 GCA_019117605.1 Candidatus Intestinimonas stercoravium | reverse complement strand
GTCTTTACGAATTGCTATGACCTCTATGCCCTCTATATGCAGGCAGATGTGATCTACCGATATCTCACATTTGATATGTGCCTGAAAGACCCGGACGATGCCGATCTTTATAAACAGGCGGCACAGCCACTGGAGCAGCTGAAGACCGTCATCATCGAGCATCCTTCCGAAGAGGCGTTCAGAAGCCACTCGGACGATATCGCAGAGGCGATCGAAAGGATCGAGCCCCTGCGGGAGATCTGGGCTGAAAAATATGACGGCTGGGGAAGTGACGTTTCGATCGAGCTCATGAGGACGATCTGTGAGCGCTTCGTCACCGGATCGAATGCTTGAATTGAGTTCTTTGGTCCCGCTTATATCATATCGGCTATAGAGTTTATTTTGCGCTGAAAGAGCGGGGGAACGCCTCGCTGCTAGAGTCAGAAAACAGGTCTGGGCCAGACAGGCTGTAGAGTAAAATAAGGGCGGGAACATCGATGAAGATGTTCCCGCCCGCTGTCTTATCTTTGTGTCGATCTCGCCGGTCCGCTGCGGGGCGAGCTGCCCCGCAAACTCCGCTGCCCTCCCGGCGCTCGAAAAGGCCCGTTACATCTGCCTGCGGCCGGTGGTGCTGGGGATGCCCAGCTCGTCCCGGTACTTGGCCACGGTGCGCCGGGAGAGCTCGCAGCCCTCCTTGGCCATGAGCTCGCAGAGCTTCTGGTCGGAGAGGGGCTTCTTCTTGTCCTCACCGGCGATGAGCTTTTTGAGCAGGTTCTTGGCCGTGTCGGGGGATACCGCGTCCCCGGCGGCCTTGGCCCGGCTGCTCCCCAGGCTGCGGGAGAAGAAGTAGCTGAGCGGATAGACCCCGCTGGCGCACTGGATGTACTTGTCCCGGATCGTCCGGCTGACAGTGGACTCGTGCACACCGATCTTCTGGGCGATGTCGGAGAGGGACATGGGCTTCAGATGGCCGGGGCCGTGGCGGAAGAAGTCCTCCTGCAGCTCCAGCAGACACTCGGCGCACTGGAGCAGAGTGGAGCGGCGCTGCTCGATGCTGCGCACCACCCACTTGGCCTGCCGCACCTTCCCCGCCAGATAGTCCTTCACCTCCGCGTCGTCGCTGTCCTTGAGCATCCGGGAGTAGTAGGAGCTGATGTTCAGAGTGGGGAAGAAGTAGTCGTTGGTGAGCAGTTCGAAGTGGTCGGGAAAATTGACCACGAAGATGTCGGGATCGATGTAGATCAGGTTCTCCCGGGTGGCGAACCCCGCGCCGGGACGGGGGTTCAGGGAGCGGATCACGTCGCAGGCTGCCCGCACCTCCTCCTGCGTGGCGCCCAGAGCCTTGGCGATGCAGTTGTAGCGGTTCTTGCTCAGGGCCTCCAGGTGGTCCTGGGCGATCCGAAGGGCCAGAGAGCTGTCCTCCCTGCGGCGCTTGAGCTGGAGCACCAGGCATTCGGACAGGTCCCGGGCCCCCACGCCGGCGGGCTCCAGGGACTGCACCGCCGCCAGGGCCCGCTCCAGCAGCTCCACCGGCTTCTCCAGCTCGGCGGCCAGGTCCTCCAGAGACTCGTCCAGCCAGCCGTTCTGGTTGAGGGACTCCACCAGGAAACGGCCCGCCTCCAGCAGCTCGGGCTCCAGGTCCATCACCTCCAGCTGGGAGAGCACATAGAGATAGAGGTTCTCCTCGCTCTCGTCGGCATTGCCGTAGTTGGAGATGGGGTCGGTACTGTCGTCCTCGCTGTCCTGTTGGTGGTAGATCCGATTCTGGGTGTCCGAGGACTCCAGCCACTCCAGCTTCCGCTGGAGCACCGAGTCCTCATCCTGGCTGCGGTACTTCTCCTCCATCTCCAGGACGGGATTCTCCTGGACCTGGTCCTCGATATACTCCAGCAGCTCCTGCGAGCCCATCTGGAGGATCTCCATCGACTGCATCATCTGCGGCGACAACGTCTGCGTCTGTTTCATGGACATGTTGAGTTCCACGGTACACTCCCCTTTGCAAACCAGACTTTCCTCTCGTTCTCTCTAAATCGACAAGAGTGATTATAGCACAGTTCGCGCGGAGAATACAATCTTTTCGCTCAGCGATCTTGATCGGGGCTAAAAATACCGTGGGGGGCGCCCTGGCGGGGGAGGCCGTAGCGCAGGCAGCGGCGGAGACGGGCCTCCCCCCGCTTGAGGGTGCGGCAGACGCTGGATTTGTCCAGGCCCAGCCGTTCGCCGATCTGCCGCATATTGAGCCCCTGGCCGTAGTAGAGCAGCAGCAGCTCCCGCTGCCGGGGGGTGACCACAGTGGACAGGGCGTGCCGGAGGGCCCGCTTGAGCTGCCGGAGCTGGGCGGAGTTGTCCGGGGCGGCGTCCCGCAGGTAGGCCGCCATATCCGCCCCGGGGGCCCTCCTGCGCTCAGAGCGTATATTTGCCATTGCGGCGATACCCCCTGTCATAATATCTCTCACACAGAGCGCCCAGCTCTCTGGCCTCCCGCTGCATGGCGGTGAGGATCCGCAGCCGGTCCTCCACCCGGCTCCGCTCCTCCCGGTCCAGAGAGGGGAGCGCCCCCTGGAGCTCCTTCACCCGCTGCCGCAGGGCCTCTTCATTGCGTTTGTACTCTTTGGATAGTTCTCGTAACGTCATGTTCTGTGATAGGCTCCTCTTTCCTCTCTCGTTCCGCGGCGCACCGGGGACACAGGGGCCCGCCCGCCTTCTGAAAAGTGAGCTCCCAGCTGTAGAGCTCCCCGCCGCAAGAGCGGCACCAGGCCGCCGGCGGTTCCCGCTGGACGTCCCGCAGGGGGCGCGCCGCCCCTCGTCTCCTCCTCGTATCCGGCCTCCCAAAAAAGTTGTACGTTTTCTGGAAAAAAACTGTTGACAAATCTCCTCCCATCCGTTAAAATAAATGTCGCTGCGGACGAGCGAACAGTCCCACAGGCTGGTGTAGCTCAGCTGGTAGAGCAGCTGATTTGTAATCAGCAGGTCGGGGGTTCGAATCCGTCCACCAGCTCCACAATTTCATATGGAGGAGTTCCCGAGTGGCCAAAGGGGGCAGACTGTAAATCTGTTGTCGTCGACTTCGATGGTTCGAATCCATCCTCCTCCACCAAAAATGTCCTGCCAAGCGGCGGGGCATTTTTATTTGCCTGCAGGATAGAACATATGTTCCATAAAGAAGATAGCACAAATGTTCTATACAAGTCAACATAAAAACAGAAGCCCCCGGCGGGGACTTCTGTTCGTCAGTCCGATTTCCAGGACTTACCTCTTCTCTCCGGGAGGAGACGGGGCGCCGTGCGCCCGGGGCTCTGTTGCTCTCGCATCCCCGGCGGGAGTGGATCCCGCCCGCGGCAAGGCCCCGCCGGAGATCCCGGCGGGGCCTTGTACGGCGCTGCGCGCCGCCCCATCTGCGATGGGGCCCCGTCCTGCCCCTGGAAAGGGGAGGAGAGGCGCGGCGCTCTTATCCTCTTAGAAGTCGGCGTTGCCCACCGTCCGGGGATGGGGCAGGACGTCGCGGATGTTGCCGACGCCGGTGAGATACATGACCATCCGCTCGAAGCCCAGGCCGAAGCCCGCGTGCTTGCACCCGCCGTAGCGGCGCAGGTCCAGATACCACCAGTAGTCCTTGGGGTCCATGCCCAGCTCCTGGATGCGGGCCTCCAGGATGTCCAGCCGCTCCTCGCGCTGGCTGCCGCCGATGATCTCGCCGATGCCGGGGACCAGGCAGTCGCAGGCGGCCACGGTCTTCCCGTCGTCGTTGAGGCGCATATAGAACGCCTTGATCTCCTTGGGGTAGTCGGTGACGAACACGGGCTTCTGGAAGATCTGCTCGGTGAGGTAGCGCTCGTGCTCGGTCTGGAGATCGGAGCCCCAGTCCACCTTATAGTCGAACTTGTCGTTGTTCTTCTTCAGGAGCTCCACTGCCTCGGTATAGGTCACCCGGCCGAAGTCGGAGGAGGCCACATGCTCCAGCCGGGCCTTGAGCCCCTTGTCCACGAAGGAGTTGAAGAAGGCGATCTCATCGGGGCACTTCTCCAGTACGGTGTTGATGATGGCCTTGATCATGGCCTCCGCCACGTCCATATCCCCCTGGAGGTCGCAGAAGGCCATCTCCGGCTCGATCATCCAGAACTCGGCGGCGTGGCGGGTGGTGTTGGACTTCTCCGCCCGGAAGGTGGGGCCGAAGGTGTACACGTCCCCGAAGGCCATGGCGAAGTTCTCCGCGTTGAGCTGGCCGGATACGGTGAGGTTGGCGGGCTTGCCGAAGAAGTCCTGGCTGTAGTCCACGGTGCCGTCGGGGTTCCTGGGCACGTTCTCCAGGTCCAGGGTGGTGACCCGGAACATCTCGCCGGCGCCCTCGCAGTCGGAGGCGGTGATGATGGGGGTGTGGACGTACACGAAGCCCCGGTCCTGGAAGAAGGTGTGGATGGCGTGGGCGGCCACGCTCCGCACCCGGAAGGTGGCGGAGAGCAGGTTGGTGCGGGGGCGCAGGTGCTGGATGGTGCGCAGGTACTCCACCGTGTGCCGCTTCTTCTGCAGGGGATAGTCGGGGGTGGAGGGGCCCTCCACCGCGATGGAGGCGGCCTTGATCTCCAGGGGCTGCTTGGCCTCCGGGGTGAGCACCACCGTGCCCGTCACCCGCAGGGCCGCGCCCACGTTCTGCCCGGCGATCTCCTTATAGTTCTCCAGCGTGCCGGCCTCCATGACCACCTGCAGGTTCTTGAAGCAGGAGCCGTCGTTGAGCTCGATGAAGCCGAAGGTCTTCATGTCCCGGATGGTGCGGGCCCAGCCGCAGACGGTGACTTCTCTGCCGCCGTACTGCTCCTGGTCCGCGAAGATACGTGCGATCTTTGTGCGTTCCAAAGGTCTTCCCTCTTTCTGTCGTGTTGCGGGCGGCGCCCTTGCCGCCCCAGGTCTGAGTGACTTCTATTATACGGAGTTTTCCCCCGGATGACAAGGCCGGGGAGAGAAAAAGGCTAGTCCTCCTGGAAGGTGAAGACCTCCTCCACCGTCCTGCCGAACACTTTGGCGATGTCCATGGCCAGCTTCAGGGAGGGGTTGTACTGCCCCTTTTCCAGCCGCCCGATGGTCTCCCGGCGCACTCCCACCAGCCGGGCCAGCTCCGCCTGGTCCATGCCCCGCTCCAGGCGGAGGGCCCGTATCTTCGTCTCCAACATCAGCTGCTGAACCTCTCGTAGCCCAGGAAGAGCAGGTTTCTGGCCAGACAGACCAGGGCGAAGAGCACCAGTACCTCCGAGCGGCCGACGGTGTATACCTGCCCGTCCTCGGTGAGGAAGAGAAGGGCACCCATTAGGAGGAAAAAGAGGGTGAAGAGGGCGGCGTCGGCCCGCCGCTCGTTCTCTGTGGAGCGCTCATCCCCCTTCTCAGTAAAAAGGCCGAAGCTGGTGGCGATGATAACGCCCCCCAGGCATACCAGCACGGCCGCCACGGCCAGACGCAGGGGCCCAGGCAGCGTCCGGACAGGAAAATACTGGGCACAGAAACTGGCCAGCAGGACCAGGGCCCAGCACACCGCTTCGATCTGGCGGCTGCGGGTGAGGGAGATGCGTTTCATAGAAAAGCTCCTTCCACGATGTGATATATTTCTCACCTGATGTGAGAAATATATCACATCGTGCCGGCGCTGTCAAGAGCGGGCATAAAAAGCCGCCGGAGAGGCTGGGGCCCCTCCGGCGGTGAAGGTCAGGAGATCATCTCGGAGCCCACCTGGTAGTCCGACCAGGTCCCCGCCTCCGGCCACACGGCGGTGCAGTCATAGAAGGAGTAGGCCCCCAGGCTGGATGCCCACTTGTCCGCGTCGAAGCGGAGGACAGGGAGGGACCAGGCCTCGCCCTCCTCCGTCTCGTGGGGGGAGATGGCCAGCAGGCAGCCGTCCTCCCAGCGGTAGAAGGCGGCCCCCGACCGGGCGCCCTCCCCCAGGGGCTCGGCGGTGATATAGCCGCCCTCCAGCAGCTCCTCATAGGTGGCGTTCCACGCCTCCACCCCGTGGAGCTCCCCAAAGCGGAGGGCGATGGCGGCCTGCTCTCCCTGGCTCAGACCGCCGGGGGCCTGGGACAGGTCGATGGCCGCCTGGGTCCCGTTGAGCCCCGTGTCCACGTTCCACAGGTCGTCCAGTACCTTCAGATAGAAGCCGCACAGGTCGGTGTAGCTCCCGCCTACGGGGGAAGAGGCGTCCAGGGCGTACACCTGGCCGAAGCCGGCGGGCCAGCTCTCCTGCACCATTCCGTCAAAGGTGACGGTGAGGGTCATGCCGTCGGCCAGGGCAGTGGGGGCGGCCTCCGCTCCGTCCACCGTCAGGGGCACGTCCTCCGGTACGGACAGGCGGTAGACGCCGCTCCCCTCCAGGTCGGCCAGCAGCAGGTCCCCCTCCTCCGCCCCGTCCACGATGCGGAGGGACAGGGCCTCCTGCTGCCCTGTGGGCAGGGGGGCGGAGACGGCGGGCGCGGACGCCGGGGGAGGAGAGCCGGCAGTCCCGGAGGGTGGGCCCTCCCGGTCCCCACAGCCGGACAGCAGGCACAGGCTCAGGATCAACGCGGCCAGTTCTCTCATGGGACATCCCTCCTTGATATCATTCGTATCTTTGGACGGGGAGGGACAGAAAAAAGTTCCGCGTCCGCCGGATAGGCCCTTGACATTTTCGCAAAAAGCGGTATCATAAACTTATGACGAGATTCTAAATAAAAGTTTAGGGGAGGCGGAGCCATGACCCAGCGGGAAGCGCAGATCCTCCAGTGGATCCGGGAGAACCCCATGATCTCCCAGCAGGAGCTGGCCGACCGGGCGGGCATCACCCGGTCCTCGGTAGCGGTCCACATCTCCAACCTGATGAAGAAGGGCTACATCGGCGGGAAGGGGTACATCATCCGCACCCAGCCCTACGCCGTGGTGGTGGGCGGCGTGAACGTGGACATCGGAGGCACCCCCTTCGGGCCCCTGGTGGGGCAGGACTCCAACCCGGGCCGGGTGCGGATGAGCCTGGGGGGCGTGGGGCGGAACATCGCCCACAACATGGCCCTCCTGGGCCTGGACGTGCGCCTGGTCACCGCCCTGGGGGACGACATGAACGCCCAGAAGATCACCACCTCCTGCATCGAGCTGGGGATCGACCTGGCCCCCTCCCTCCAGGTGCCCGGGGCCGCCACCTCCACCTACCTCTTCCTCACGGATGAGAAGGGGGATATGGAGCTGGCCGTGTCCGACATGGAGATCTACCAGCACCTGACCCCCCGCTTCCTCTCCACCAAGGAGGCCCTCCTCAACAACGCCCGGCTGGTGGTGGCCGACACCAACATCCCGGCGGAGAGCCTGGCCTGGCTGGCGGAGAACTGCAAAGCCCCCCTCTTCGTGGACCCGGTGTCCACCGCCAAGGCGGGTAAGGTGCAGCCCATCCTGGGCAGGCTCCACACCCTCAAGCCCAACCGGATCGAGGCGGAGCTCCTCTCCGGGATATCCATCACCGGGGAGGAGAGCCTGGAGCGCTGCGCCCGGGCCCTGCTGGACACGGGGCTCCACCGGGTGTTCATCAGCCTGGGGGCCGACGGGGTGTACGCCGCCGACCACCTGGGCGGCCGGGAGCATGTGCCCTGCTTCCCCGCCCGGATGGTGAACACCACCGGCTGCGGCGACGCCTTCATGGCCGCCCTGGCCTGGAGCTGGCTGGAGGGCCTGGGGCTGGACGAGTCCGCCCGGGCGGGCCTGGCCGCCTCCGCCATCGCCATGGAGGGGGAGGAGACGATCAACCCCGAGCTGGATGTGTCCGCCCTGCGGGAGCGGGCGGGGCTGTGAGCCGGCCCGCCTCCCCCACAAGGATATCTGCTGCTATCGATCGATATAACGAATAAAAATGGAGGTCTGTATCATGTCTCTCAACAAGTATCTGGACGTCGCCCCCGAGGTGGCCGAGGCCGTCGCCGCCGGCAAGCCCGTGGTGGCCCTGGAGTCCACCATCATCTCCCACGGCATGCCCTACCCCCAGAACGTGGAGACCGCCCTGAAGGTGGAGTCCATCATCCGGGAGAACGGGGCCGTGCCCGCCACCATCGCCATCCTGGGCGGCCGCCTGAAGGCCGGCCTGACCCCCGAGGAGATCGAGTATCTGGGCAAGAAGGGCCACGAGGTCACCAAGGCCAGCCGCCGGGATCTGGCGGTGCTGGTCTCCCGGGGCGAGGACGGCGCCACCACTGTCACCACCACCATGATGATCGCCCACATGGCGGGCATCCAGGTCTTCGCCACCGGCGGCATCGGCGGCGTGCACCGGGGCGCCCAGACCACCATGGACATCTCCGCCGACCTGGAGGAGCTGGCCCACACCCCCGTGATGGTGGTCTGCGCCGGCGCCAAGTCCATCCTGGACCTGGGCCTCACTCTGGAGTACCTGGAGACCCACGGCGTGCCCGTCATCGGCTACGGCACCAAGGAGCTCCCCGCCTTCTACACCCGCAAGAGCGGCTTCTCCGTGGACTATGAGCTGGACACCCCCGCCGAGCTGGCCGCCGCCTTCCGGGCCGGCCTGGATATGGGCCTCCAGGGCGGCATGCTGGTCACCAACCCCATCCCCGAGGAGTTCTCCATGGATCCCGACGTGATCAACAAGGCCATCGACGAGGCCGTGGCCGAGGCCGAGGCCCAGGGCATCCACGGCAAGGAGACCACCCCCTTCCTGCTGGCCAAGGTGAAGGACATCACCGGCGGCGACAGCCTGGATTCCAACATCCATCTGGTGTTCAACAACGCCCGCCTGGCCGCCCAGACCGCCGTGGAGCTGTGCAAGGGCTGATCTCCGGTCTGGACATTTCCCTCCGGATGTGATAGGATGGCTCCGATGAGAGAGGAGCGGGACCTATGGCATTCGGAAAGGACAAAAAGAAGCGGGAGCCCCGGGTGGCCTACAACCCCTATTACGGGAAGGCCAAGGACGAGTCCCATATGGCGGAGAAGCCCTTCTTCACCTGGATATTGGCCATCCCCGGCCTGCTCCTGGGCTTCCTGGTGGGCATGAAGATCCGGGACGTGTTCCTGGGCGGCGTGTTCGGCGCCATCATCGGCATCGCCCTCGGCTCCCTGCTGGACAAGGCCATCGAGAAGCGCCGCAAAAAGCGGGAAGAAAGATAAGAAGAGCCCGGGCCGTTCGCGGTCCGGGCTCTCTCCGCATCCACAAGACGCAGGAGGGAATGAGATATGACAGAACGGGAGAAGATGATCTCCGGCGGCCTCTACTGGGCCGGAGACCCGGAACTGGCGGCGGCACGGCTGCGGGCAAAGACCCTCTGCCGCCTCATCAACGCCACCCTGGGGACGGAAGAGGGCAGGGAGGAGCTCATGAGGGCCCTTTTCGGATCCGTGGGACAGGGCGCCTGGGTGGAGCCCAGCTTCTACTGCGACTACGGCTTCAACATCCACGTGGGGAAGGGCTTCTATGCCAACCACGGCTGCGTTTTCCTGGACTGCGCCCCCATCACCATCGGAGATGACTGCATGCTGGGGCCCAGGGTGACCCTCACCACCGCCACCCACCCCCTCCAGGCCCGGCGGCGCTGCGGCCTGGACGGAGAGCCCGCCCTGGAGTCCGCCGCGCCCATCACCATCGGGGACCAGGTATGGATCGGGGCCGGGGCGGTCGTCAATCCGGGGGTCACCATCGGGGACCGGGCGGTGATCGCCTCCGGCGCGGTGGTCACCCGGGACGTGCCCCCCGACGCCCTGGTGGCCGGGGTCCCTGCAGCGGTGAAGAAGCATATCGACCAGAGCGCCCCGGCGCTCTGAAGCGGAAGGAGACAGCCTATGGACAGAAAACGCGCCCTGGCCGGGACGGCCGCCCTGCTCCTCTGCCTGTCCGCCTGCGGGGGGAGCCCCGCCGGACAGCAGCAGGCCTCCGTCCAGCCGGCCCCGTCCCAGGCCCAGCCCGCCGGTGAGCCGGTACAGCAGCAGGACCAGACGCCGGTGGAGACCGCGCAGCAGGGGGACGGCGAGATCGACGGGGACACCGCCCTGGCCATCGCCCTGGAGAACGCCGGCGTGCCTGCGGACGACGCCTACGGCGTGAAGGTGGAGCGGGACGGAGACAACGGCATCCCCATCTACGACATCGAGTTCGAGACAGACTACGGCGACTACGACTTCGAGGTGGCCGTCTCCGGCGGCGCCATCGTGGGGGCGGATCATGAGGTGGACGAGGAACGGCTGGACGACCTGGGCGGCAGCTCCGTGGACATGGACGGGGCCCGGGAGATCGTGGCATCCAAGATCGACGGGGCATCCCCCTCGGATGTGGACATCTGGGAGGAGGGGGACGACGGCCGCGTCCGCTATGAGGGGGAGGTCTGGACCGACGGCATGAAGTATGCGTTCGAGCTGGATCCCGCCACCGGCCGCATCTTCGACTGGAACGCCGACCTGCGGACATAGGGCCCGCAGGCGCAAAAAGACGGATGCCGGGAGGCATCCGTCTTTTTCTGTCCCTCAGCCCGCCCGCCGGGCCTGCCGGTGGCGGTACCAGACGAAGTTGAACACATTGCCCAGGATGAGGATGTTTCCGCACAGGTAGAGCCACACCAGCAGGACGACGAGGGAGGCCAGGGACCCGTAGATGAGAGAGTAGCGGGAGGAGAGGCCGATGAACCAGGAGAAGAGCATGGAGGCGATCACCAGGGCGGCGGAGGCCAGGACGCTGCCGGTGAGCAGGGGCGGCCTGGGCTCTCCCCTGGGGGCGGACATGCGGTAGACCAGGAGCACCAGCACCATCACCACGAAGAAGAGCAGCCAGAACCGCAGGCCCCGCCAGCGGGAAGCGGCCCAGGCGAGCCAGGAGAAGCGCTCCTCCAGGAGCTGGAAGAAGTGGCTGCCCGTGAAGACCACCGCGATGGAGAGGTAGACGGTGATCAGGAAGAGGAGAGAGAAGAGGACGCTGGCCACCACCTGGCCCAGGCCCCGGTAGGTGGGGCGGCCGTAGATGTCGGCCATGATGTTCATGAGGGCCCGGAAGGCGGCGGAGGCGGAGAAGAGGACCATGCTCACCCCCGCCACCAGCAGGGGGGCGGACTGGTTGGTATTGATATAGGTGATATACTCTCCCAGCAGAGGGAGGATCTCACGGGGCACGAGGTCCGCCGCCGCCTCCAGCACCAGATCCACATCCAGATGCAGCAGGCCCAGGAAGGCGTTGACGCAGATGAGGGCGGGGAAGAAGCTGAGGGTGAAGAAATAGGCCAGCTCGGCGGCGGAGCGGGAGACATGGCAGTCGAAATATACGCCCACGAGCTCCCGCAGGAAGCGCACGGCGGCGAGATCCCAAAGACGTCTCATATGCGTCCCTCCCCAGACCTGAAACTTTTCTCGCAGTATACCACAAAAGAGGCCGCCGCCGCAACGGGAAGCCGGTCGGAGAGAGGGGAAAAGCGGGAAAGCAGTGGCCTCTTCCCGGCAGGTGTGGTATAATCTCTACATCCTTCGACAGAGATAGAAAGGAAGTGCCGCTATGAGACGCGCCCCCATCCTGCTCGCCGCCGCCCTTGCCCTCCTCCTGGCCGCCTGCGGCCGGACCTCCGGGCCTGCCCAGGACACCTCGGTCCCGGAGGAGAGCGTCCCTCTGGAGAGCGCCTCCCCCGCTCCCACAGAGACGGCGGAGGGGACGGATGCCCCCGAGAGCCCCGCTCCCACAGAGAGCGGAGACCCTGAGACGGCGGAGCCGGTGTGGACCGACCAGGTGTTCGCCGAGGACATCACCGCCGCCGACGGCACGGTGGTGATGACGGTGGACTATGTCTTCCCGGCCATCGAGGACGCCGGCTCCGTGCCCGCCTGGCAGAAGATCAGCGACTACTACACCCAGGAGGGGAAGGCCTATATGGACACCGCCCGGGAGCTGGCGGGCTACGCCGAGGGGGACTATGAGGTCGCACAGGTCATGGGCGAGGACTTCCTCCCCTATGGAGAGTCCCACAGCTACCGGATAGCCTACCAGGGGGGCGGCGTGGTCAGCATCGTGCGCAGCTACTACGCCAACTCGGTCACCGGGGCCGCCCACCCCGCCAATTACCAGTTCTCCGAGCAGTTCGACCTGGAGACGGGGGATGCCCTCACCCTCAGCGCCTTCTTCAGCGACTTCACCACCGCCAGGGAGGAGATCCTGGATCTCCTGGCGCAGAAGGCCGCCGGGGCGGGCTACACCCGGGAGGACCTGGCCGGACAGTTCAATGAGAGCTATTTCTACCTCACCGAGGAGGGATTCGTGTTCTACTACCAGCCCGACACCCTGGCGCCCTATGCGGCCGGCCTGCTGGAGTTCTCCATCCCCTATGGGGAGCTGGAGGACCTGCTGGCCCGCCCCGTCTGGGAGGGGACAGCCTCCTGACTATCTACCACGAAGCGAGGTATCTGAGCATGCCCAAGAAAAACGACGTCCTGCCCCTGTCCATCGAGTCCATCGGCCTCAATGGGGAGGGGATCGCCCACCTGGAGGGACAGGTGGTCTTCGTGGCCGGGGGGCTCCCCGGCGAGATCTGCGACGTGCAGCTGCTGAAGGTGGGGCGCTCCGCCATCTGGGGGAAGGCCGTCCGGGTCCACAGCCCCGCCCCCCAGCGGATGGAGCCCGACTGCCCCTACTACCCCAAGTGCGGCGGCTGCCAGTTCCGGCACATGACCTATGCCGCCGAGCTGGAGGCCAAGCGCCAGCGGGTGGAGGACGCCTTCCGCCGGATCGGGGGGCTGGACCTGCCCGTATCCCAGATCCTGGGCGCACAGCGGCCGGAGCGCTACCGGAACAAGGTGCAGCTCCCGGTGGCGGAGGGAAGGGAAGGGCCCAAGATCGGCTTCTTCCGGGCCCGCAGCCACGACGTGGTGGACGTGGCCGACTGCCTGCTCCAGCCGGAGGCCGCCTCCGCCGCCGCCGGGGCCGTGCGGCAGTGGATGCGGGCCTTTCAAGTGCCCGCCTATGACGAGACCGCCCACAAGGGCCTGATCCGCCACCTCTTCCTCCGCTTCGCCCGGTCGGGCGTGCTCTGCTGCCTGGTGGTCAATGGGCAGGAGCTCCCCCACTGGAAGGAGCTCCTGGACGCGCTCCGGGAAGCGGTGCCCGCCCTGAGCGGGCTGGTGCTGTCGGTGAACCGGGAGCGGACCAATGTGGTGCTGGGCAAGGAGCTCCACACCCTCTGGGGAGAGGGATATTTGGACGACGAGCTGTGCGGGCTCACCTTCCGGATCTCCCCCCTGTCCTTCTATCAGGTCGACCACGACCAGTGCCAGGTCCTCTATGACAGGGCGGTGGAGCTGGCCGGCCTCACCGGCACAGAGACCGTGCTGGACCTCTACTGCGGCATCGGCACCATCTCCCTGGCCATGGCCCGGAAGGCGGGCCGGGTGGTGGGGGCGGAGATCGTGCCCTCCGCTGTGGAGGACGCCCGGGCCAACGCGGCCCGCAACGGCGTGGCCAACGCCGAGTTCTTCTGCGGCGACGCCGCCGAGGCCGCCCGCCGCTTCGCCGCCGGGGGGCTCCGCCCCCATGCGATCTGTGTAGACCCGCCCCGAAAAGGGCTGGCGCCCGAGGTCATCGAGTCCATGGCGGCTATGGCCCCCGAACGCATCGTCTATGTCTCCTGCGACCCCGCCACCCTGGCCCGGGACCTGGAGCGGCTGGGACAGAGAGGGTATGCGCCCCAAAAGGCCCTGTGTGTGGATATGTTCCCCAGGACTGCACATGTGGAGACGGTAGTACTCTTGTCCAAACTTAACACCAAGCAGCATATCGAAGTGGAGTTGAATCTGGACGAGCTGGATTTGACAGCGGCGGAGAGCAAGGCTACCTATGACGAAATCAAAGCATATGTGCTGGAGAAGTATGGTTTGAAGGTATCCAGCCTGTACATCTCCCAGGTCAAACGGAAATGTGGGCTGAATGTTGGGCCAAACTATAATATATCGAAGAAGGAAGACGCGAAAGTACCGCAGTGCCCGCCGGAAAAGGAAGCGGCAATTATGGAGGCGCTGAAGCACTTCGGGATGGTTTAGCATATAGTAGGACACAAAACACCAGTGTCGGTTTTTGACTGACACTGGTGTTTTCATTAAGTTCAAGAACTCAAATTTTAAATTCAATTTTCCAGAGAAATCGGTTGTATTTTCTGTTTTTCTGTTCTAAAATGTAAATAGTTTTGTCGAGCTATTCAGTACAGGGAGTTATGTAATATGCGAATTAGTTATAAAAAGCTGTGGCTGCTACTATTAGAGCGAGACATCAGTAAAGCCACGTTACGTACAGATTTGAAATTGGCTACCGGAACTATGGCTAAGCTGAATAAGGGTGAAGAGGTTGCCTTGAGTGTTCTGATGCGTATTTGTCAGTATTTGCGTTGCGATATTGGAGATATATGTTCTGTTATTTTGGAG
>DWZK01000114.1 GCA_019117605.1 Candidatus Intestinimonas stercoravium | reverse complement strand
TGCAAGTTCTGGGGCCTGGGCGGCGACGGCACCGTGGGCGCCAACAAGAACTCCATCAAGATCATCGGCGACCACACCGACAAGTATGTCCAGGCGTACTTCCAGTACGACTCCAAGAAGACCGGCGGCGTGACCATCAGCCACCTGCGCTTCGGCGACAAGCCCATCAAGAGCCCCTACTATATCAACAAGGCCGACTTCGTGGCCTGCCATGTGCCCTCCTATATCATCAAGGGCTTCCCCATGGTCCGGGACGTGAAGGACGGCGGCACCTTCCTCATCAACTGCCAGTGGAGCGATGAGGAGCTCGACAAGCACATGCCCGCCGTGGCCAAGCGCTATATCGCCGAGCACCATATCAACGTCTACACCATCGACGCCATCGACCTGGCCGCCAAGATCGGCATGGGCAAGCGCACCAACACCATCCTCCAGTCCGCCTTCTTCAAGCTGGCCAACGTCATGCCCATCGACGAGGCCATCGGCTACATGAAGGACGCCGCCACCCACTCCTACCTGAAGAAGGGCCAGGACATCGTGGATATGAACCACAAGGCCATCGACATCGGCGCTTCCGCCTTCAAGAAGTTCGAGGTGCCCGCCTCCTGGGCCACCGCCGCCGATGAGAAGTCCGACCGCCACCTGGAGGGCCGCCCCGCCACCGTGAAGATGGTGGAGGAGATCATGGAGCCCGTGGGCCGCATGGACGGCGACAGCCTGCCCGTGTCCGCCTTCGCCGAGGGCCATGCCGACGGCACCTTCGAGCAGGGCGCCGCCGCCTATGAGAAGCGCGGCGTGGCCGTGAACGTGCCCGAGTGGGATCCCACCAAGTGCATCCAGTGCAACCAGTGCGCCTATGTCTGCCCCCACGCCACCATCCGTCCCTACGCCCTCACCGAGGAGGAGGCCAAGAACGCCCCCGCCGCGGCGAAGATCGTGGACGTCAAGGCCGGCAAGGGCAAGGGCGTCTACAAGTTCACCATGGCCGTGAGCCCCCTGGACTGCATGGGCTGCGGCGTGTGCGTGGGCGTCTGCCCCGCCCCCGGCAAGGCCCTGGCCATGAAGCCCCAGGAGACCCAGGCCGACCAGCAGGCCGTGTTCGATTACATGGTGGCCAAGGTGGCCGACAAGCCCGACATGGCCGACACCACCACCGTCAAGGGCAGCCAGTTCAACCAGCCCCTGCTGGAGTTCTCCGGCTCCTGCGCCGGCTGCGCCGAGACCAGCTATGCCCGCCTGATCACCCAGGTCTGCGGCGACCGGATGTACGTCTCCAACGCCACCGGCTGCTCCTCCATCTGGGGCGGTCCCGCCGCTACCTCTCCCTACACCGTCAACAAGCAGGGCAAGGGTCCCGCCTGGGCCAACTCCCTGTTCGAGGACAACGCTGAGAACGGCCTGGGCTTCTACTATGGCCAGAAGGCCATCCGCGACCGCCTGGCCGAGAAGACCAAGGCCCTCCTGGCGATCGACTACACCGACGAGGACATCAAGGCTGCCGGCCAGGAGTGGCTGGACACCATGGCCGACGGTGTGGCCAACGCCGAGGCCACCAAGAAGTATGTGGCCGCCATGGAGGCCATCGTGACCGCCCGCGGCGACTGCGGCTGCGACGCCTGCAAGCTGGCCCGGGAGATCCTGGCCAACAAGGAGTTCCTGGCCAAGAAGTCCATCTGGATCTTCGGCGGCGACGGCTGGGCCTACGACATCGGCTTCGGCGGCCTGGACCACGTCCTGGCCTCCGGCGAGGATGTGAACGTCATGGTCTTCGACACCGAGGTGTATTCCAACACCGGCGGCCAGGCCTCCAAGTCCACCAACGTGGGCGCTGTGGCGCAGTTCGCCGCTGCCGGCAAGACCATGCCCAAGAAGTCCCTGGCCGAGATCGCCATGAGCTACGGCTACGTCTATGTGGCCCAGGTGGCCATGGGCGCCAACCAGGCCCAGACCCTGAAGGCCATCAATGAGGCCGAGAACTATCACGGCCCCTCCCTCATCATCGGCTACGCCCCCTGCGAGATGCACTCCATCAAGGGCGGCATGACCAACTGCCAGAGCGAGATGAAGAAGGCTGTGGAGTGCGGCTACTGGAACCTGTTCCGGTTCAACCCCGCCCTCAAGGCCCAGGGCAAGAGCCCCTTCACCCTGGACTCCAAGGCGCCCGCCGGCGGCTATCAGGAGTTCCTGATGAACGAGGCCCGCTACTCCGCCCTGACCCGCGCCTTCCCCGACCGCGCCGAGAAGCTCTTCAAGGAGAACGAGGAGCTGGCCAAGGCCCGCTACGAGCACCTGGTCAAGCTGCAGGAGCTCTACGCCTGAGGCGCAGATCCCTGCTGAGAGCTGCATAGGCTGCACAGTTATGATACAGGCCCCCCGGCATCCGCCGGGGGGCCTGTTCTGCGCTTTGGGGCCGTGTGAGGGGCGGGCGGGGGACTTTTCCCCCCGCCCGCCGTCTGAAAGGGCAAAGGAGGCGATCTGCCGTGAAGAAATTCCTCGCTGTCCTGTGCCTGCTCTCCCTGTGCGCCTGCGCGCCCACCGCCGCCCTGCCCGAGGGAGCAGAGGGGGGCCGGCAGGTCCCTGTGGAGGCTCCGCCCGGGGAGACGGCGGAGGCGCTGGGGCCGGAGATCCAGACGATCCCCGCCTCTCCCCTCCCCACGCCGGGGATCGACGGCGCCTTCTCCCTCCCGGCGGAGGACGGCGGGGCCGACCCCGGCTTCGCGCTGCCGGAGCAGCCCTGGGAGACCTACCGGGAGCCGCCCGGCGCGTACCTGCCGGGGCAGGCCCCCGGCATGTGAGAGGGCCCTCCCGGAGGCGGGGGCGGGACCTCTCCATCCTCCACAGGCTGTGGACAAAAAGCGGGCCCGTCCCCCGAAGAGGCGGGCCGCAGCTTATCCACAGCCTGTGGAAGAAAAAGCGCCCCGCGGAGCGGAAGCAAGCAGAGAGGCCCGGAGCACACGGCTCCGGGCCTCTCTGCTTGTCAAAAGAGGGGAAGCGCCCCACAGGGAGCGGGGATCCACTGTACGCGCAAAAGCCCTCGGCAGAGTTTTGCCGCCCGCAGGCGGCAAAAGGAAGTCCATATCCGTTTTTTCCGGGGACATGTGCCTCGGAAAAAACACTTCTCAGCCCGCAAACGTGCGCGCGCAGCGCGTGCGCTGCCGCGGGCTGCGTCTCCTCTCGAAAAAATGCCCGCATTTTTGAGAGGCGTGTCGAAGCGTTTCGACACGCCAAGGCCCGGAGCACACGGCTCCGGGCCTCTCTGCTTGTCAAAAGAGGGGAAGCGCCCCACAGGGAGCGGGCCTCTCTATACGCAGCGCTTACCGGCAGTCTCCGGCCGGCGGACAGCTCAGTCCTCCCGCCGCTTCAGCTTCCGCTTGTTGCCCTGCTCGTCCACGATATAGGTGTTCTCCAGGTGGGCGGTGAGGCTCTCCCGGACGGCGGCCACATACTCCGCCCGCAGGGCGTCCCGCTCGGCCTCCTCCTCCATGGTGAGGCCCTCTGCCTTGGCCTTCTTGGCCAGGGCGTTGATGCGGTCGATCTTATGCTGTTCCATAGAGGACATCTCCTTTTATAAAAAACGCTCGATCAGGATCATGGTCCGGCCCTTCTTGGAGGCGCCCAGCACCTCCCGGAGCACGCACTTGCCCAGGCCCCGGCAGGAGAGCACGTCCCCCGCCTCCACGGCCCGGTCGGGCTTGAGGCACTCCCGGCCGTTGAGGCTCACCTTCCCCGCGGCGATCAGGTCGGCCATCTTGGCCCGGCTGGTGGAGAAGCCGGAGGCGGCCACCGCGTCCAGCCGCAGGGTGGCCACCGTGTCCCGGATGGCCTTCACCTTCTGCTCCGGGGGCTCCAGGCCGGAGAGGGGGCAGGGGGCGGCCTTCACCCGCCAGCGGCCGATCTGGTCCACCTGGGAGAGGAGCACCGGCTCCAGCTCCCGGAGGCACACCACCTGGCAGGTGTCCCCGTGGAGGAGGAAGTCCCCCAGCTTCTCCCGGGCGATCCCGGCCCCCATGAGGGCCCCCAGATAGTCCCGGTGGGTGAGGCCGCTGCCCGGCGGGGCGGTGAAGGCCACGGCGGAGAGGGGGCAGTCCTCCCCCTCCCGCCAGTCCTGGGGGTCCAGCCAGTCGGGGAGGAAGGCGCAGACCTGCCGCTCCGCCCCCTCGTACCCGCCCCAGAACAGGGGCTCCCCGCCCCCCGCGGCGGCGATCAGCCGCCCGGCGGCCAGCCGGTCCCCCAGGGCCAGGAAGTGGGTGCAGGCGGGGATGTTCCGGCTGCGGGCCAGCTCCAGCTTGTCCAGCACCCGGGCCAGGGCCAGCTTCTCCTCCGGACCGGAGGCGAAGCGGGAGAGGAGCTCGGTCTTGTTCATGGGCCCTCCTCCCTGACCACGTCGGCGAACGCCGCCCCGGTGAGGGCGGCCAGGTCCCGGGGAGAGAGCTCCACCTGGGCGCCGATCTTCCCGGCGCTCACGGCGATCCGCTCCTGCTCCAGGGCGGAGGCGTGGATCGTGGTGGGCAGCCGCTTCTTCATCCCGATCGGGGAGCAGCCCCCCCGGACATAGCCGGTGAGGGGGAGGAGCTCCTTGACGTGGATCATCTCCACCGACTTCTCCCCCACCGCTTTGGCGGCCTTCTTCAGGTCCAGCTCGGCCAGGACGGGGATCACGAACACATGGCAGGTCTTGGAGGCGCCCCGGGTCACCAGGGTCTTGAACACCGCCGCCGGGTCCTGCCCCAGCAGCCGGGCCACCGAGGCCCCGTCCACCGCCTCCCCCTCCTGGTGGGGGTAGGCGCGGGGCACATAGGGGACCTTCTTCTGGTCCAGGACCCGCATCACATTGGTCTTTTCTTCCCGCATCTCGGAACTCCTCCCCAGATCCTTCGTCTTACTCAGATGGAGCCCAACACCACCCAGGCCAGGAGGGCCAGGTCCAGCACCGTGAGGGCGGGGAAGCCCAGGCGGAAATACCAGTGCTGGGTCTTGTGCCGGAACACCTGCATGCCCAGGGTGCCCCCCAGGGCCCCGCCCAGGAGGGCGAAGGCCCACAGGACCCGCTCCGGGATCCGCCAGGCGTCCCGGCGGGCCTTCCACTTGTCCACCCCCATGAGGGCGAAGTCGATGGCGCTGGCGAAGAGGCACCACAGGGCCAGTACCGGCCAATGGGCCCCCAGGAAGGCCCTCACAGGGCACCTCCCGCCGCGACCAGGCCGCCGCCCAGCTTGGTCTCCTGGAACCAGAGGCGGAAGTCGGCGGTGTGCTCCGCCCCGCCGTCCAGGAAGGTGCACAGGAGGGGGCCGCCGCTCTGCTCCTCCAGCCCCACCACGGTGACCCAGTGCCAGTCGTCCAGGCCGGGCACGCCGCCGCCGTGGAGGTTGAGCCAGGCCACGGGGCAGTCGGCGTCCAGAGAGGAGCGGAGGAAGGCGGCGCACTGGTCCACCGTGGGCCGGGCCAGCCGGAACCGGGGCACGTCCAGAGTGCGGAGCGGGAGGGACACCCCCCGCTCCGCCGCGAAGGCGGAGAGCCCCTTGGTGAAGAGGTGGAGGGTGTTGACCCCCTTCTTCCCCGGCGTGACGTGGGACCACATGGCCTCCATCAGGGCGACCACGTCCCCCTTCTCCCAGCTCCCCGAGGGGTAGAGGGGGCGGTACTCCGGCCGGGACTGGGCCAGATAGGTCGCCAGCATGGCCGCCGTGGTGGGGCCGCAGCCCGCCTTCCGCTGCCACTCGTCGGCGTACCACTCCTGGTCTGCCCCCATCCAGGACTCCTGCCCCTGGGTGACGGTGAAAAGAGCCGGGCGGCTCAGGGCGTGGTGTCGTTCCATAGCGTTGGCGCTCCTTCCTGACCGGCAGTGTCTCTATACCGGCTTTTTTCGGCCTTTTATTGTATACCAGTTGGGAGAGAAAGGCAAGGGCCGCCGGGAGAAAGGGGGTTCCTTTTTTGAGAGGAATATGGTATGATCATGCTGAAGATGTGTACCTATGCGCAAAAGATCGCTGTATGGAAAGGAGGTCCGGGACGATGGAGCCCACATCCGAAGCTCACGCGTCCGAAGCTGTAGACGTGACGCTGCTAGGCGGATTCTCGATCCATACGGGGAAGGGGAGCCTGACCGACGAGAACGACCGCTCGGTGAAGCTGTGGAGCGTCCTGGCCTATCTCCTGCTCCACCGGGAGCGGGCGGTGCCTCAGAGCGAGTTCATCGAGCTGTTCTGGCCGGAGGACGACAGCGCCAACCCGGCCAACGCCCTCAAGACCCTGCTCTACCGGATCCGGGCCATGCTGGAGCCCCTCTTCGGCCGGGGAGAGCAGCCGATCCTGTCCCGGCGCGGGGCCTACATCTGGAACCCGGCGATCCCCTGCCGGCTGGACATCGACCGCTTCAGCCGCGCCTGCGCCCGGGCGGAGGACCAGGCCCTGCCCCGGCGGGAGCGGCTGGACCTCTACCGGCAGGCGGTGTCCCTCTACCGGGGGGACCTGCTGCCCAAGCTCAACCATCAGCTCTGGCTGGTGTCCCTCTCCGCCCACTACCACTCCCTCTATCTGGCGGCGGTGAAGGACATGGCCGGCCTGCTGGAGGAGGAGCGGCTCTACGGAGAGATGTACGACGTGTGCGCCCGGGCCAGCGAGCTGGACAGCCTGGACGAGGGGCTGCACACCCGGATCGTCCGGGCCCTCCTGCGCCAGGGCAAGGACGCCGCCGCCCTGGACCACTATGAGAAGGCCACCGACCTGCTCTACCGGGACCTGGGGGTCCGCCCCTCCGAGGAGCTCAGGGCCCTGTACACCGAGATCATGGCCGCCGACCAGAGCCTGGAGACCGACCTGGGGGCCATCATGGCCGACCTGCGGGAGACCGCCGCCCGGCCCGGGGCCTTCGTGTGCGAATACGGCTTCTTCCGGGAGGCCTACCGGCTGGAGGCCCGCCGGGCCCTCCGCAGCGGCACCTGCGTCCACCTGTGCCTCATCACCGTCTCCCAGCCCGATGGGGAGATCCCGCCCCTCAAGGTGCTCTCCGCCGCCATGGACCAGCTCCAGGAGGTGCTGGTGAGCAACCTGCGGCGGGGAGACGTAGTGTCCAAATCCAGCGGCGCCCAGTTCGTGGTCATGCTGCCCGCGGCCAATTTCGAGGACAGCAACATGGTCATGGACCGGGTGGTCAACGCATTCTACCGGCAGCACCGGCGGAGCTTCCTCAAGCTCACCGTCCGTGTGCGGGAACTGGAGCTCGTGCCATGAGAAGACCCGACAGAAAGATCCTGGCCGGGGCCCTGGCCGTCCTGGCGGCGGCCTGCCTCATCGCGGCCCTGGCCCTGCTCCTCCCCCGAGAGGAGCCCGCGCCCCCCGCCGGGACGCCCGCCCCCTCCCTTGCCCCCACGCCGGAGCCGGAGCCCGTCCCCACCCCCTCCGAGACGCCGGAGGAGACGGGGGACGAGCTGCCCACCGGCGTGTGGGCCATCACCGAGGAGCGGCAGGCCTATGTGGAGGACAGCCTGACCCTGTACATCCCCTGTATCGACATCACCCGGGCCGTCCACGACGGCACCGACGAGGCCACCCTCAACAGGGGGGTGGGCCTCTATGAGTATGCCCAGCTCCCCGGCGAGGGGAACCGGAACGTGTCCATGGCGGGCCACCGGAACGGCATCGACAAGAACGGGAACATCACCCCCTACGCCCCCTTCTACTACATCGACCAGGTGGGAGAGGGGGACTACCTCTATCTCTATGACAGCGAGCACGTCTACCGCTATCTCTACGAGAAGACCTGGGTGGTGGAGCCCGACGACTGGGGCCCCATCGCCACGGCGGGGTACTCCTGCATCACCATCACTTCCTGCACCCCCATCGGCGTGTCCGACCACCGGATCGTGGTCCGGGGGGCGCTGGACCAGATATTCGACTACACCGAGGACTTCGATTTCATCGCCCACGTCCCGGAAGAGGAGGCAACAGAGAGCGATGCACCTGTGGAAGAGACATAAGAACAAGCTGGTGGGCCTGCTGCTGGCCGCGGCCCTGTGCGCCCTGGCGGTGGCGGGGGCCGCCGGGGCCTCCAGCGCCAAGCCCAGCGTCCTGCCCGAGAAGGCGGAGCCCATCGTGGGGGCCAAGGTCTACTCCAACAAGAAGGCCAGCATAGACGCCTCCAACCTCTCCGAGGGGTACATCATGGTGCGCTATACCGGCGGGAAGAACGTGCGCATCAAGGTGCAGATCACCAGGAGCGGCGGGCCCACCTACACCTACGACCTGAACAACGCCGGCACCGCCGAGACCTTCCCCCTCACCGAGGGGAACGGCAGCTACACCGTGAAGGTGTTCGAGAACACCACCGGCAACAAGTACGCCCAGGCCTATTCCACCACCGTGGACATGACCCTGCGCAACGATTTCCTGCCCTTCCTCTACCCCAACCAGTATGTGGACTACACCATGGACTCCCAGACCGTGGCCAAGGGCGCGGAGCTCTGCCAGGGCAAGGAGGGGGACCTGGCCAAGGTGGAGGCGGTGTTCGACTGGGTGGTGGATAACTTCTCCTATGACTATGACAAGGCGGCCACCGTGAAGTCGGGCTATCTGCCGGTGGTGGACACCATCCTGGCGGCCAAGAAGGGCATCTGCTTCGACTACGCCGCGGTGATGACCGCCATGCTCCGCAGCCAGAACATCCCCTGCAAGCTGGTGGTGGGCTACGCGGGCACGGTGTACCACGCCTGGATCGACGTGTATGTGGAGGGCGTAGGCTGGATCGACGGGGCCATCTACTTCGACGGGGAGGAGTGGACCCTCATGGACCCCACCTTCACCTCCAACGGGAAGCGCAGCCCCGCCATCATGAAGTATGTGACCACCTCCAGCAACTACAGCCAGAAATACGCCTATTGACCCATCTCTGCCCGGAGGCGGCCCACATGCCCCCGGATCACGCCCGGAACGAGGTGTTTCTCATGAGTGAACGAAAAGATCTGACCCAGGACCAGCTCTCCGCCCTGAGCTGGCAGCTCGCCCAGCTCTGCCGGGCGGGGGTGCCCTGGAGCGACTGCCCCGGCCTCCTGCTGGAGGACCCCCAGCCCGCCGCCGTGAAGGGGGCGCTGGAGGCCATCCGGGCCTCCCTGGCGGAGGGCGCGCCCCTCCCCGAGGCCATGGCCGCCTCCGGGGCCTTCCCCGACTACTATCTGCGGATGGTGGAGATCGGGCAGGCCGCCGGCCGGCTGGACCAGGTGTTCTCCGCCCTGGCGGGCTACTACCAGCGGGAGGACGCCACCCTCCAGGCGGTGCGGCGGGCGGTGACCTACCCCGCCGTCATGGCCGCCATCATCGGCCTGGTGTTCCTGGTGCTGGTGTCCCGGG
This sequence comes from Candidatus Intestinimonas stercoravium, assembly GCA_019117605.1. GTDB lineage: Bacteria > Bacillota > Clostridia > Oscillospirales > Oscillospiraceae > Intestinimonas > Intestinimonas stercoravium. The sequence continues at coordinate 2,752 of DWZK01000114.1, read as the reverse complement.
TGCTGCCTGTGTTCTCCCAGGTGTTCGCCCAGCTGGGGGCCGGGGTGTCCCCCGTGGCGGCGGCCCTCCTGTCCTCCGGCTCCACGGGGCGGATCCTGGCCTATGTGTTCGCCGGGGCCCTCCTGGCGGCGGCGGTGGTGCTCCTCCTGGGCTTCCGGGGGGAGCGGGGCCTGCGGCTCCTCTCCCGGGGCGCCACCGGCGAGGCCCTCTCCAGGGGCCGCTTCGCCTCCGCCATGGCCCTGATGCTCCAGAGCGGCCTGCCCCTGGACGAGGCCCTGGAGCGCACCGCCCCCCTGCTGGAGGGCACCCCCCTGGCGGAGCGGTTTGCCCAGTGCCGCAAGCGCTCGGAGGAGGGCGTGTCCTTCCCCAAGGCGGTGGAGGAGACCGGGGTGCTCACCGGGCTCCAGGCGGGGCTCCTCTCCTCCGGCTTCCGCTCCGGCGGCATGGAGGAGGCCATGGCCGAGGTGGCCCGCCGCTGCCAGGCCGAGGGGGAGGAGCGCCTCTCCCGGCTCCTCTCCCGCTTCGAGTACGGCCTGGTGCTCCTGCTGTGCGCCTGTGTGGGGCTGGTGCTCCTGTCGGTGATGCTCCCCCTGCTGGGGGTGCTCTCCGCCATCGGGGGGTGAGGACGTGAGGAGGCATCTCGCCCGGGCCCTCCCCGCCCTGGTCCTGCTGATCTGCCTGCCCCTGGCCCTGGCCGCCTTCTCCCGGCTCCTGGGCCCCCGGGTGGATGAGGAGGCCCTGGCCCTCACCGAGGAGGCGGTCCGCCGGGCCGCCGTGCAGTGCTACGCCCTGGAGGGGGCCTACCCCGCCGGCGTGGACCATCTGAAGGAATACTACGGCGTGGCGGTGGACGAGAGCCGCTGCCGCATCGACTATGTCTACATCGGCTCCAACCTGATGCCCGACATCACGGTGGTCCCCCTGGGGGACGGGAGCTGATGGGCCTGTATCTGCTTGGGAAAGGAGGGGCGCAGGATGGATAACGCCCACAGCGGGCTCCGCTCCGCCGCCGTGTTCGCCCTCTGCGGGCTCTTCGCGGTGCTGGCAGTGGGCCTGGCCGCCCTCTCCGGGGGCGTCTACCGGGCCGCGGCCCTGGATTCCGACCAAAACTATGTCCGCCGCACCGCCTTGAGCTATCTGGTGAACCAGGTCCGCCGGGCGGACGCCGCCGGCGGGGTGGCGGTGGGCTCCTTCGGGGGCGCCGGCGCCCTGGCCCTCACCGAAGAGGTGGACGGCACGCCCTATGTGACGGTGCTCTACTGCTATGACGGGGAGCTCCGGGAGCTCTACGCCGAGGCCGGCTCCGGCCTGGGCCCCGGCGACGGCATCCCGGTGCTGGAGCTCCAGGCCCTGGAGCTGGAGGCGGAGGACGGCCTGCTCACCATCACCGTCACCGCCCCGGACGGGGAGACCGCCGCCGCCGCCCTGGCCCCCCGCTGCGGACTGGAGGAGGTGGGCGCGCTGTGAGGACCCCGCCGCGCTCCCGGCTCTTCCTGCTGGAGCTGGTCTGCGATCTCGTCATCTTCGCCCTGTGCGCCGCCGTGTGCGTGGCCCTGCTGGTGCAGGCCCGGTCCATGAGCCGGGAGAGCACCCAGCTCACCCAGGCGGTGTATATCGCCCAGGACGCCGCCGAGCGGATCCGCTCCGGGCGGGAGGTCTACAGCGGCTATACGGCCGACGGAGCCCCGGTCACCACCGTCCCGGCGGCGGAGCCCGGCTCCCTGGAGCCCATGGCCAGCTCCCAGTGGCTGGATTATATCGTCTACTATGAGACCAGTGGGGACACAGAGGAGATCTCGGTGTTCCACTGGCAGCAGGTCCTGTCCGGCGAGCCCATCTATACCCTGACCGTCTGGAGAGGGGAGGCGGCGTCATGAGCATGAGAGAAAAGACGGGCTCCCCCGTGGGGGTGGGCGCGCTCACCGTGCTCACGGTGCTGCTGGTGCTCTCCCTGGCGGTGTTCGCCGCCCTCACCTTCACTACCGCCCGGTCCGACCTGGCCCTCTCCCGGACGAACGCGGACACCGTGTCCGCCTACTACGCCGCCGACACCGAGGCCGCCCGCATGGCGGAGGCGTTCGCCCGGAGCGGCGAGGAGGAGCTGGTGGCGGAGCTGCCGGTGAACGAGGCCCAGCGCCTCCGGATCCACCTGGCGCGGGAGGCGGACGGCTCCGTCTCCGTCCTGGAGTGGAAGACCGTCCCCGCCGGGGAGGCGGAGGAGGACCAGGGGTCCTCCCTGCCCGTGTTCGACGGGGCCCTGCCCGAGGGCGCGGAGGGCTGAACGGCCCCCCGGGCGGGGCCGCGCCGCAGATCGTGAAGATCCCCCTTAAACAAATCGGAAGAACTTCCCGGGGCTCCCCCCTGCCGCGGCGCCCGTCAGCGCGCCCGGCTCGCCTCGCCGGACGCGCAGGGGGGCGTAAGAGATGGGCCCCGCCACTACCCTCGATATACGGACGGGTGAAGATCATGGGTTTAAAAGAGAAAAATGAGTTTGCCAAATATGTGGTCGATCGGATCGTCGAAGCAGAAAAAGGGTACAGAGATATAGAACCAGGCAAACCGGTATATCATTACACTGCTTTTGAGGGATTAGCTGGTATTTTACAGAAAGATGCGCTTAATTTTTGGCTTTCTTGCGTAGACGATCAACTCGACCAGACTGAGGGCAAAGACATCACTACGCATTATCAAAATGTTTGCAAAAGGCTTTTCAGGGAAGGGACCTTATCTCAGGCGCTTTTTGATCACCTGA
>DWZK01000113.1 GCA_019117605.1 Candidatus Intestinimonas stercoravium | reverse complement strand
GACGGGGGAGAGCGAAAATAAAGCATGGATCCTGCCAATGCTTCGGTTTTGATACTTGTCAGACGCTGCAAGATGCAGTATAATCAGCTCGTGAATTTTACTAAATTTTTTGGTGGATATGATGCCGCGATCATGAAAACAGAGAGATCCGGCGCCCGTCTGCGGTATACACGAAGGAGGTGGGACCGTTCGCGGATGATCTAGTGCCGGACGCCGATGAAGGAAGATCTCATATATGGGAGGTGTTAAGTACCCGGACTTGACGGGCGTTTCCCTCAGCTCTGGCCGCGGACGGAGAGGCGGTGTCCAGCGGGCAGAGCCTGGTAACGCGATCACTTGGATCCATCAGTAAGATCCCAGCATATGTTCCTTGTTTGCCTGATCCCTGTAACATATGACCCGTACAGATGCTCTTTCTCATGTGGAGCAGTCTGATCTTTGGAGGAGGGACAAATGAAATGCAACGAATGAGGATGTGCAAGCAGATGATGGCTATGCTGCTGGCGCTGGTCATGTGCATCGGGATGGTGCCTGCATCAGCGCTGGCTGCGGAACTGGGGGAGGATACCGGGCCGATCCCCGCGGAGGAAAGCCAGCCGCAAGAGGCTTTGGACGGATCGGAGGCCCCAGAGGCGGACACGTCCGGCATCACCTTCAACGTACTGGATTACGGCGCCGACCCCACTGGCACCAGAGAGTCCTCCACCGCCGTGCAGAGGGCGCTGGCGGCGGCCAAGGAAGTGGATCCTGCCACCCCGAAGACCATCTACTTCCCCAAGGGCGAGTACCACTTCTACGCCGGGTACTCTGAGGTGCGGAGGATCTATGCTTCTAACACTCTGTCGTGGAACGAGGCGTACGGTCTGGGCTACCAGGACAAGTACATCGGCATTTTGGTGGAGGACATGGAGAACGTCACCATTGACGGCGGCGGGAGCAAGCTCATTTTCCATGGGAACATCTGCGCCATGGCCGCCATCAATTCCAAGAACGTCACCTTTACCAACTTTGAACAGGATCACGCCAGTCCCAGCGTGGTAGAGATGCTGGTGGAGTCGGTAGATACTGCGGATGATTCAGCGATCGTCTATATCCCTCCCTGCTACGACTATGAGGTCAACGGCACCTCCATCACCTGGGTAGCCGAACCTGATTCCCCGGAGGAGACCGAGCCGTACTGGCGGCTGGGGGGGCCGAACTCGGAAAGCGTATCGAACGTCACGTTTGACGCCCTTTCGGGCGCTCCGTCCGGTGGGAACAAGCCCTGGGACAATGTTACGGCCATCGAGAAGATCGACGCGACCCACCTGAAGATCACCTACTCGGACGAGAGCAAGCTCCCGGATGCCGGGACGCGCCATCAGCGGCGGAATACGGCCCCCCGTATGACGCCCGGCGTCTTTGTCACGGAGTGCGAAAACGTCACCTTCCGCGACGCGACGTACCGTTTCCTTCACGGCTTTGGGATGCTGCTCCAGGTGACGAAGGACGTCACCTATGACAACGTGACCATCGGGGGCAACACCGAGATGGGCCGCGACAGCGGCGGCTTTGCCGACTTTATCCACGGCTCTACCGTCGCGGGAACGGTCACGATCAAGAACTGTGATTTCGATGGGGCGCAGGATGACGCCATCAATATCCACGGCACTTATCTCCAGGTCACCGACATCAGTGAGGACCGCAAGACTTTGGAAGTCAGATATATGCATGCGGAAGCCTGGGGATTCCCGCAATATCATGTGGGCGACGTGGTGGACTTCACCAGCCAGACCGATATGACCCCGGTGGAGGACAGTACACGCACGGTGGTCGCCCTGTGTGATCCCGGCGAGGGGACGAACATGGATGGCACGCCGCGCAGCCAGGACAACGAAGAGGACATGAGGACCATCATCGTCACGCTGGACGAACCCATACCAGAAGAGATCACCGTTGATCCGGAAAATAATTATGGGTATGTGATGGAGAATGTCACCTATACGCCGACTGTGATCGTTGAGAACAATCGTTTTGTCAATATCAACGCCTGCGGGCTCCTGGTGACGACCCGGAGACCCATCAAGATCGTCAACAACTATTTTGACCGTACATCGAACGCTTCCATCTATATCGCCGGCGCCGCCCACGGATATAATGAGTCCGGCCGCGTCGAGGATCTTCTCATCCAGGGCAACACCTTTGTGGCAAATCCATCCTCCAGCCATTTCAAGGCACAGGGAACGATCAGAGTCCAACCGGAGGACGGCAGAGGGGTCACCCCCGATCCGCCTACTGCGATCTACAAGAACGTCCGCATTCTGGATAACGACTTCCTGCTGATGAATAGTGTGTATGCCGTCAATATTGACAATGTGGACGGCCTGACGGTGGAGAACAACCGGTTCCTCCGCTATGACCCGGCGATACAGCTGGACCTTACGGTGAGCGGCGACGGGACGGTCCCCATCGGCGGCACTGTGACCGCCACGCTGGAGCAGAGCGCCAAGGAGATCGGCAAAAAACTGTTCCGGCTGGAGACGTGCGAAAACGTGACCATTGCGAACAATACTTATGATAACGGCCTGAACCTGGGCGTGGACTTCAGCGGAGGTACGACTGCCGATGATGTCACCCTCACAGGTGACGGCCTGGATCTGGGCGGGGACAACAAGCTTCCCGCCGTGGGAACGGTCTCCTATGTGAGCTCCGACCCGACCGTCGCCGCCGTGAGCGCGAACGGAGAAGTGACCGGCGTCGATGCCGGCACGGCGGAGATCTGCGCCTACACCGTGGCCGGCGGCCGGACGTTTACCTCCGCCCCCGTGACGGTCACGGTAGAGGGGAGCTCCGGCGGCGAGGTGACCGACCTCCATATCACGGGGGCTGACACCATCGAGCTGGGGGCCGAGGCCACTTATACGGCCGCCACTTCCTCGGAAGACGTTGATGTGATCTGGACGGTGAAACCCGTCAGCGAGGGTGCGTCGGCGGTCATGGCGCAGGACGGGACCCTCACCGCCGCTGCCCCCGGCCTTGTGGAGATCACCGCCACGGCTGGCGGCATGAGCGCCTCTAAATTCGTCACCATCAGCGGCGCCATGCTCAGCGATGCATGGGAAATCGCCGGAGGGGAGACCGAAGGCGGCTGGAAGCTGGGCTCGACGGTCTACACGGTGAGCGTTGACGCGTTGGCCTGCAACAGCGACTGGCTAACGACGAATGACGGAAAGAACATGATCGTGACAGACGTGGAGGGGGATTTTGAGGCATCGGTCAAGCTGATCGACGGCGCGTGCGAAGTTGACGAGTGCTATGAAGAAGCCGGCCTGGTTGTTTACCAGGATGCCGACCACTATGTTCTGGTCGGCCGAAAGAACCGGTCGAAAAGAGATACAGACGCGCCGTGGCTGGCTCTGGTCAAAGAGACGAGCAGCAGTTCGGCGGAAGTGAACCATATTTCCGATCCGAATAAGGACGGAGCCATCTATTTGAAGGTAAAGAAGGAAGGAAACACCTTTACCGCCTATTACAGCCTGGATGGAGCGGAATGGACGCAGCTGGACGGCAACCACGGAGCCTCCTATGATGTGCCCCTGACCAACTATCGGGTCGGCGTCTACGCCTACGGCGGCTCGAAAAACGGCACAGTGATGCACGAGCCCAAATTCTATGAATTCGCCGACTTTACGCTGAAGGAGGACGGAGAGGAAGCTTCCACGATCGCATTTGCTTCCAGCAACCAAGCCCCTATCGCCGGCGAAGCGGAGCTGACCGCCGGCGATGGCGAGGTGACGCTGGATTACACGTTTACCGATCCGGAGGGCGATGAGGACACGGATTCTGTCATCGCCTGGTATGTGGCCGACAGCGCGGATGGCGTGTATTCCCGGATAGAGGATGCCGCTGGCAGCGCGCTTGCCATCACCGCTGAGACCAGCGGGAAGTGGGTCAAAGCCGTAGTGGCCCCTGCCGATGCCGAGGGACATTTCGGCGCACCGGTGGTCAGCGACGCGATCCAAGCCCCCGCGCAGGAGAACGACCCCACGAACGCGGACCTCTCCGCTCTTTCGGCGGGCGGCGTGGCGCTCTCTCCCGCATTCGACCCGGAGGTCACCGAGTATACCGCCGATCTGCCCGGCGATGTGGATACCGTGACCGTTACCGCGCGGCCCGCTCAGGCGGCGGCCACCGTCACGGGAGCCGGTATGGTGACGCTTGAACAGGACGTCACAGATTATGTGGTCACAGTGGCCAACGGCGAGATGGCAAAAGAGTACACCATCACCTTCCGCCGCTTCAAGAGCGGCGACAGCGCCCTCTCTTCGCTGACCGCCAGTGCCGGCGAAGACCAGATCGCCTTTGACGAAGAGACGCGGTACTATCATCTGGACGGCGGAACTGCCGGCACCATGACCTTTGCCGCCCAGACTGCCGATCCCGGTGCTACGATCAAGGTGCGGTTCAACGACAGGGAGCTGGGAGACTACACCGAAGCGATGACGCTGCCCCTGGAGTATAAACTGAATGTGCTGGAACTGCACGTTGTCCCCGCCTCCGGGCACTCCCTCACGATTTACCGCGTGGTGGTCTTGAGGGATATCTCTTCCGACGCGGCGCTGCAGTCCCTTAAAGCCGACGGCAAGGAGATCGCCATAGGCGAGAGTCTTGACCTGGGGCGTGTGATCGTAGGCGAGACCGTTACCCTGGAGGCCGCGGCCAGCGACAGCGCGGCTGCCGTCTTTATCGATGTCGATGGGAAAACGGTGGAAAACGGAACGCCCTTCTCCCTCACCGGGACCCGCGCCACTGCGGAGATCCGGGTGGTGGCGGAGAACGGAGCGACCGATAACGTCTACACCTTGGAACTCGTCAAACAGGACGCCGATGATGCGGCGCTCTATTCGCTGGATCTGGGAGGCATCTCCCTTGTCCACGACGGCGAGACCGGCTTTGACCCCGATGTGACTGAGTACACTGCCGTCGATCACGGCAGTAAGACCGCGACACTGCATGCTGTCGCGGTACAGGAGAACGCGAAGGTGTCCTATGAGACCGTAGCCGAATATGCGGCCGGGACCGGCGCAGTGACCGGCCCGTGCAGCTTCTTCGGCGACGTGGGCGTGCCCGAAGACGGCGGAGACCCGGTGAACACCGTTACCGTGACCGTGACCTCCCCCAACGGCCAGACCACAAGGACCTACACCATCCGCGTGATCTGCAAAAATGAGATCTGGCTCTCCGACCTGGATTGGGGACCGGGATCTACCACCGGCTGGGCCAATCATGAGACACAAAAGGACTATGAGATCAGCGGTGCTCCCACCAAGATGACGCTGATCGACCCGGAGACCAATGAAGTCGTCACCTTTGATAAGGGCCTGGGCGCTCATGCGAATTGTGAGACCATCTATGACATTTCCGGCATGGGCATTACCAAGTTCACCGCTAAGGTGGGCTTGGACCATTCGCAGGCGAGCAATCCCGACTCGAACGTAAAGGGCCAAACGCTGACGTTCGACGTGATCGTGGACGGAGAAAAAATCGGCACCGCTACGGGGCTGGCTGTTGACACCCCCTATCAGGTGCTGGAATGCACGATCCCGGAAAATGCCCAGACGCTGACGCTGAAGGTCACCTATTCGAAAAATGTCGCGGCTGGCGCCCACGCCGACTGGGCGGATGCCAAGCTATATTCCGACTTCTCCCGGGTGGCTGATACGGAGATCCCTGTCCAGTATCTGAGCTTGGCGGTCTCCGACCTTGTCCTCAGCTCCGATGAGCATGAGACCTTCGATCTGGCGGATGGTCTTACCATCAAACCGTCTGGCGCCACGAACACGGAGCTGACCTGGGCTTCCAGCGATGATGAGGTGGCCACTGTGGACGAGAACGGCTTGGTGACGGCGGTGTCCGACGGTACTGCTGCCATCACGGTGGCGGCGTCCAATGGCCTGACCTCCACCTGCGCAGTGACGGTCGGGGCGGGCGGCCCCGGCGAGATCCCCGTGGAGAGCATCGCCCTGAACGACGATGCCATGACCCTCGCCCCTGACGAGACCAGCCAGCTGACCGCCACCGTGCTGCCCGAGGACGCTACGGACAAGGAGATCGCCTGGAGCAGCTCCAATGATGCCGTAGCCACCGTGGACAGGAATGGCCTGGTGACGGCGGTCTCTGAGGGCACCGCTACCATCACCGCGACCGCTTCCAACGGCCTGACTGCCGCCTGTACCGTGACGGTGGCGCGTGAGACCAGCGGCGGCAGTTCCTCCGGCAGCTCTGCCCGGTACACCATCCGGGCCGAGGCCGGCGAGGGCGGCACCATTGCTCCCAGCGGCAATGTCCGCGTCACCCGCGGCAGCGACCGCACCTTCACCATCCGCGCCGATGAGGGCTACCAGATCCAGTCTGTGGTGGTGGACGGCAAGAATGTGGGCGCTGTGGCCACCTACACCTTCGAGGATGTCCGCAGCGGGCACACCATCGAGGCGTCCTTTACCACCGACCTGAACGACGGCGACGTGCCTGCGGGCGATGTGCCTGCGGACGGACTGCCCTTCCTGGACGTGCCTGCGGATGCCTGGTATCAGGAGGCAGTAGCCTATGCCGCCGATAAGGGCCTGATGAACGGTGTGAGCGCCACTCAGTTTGCGCCTGATGCCCTCCTCACCCGAGCCATGGCGGCGCAGATCCTGCACAGAGCGGCTGGCGAGCCCGTGTCCGCGGCGAACGCCTTTGACGACGTGGCGGCGGATCAGTGGTACGCTGCGGCGGTGAACTGGGCTGCTGAAGCCGGCATCGTGAGCGGTTATGGCGACGGCAGGTTCGGTCCCGACGACAACGTGACCCGTGAGCAGTTGGCAGTCATCCTGTACAACTTCGCCAAGCGGCAGAACATGGATGTGGCTGCCGGGGGCGGTCTGAGCGCCTTCGCGGATGCCGCTAGCGTGTCCGACTGGGCGGAAGAGGCTATGATCTGGGCCGTCGGCAAGGGCCTCATCTCCGGCAAGGAGGGCTCCATACTGGATCCCGCCGGCAGCGCCACCCGTGCGGAGGTCGCCACGATTCTCATGCGCTTCTGCGAGATCGTGGCAAAATAGGTCTTCGGTCCGCGGTATCTGCTTCCAAAGACCTCGTATCGGAGCGGCAGGGCATCTTAGCTGCGGATCGCCCCAGACTGTACAGAGAAAGAACGACAAAATACCCGGGCAGGAAGATCTGCGATATAAGCGGAGCGGCACAGCGTCAGCTGTGCCGCTCCGCTTATATCCGAATACAGGAAATGACCATCCCTGCTTTGCGCCGGCGTTTTCGCTCATATAAAATGAGGCTGAGCAGGCTTATGGATCTGTGCAAGGCCGGGGGCTCGTCGCTGCTCTGCTTATCCATATTGGGAGAGTCCCATAAGATGTATCTCATTTTGAACAGCTGCGCCTTGGCCCAAATAGTTTGCGTGAGAAAAAGTCAGGAAACGGTATAGATGCCAGATCATCCAGGTCTCCGCCCAGAGGCTAGGTCGAAGCCCAGCGCAGCGGGTCCGGTTTGGAAGCGGGGAGCAGCAGAATGAGCGCGCGATGAGCTTTGTAATAAAATGAAAAAGCTCGTCGCAAGCGATATGTCGCTTGCGACGAGCTGAAATATCGCAACAGTATAGATGCCAATGCCTCCAGGTTTCCGCCCAAAACCAAATCGAAGCCCAGCGCAGCGGGTTCGATTTGGAAAGGAGGAGCAAGGGAGCGGGCGGATGACGTCTTTTTTGCCATAGGCATAAAAAGACGTGGTCGCAAAGCGGACTTTGAGACCATGTGGAAGGGGCGGTCAAGATCGACATTTTCTCGTAATAAGACAAAACCGCCGCGCAGCGGCGGACCCAAACCGGAGCCCAGCGACAGCGGGTCCGGTTTGGAAGCGAGGAGCAGCAGAATGAGCGCGCGATGAGCTTTGTAATAAAATGAAAAAGCTCGTCGCAAGCGGTATGTCGCTTGCGACGAGCTGGTGCCGGTAGTCGGACTCGAACCGACACGATGTCGCCACCAACGGATTTTGAGTCCGTCACGTCTACCAATTCCATCATACCGGCGCATCTCTTATAAGTATAGCGGAAAGGGAAGTGTTATGCAAGTGTAAATTTTATCGCGCTGGCAAGAAAAATAGGAGATACCCCATACCAAAATGCCGGGATCTATGCTATGATAAAAAGAAGACATCATGCGGCGGGGCGGTCGCTCCGCCTGTGGAGCGCATCTGGACGGGGCGGGAGACGGCCCGCGCCTTCGGGTGCGCCCGATGGACACACAGCGATGGAGGGCAGATATGGGGAGACGACATTGGGGCGCCCCGTTTTTGGCGGGGGCGCTCCTGCTTCTGGGCGGATGCGCCTTCAGCGGGCCGGAGGACCTGTATGCTGTCCCGAAGGCGGCGGAGGACTACGAGAAGCTCCAGGATCAGATCGACCTGATCCGCAACTCCAATGCGGAGTATGCGGGCCCGGTCTCCGGGAGCAATACCCAGCCTGTCCAGCTCATGGATCTGGATGGGGACGGGGTGCAGGAGGCGGTGGCCTTCTTCCGCACCACCGCAGTGGACGGGTCCCCCCCGCTGAAGATCTACGTCTTCAAACAGACGGAAGACGGCGACTACGCCATGGAGCACGTCATCGAGGGGGACGGTACGGCCATCAACAGCATCTCCTATGTGGATCTGGACGGCTACGCGGACGAGGCGGGCCGCACAGACAAGGAGCTGGTGATCAGCTGGCGGCTGAGCGACAGGATCTACCGCCTGACCGCCTACTCCCTGCGGGGAGAGGAGGCGGCGGCCATCCTCCCGGCGGTGTCCTACACGGATTACGCCCTCATCGACATGGACAAGGACAACCTCCAGGAGCTGGTGCTGCTCGACCTGAACACGGTGGAGGGCATCTGCCAGGCCGACTACTACGACTACCGGGACGGGCAGATGGTGCTCAGCAGCAGCGCGCCCTTTTCCAATGCGATCACCGGCCTGGTCAGCGACTCCAGGCCTCTCAACGGCTATCTGAAGAACGGAGAGAGCGCCGAGCCCGCTCTCTTCGTCACCTCCAACCTGACCACGGGGGTCATCACCGACATCTTCGCCTATCGGGACGGGGCCCTGGTGAACGTGACCCTGGACCCGGCCACGGGGATGAGCGAGAAGACCATCCGCCTGAGCAATAACATCTCCATCCAGGACATCAACGGGGACAGCTTCCTGGAGGTCCCCCGTCCCACCGCCTTCCCGGGGCTGAACACGCCGGGGAGCGCGGAGAACTTCTGGTCGGTGCAGTGGATCCAGTATGATATGGCGGGGGAGGCCACCGTGATCTCCACCACCTACTACAACGGGGAGGACGGCTGGTATCTGGAGCTCCCCTCCCGCTGGATCGGGCACATCGCCCTGGCCCGGCAGGATGACTCCAGCAGCGAAGAGCGGGGGGTGCTGTTCTACCCCTATACCGAAGGGGCAGAGGGGGAGGCCCCCCAGCCGTTCCTGGCCATCTACCGGCTCACCGGTCCGAACCAGACCATCCGCGCCCAGGCGGGGGACCGCTTCGTCCTGCTCACGAAGGACGACGCCATCTATGCCGCAGAGTTCTTCCAGGACAGCGGCTGGGACTGCGGCGTGGATGCAGAGGAGCTCAAGACACTGTTCCACCTGATCCAACCCGAATGGGTGCCGGCATATTAGAGAGGAGCGGATAGACATGCGCAAGGTATTGGTGCTGGAAGATGAGGCCAATATCCGCAGTTTCGTGGTGATCAATCTCAAGCGGGCGGGCTACGAGGCCATCGAGGCGGGGACCGGGGAAGAGGCCCTGGCCCAGCTGCGGCGGAACCCGGATATCAAGGTGGCGCTCCTGGACATCATGCTCCCCGACGATATGGACGGCTTCGAGGTCTGCCGCCGGATCCGGGCCAGCAACTCCAAGATCGGCATCATCATGCTCACCGCCCGCACCCAGGAGATGGACAAGGTGACGGGCCTGATGACCGGGGCGGATGACTATGTGACCAAGCCCTTCTCGCCGGCGGAGCTCACCGCCCGGGTGGACGCCCTCTACCGCCGCACCGGCGGGGACGAGGCGGCGGACAGCGGGGAGATCCGGCAGCCGCCCTTCCTGCTCAACACGCGGAACCGTACCCTGGAGAAGAACGGCCAGCGGGTGAAGCTGACACAGGTGGAGTACTCCATCATGAAGCTCTTCATGGAGAACCCGGGGAAGGCGCTCTCCCGGGACGAGATCCTGGACACGGTGTGGGGCCGGGACTCCTTCGGGGAGCTCAAGACAGTGGATGTGAACATCCGCCGCCTGCGCATCAAGATCGAGGACGACCCCACGAACCCCACCTATATCACCACAGTGTGGGGGTATGGGTACAAGTGGGGCTTTTAGACCGGGCCTGCGGGGCCATCCTAGGGTGAGGGGGAACAGATTTGGCGAGACGAAAAGGGATACGGAGGCGCTGGATGCTCAACAGCATCTCGGCGGTGCTCCTCATCGTGCTCTTCGCGGTGGCCGCATTCTCGGCGGCCATCGGGAGCTATTTCTACTCCACCATGAGCATCGGGCTGGACTCCCGGATCACCTCGTCTCTGCCCTTTTTCAGCGGCATCAGCTCCCAGAGCGAGTTCTTGCAGAGCGCCAGCAACTATGTCCAGACCTTCGCGGACAAGAACCGGCTGGAGCTGCAGATCATCAACGCCAACGGCAGCATCTACCGCTCTACCAATGACCTGACCCTGCCCGGGTCCTATCCCGACACCCCGGACGTGGCGTCGGCCATCGGGGACCGGGCCCAGACCCCGTGGACGGGGTCCTCGCCCGACACGGGGGAGCGCATCATGTCGGTCTCCGCCCCCATCCTCAGCGCCAACGGGACGCTGATGGGGGTCATCCGCATCGTCACCTCCCTGGAGCGGGCGGATCTGCAGGTGATGAAGATCGTGGCGGTGGCCCTGGCGGTGGGCGCGGCGATCGTGCTCCTGGTATATTTCTCCAACCTCTATTTCGTCCGCTCCATCGTGGAGCCGGTCATGGCGGTCACCGACACGGCCAAGCGGATCGCCGGGGGCTCCTACGGCATCCAGATGGAGAAGAAGTACGATGACGAGGTGGGCGACCTCATCGACGCGGTCAACGACATGTCCATGAAGATCAAACAGTCGGAGAAGCTCAAGTCCGAGTTCATCTCCTCGGTGTCTCACGAGCTGCGCACACCGCTGACCGCCATCAACGGCTGGGCGGAGACCATCATGAACGGCGAGGTGCGGGACGCCTCCGACGTGAAGAAGGGGATGGGCATCATCGTCTCCGAGGCACGGCGGCTCACCAACATGGTGGAGGAGCTGCTGGAGTTCTCCCGCATCGAGGACGGGCGCTTCACCCTCTCCGTGGAGCCCATGGACATCAAGGCGGAGCTGGAGGACGCGGTGTACACCTATACAGAGTTCTTCCGGCGGGAGGGCATCGTCCTCACCCACACCGACTGCGAAGAGGAGTTCCCCCCCATCCCGGGCGACCCGGAGCGGATGCGGCAGGTGTTCTGCAATCTGCTGGACAATGCCGCCAAGCACGGCGGCAGCGGCCACCGGATCGACACGGCCATCCATCAGGAGGGGGATGCGGCGGTGATCACCATCCGGGACTACGGTCCCGGTATCCCCGAGGACGAGCTGCCCCATGTGAAGTATAAGTTCTATAAGGGCAGTTCCAAGGCCAGGGGCTCCGGCATCGGCCTGGCGGTATGCGAGGAGATCGTCACCCGCCACAACGGCAGGCTGGATATCGGCAACGCGGAGGGGGGCGGCTGCATCGTCACCATCCGCCTGCCCATTGGAACATAAGTTTCGATCGCGGCTTGCGATCGGCGGCCGCATCTGGTAAAATACCTGCGGTGAGCCCTTCGGCCTGCCGGAGGAGAAAAGCAGACACAGCAAGGAGCTATGACATAGATGGCGAAAGAAGCGAACCATTCCAGCGGCCCGGCGTGTGCGCGGCCCTTCCGCACCACCATCGGGGGCCAAGCGCTGATCGAAGGGATCATGATGCTGGGCCCGGAGAAGAAGTCCGTGGTGGTACGGAAGCCGGACGGCGGGCTGGAGATCAAGACAGAGGAGCGGAAGCTCATCAAGGACCGCTATCCGGTACTGGGCCTGCCCCTTATCCGGGGGGTGGTCAATTTCTGCGTGTCCATGTACACCGGGGTCACCGCCCTGATGTATTCGGCGGAGTTCTATCCTGAGGACGAAGAGGAGGAAGAGGAGGAGCCCTCCCGGTTCGAGCAGTGGCTGGATGAGAAGCTGGGCAGCGAAAAGGCCATGAGCGTGGTCACCACCCTGGCGGTGGTGCTGGGCATGGCCTTTTCCGTGCTGCTGTTCTTCGTGCTGCCCACCCTGCTCTCCGGGGCGGTCATGTATTTCTTCCCCCACATCCCCCTGTGGGTGCGGAACCTGGTGGAGGGGGTGACCCGGGTGGTCATCTTCCTGTGTTATCTGATCTTGTGCTCCAAGACCAAGAGCATCCGCCGGGTGTTCTCCTACCACGGCGCGGAGCACAAGACGATCTTCTGCTACGAGAAGGGGCTGGAGCTCACGGTGGAGAACGTGCGGGCCCAGCCCAAGCACCACCCCCGGTGCGGGACCAGCTTCCTGTTCGTGGTCATCGTGGTGTCCATCATCCTCTCCAGCATCGTGTTCGCCTTCTGGCGGTTCACGAACCCCTGGATGCGCACTCTGGTCCACCTCCTGCTCCTGCCGCTGGTGGTGGGGATCACCTGGGAGATCAACCGCTATGTGGGCGGCCACGACGGCTTGATCTGCCGGATCGTCCGCCGCCCCGGCATGGCCATCCAGCGCTGGACCACCTTCGAGCCGGATGACTCCATGATCGAGGTGGGGATCGCGGCCCTCAAGGAGGTCCTGCCCTCGGAGAAGGGGAAGGATCAGTGGTGAGCAGATAGAGAACGAGAGGACGGAAGGTGAGGCTATGGCGACCACCTACAACAACTTGTATCTGGACACCCGCCGGCAGCTGCGGGCGGGCGGTGTGGAGATGGCCCAGCTGGAGGCCCGGGAGCTGGTGAGCTTCGCCGCCGGCAAGACCCGGGAGCAGTTCTTCCGGGACCTGCCCCTGTACGCGTCCAAAGAGGTGGAGGAGAAGGTGGGAGAGCTGACCCGGCGGCGTCTGGCCGGGGAGCCGGTGGCCTATATCATCGGGGAGTGGGAGTTCTACGGCCTGCCCCTGGACATCACCCGGGACGTGCTCATCCCCCGGTCGGATACGGAGGTGCTGGCCGAGCGGGCCATCCTCCTGGCCCGTGCGGCGGGGGAGGGGGCCCGGGTGCTGGACCTGTGCGCCGGGAGCGGCTGCGTGGGCCTGGCGGTGGCCTCCAGAGCGCCCAACTGCCGGGTGGTGCTGGCCGACCTGTCCGAGCCCGCCCTCCGGGTGTGCAAGCAGAACATCCGGCGCAACGAGCTCAATGCCCGTGTGACCTGCGTGAAGGCGGATGCCATGTCCCCTCCCGACGCGGTCCTGTGGGATTTCGACGTGATCGCCTGCAACCCGCCGTACATCCCCCACAGGGACCTCTACGGCCTGGATGTGTCCGTCCGGGACTATGAGCCCTGGGCGGCCCTGGACGGGGGAGAGGACGGGCTGGATTTTTACCGGGCCATATCGGCCCGCTGGGGCACCGCCCTGCGCCTGGGCGGCAGCCTGATCTTCGAGGTCGGGGCGGGACAGGCCGCCGACGTAGAGCGCATCATGGCGCAGAACGGCTTTGAGAACATCGTGACCCACCAGGACACCCGCGGCATCTGGCGGGTGGTGGAGGGCACGGTGGACCGCTGACTTGAGATAAGAGAACGGAGTGGATCGGATACATGGCAGATAAGAAGAAGACGGCGATGGAGACTCCCGGGCCGGCCAGCGACAAGCGGAAGGCCCTGGAGACCTGTATGGCCCAGATCGAACGCACCTACGGCAAGGGGTCCATCATGCGCCTGGGGGAGAACGCCAGCGTGGTGGTGGAGGCCATCCCCACCGGGAGCCTGTCCCTGGATCTGGCGCTGGGCATCGGCGGTGTGCCCCGGGGGCGCATCATCGAGATCTACGGCCCCGAATCCTCGGGCAAGACCACCCTGGCCCTGCACATCGTGGCTGAGGCCCAGAAGCGGGGCGGCGAGGTGGCCTTCATCGACGCCGAGCACGCCCTGGACCCCTCCTACGCCAGAGCGCTGGGGGTGGATATCGACTCCATGCTGATCTCCCAGCCGGACACCGGCGAGCAGGGCCTGGAGATCTGCGAGGCCCTGGTCCGCTCCGGCGCCATCGACGTGGTGGTGGTGGACTCGGTGGCCGCCCTCACCCCCCGGGCGGAGATCGAGGGGGACATGGGGGATTCCCATGTGGGCCTGCTGGCCCGCCTCATGAGCCAGGCCCTGCGGAAGCTGGCCGGCTCTATCGCCAAGACCAACTGCATCGTGATCTTCATCAACCAGCTCCGGGAGAAGGTGGGGGTCATGTACGGCAACCCGGAGGTCACCACCGGCGGCCGGGCCCTGAAGTTCTACGCCTCCGTGCGGATCGACGTGCGGAAGGTGGAGACCTTGAAGGTGGGCAGCGAGATGGTGGGCAACCACGTCCGGGCCAAGGTGGTCAAGAACAAAGTGGCGCCCCCCTTCCGCACCGCCGAGTTCGATATCATGTTCGGCGAGGGCATCTCCAAATACGGGGAGCTCATCGACCTCGGCGTCCAGCTGGGCCTGGTGCAGAAGTCCGGCTCCTGGTTCGCCATGGGGGAGACCCGTCTGGGCCAGGGCAAGGACGCCGCCAAGCAGTTCCTCCGGGACGACCCGGAGGCCGCCGCCAAGCTGGAGGCGGACATCCGGCGGGACGCCTACAAGCTCCTGCCCACGCAGGCCAAGGCGGCGGCCAAGGCCGCTGGCCGGGCGGTGGACGTGTCCGCGGAGGACTTCGAGGATGCGGATCAGTAAGCTCTCCGCCAGCCAGAGGAAGAAGGGCCGGGTACTGGTCCATCTGGACAGCGGAGACATCCTCCGGGTGGGGGAGAGCGAGGTGGTCTCCCAGGGCCTCTGCGCGGGGATGGAGCTGGACGGCGACGCCCTCGCGGCGCTGGAGGACGCCGCCCGGCGGCGGCAGGTGCGGGAGCGCGCCATGGACCTGCTCTCCCTGCGCCCCATGTCCCGGCGGGAGCTCACCGGCAAGCTGACGGCCAAGGGAGCGGATCTTCAGGCGGCGGAGGACGCCGCCGACTGGCTGGAGGGCCTGGGCCTCCTGGATGACGAGAGCTACGCCCGGACCCTGGTCCGCCACTACGCCGGGAAGGGGTACGGCCCCTACCGGATCGAGCAGGAGCTCTACCGGCGGGGGGTGCCCCGGGCCTTCTGGGAGGCCGCGGCGGAGGAGGCCCCCGGTCCGGAGCGGGGCATCCTGGCATTCCTGGGGAAGAAGTGGCGCCCGGAGGAGCTGGAGGACCCCAAGGTCCGGAAAAAGGCCTCCGACGCCCTGGCCCGCCGGGGCTACCGCTGGGAGGACATCAGCGCCGGCCTGCGCGCCTACTGCGGCGCGGGCCTGGAATGATACATCAAGACAGGAGAATGACGGTTGAAAGTTGCATTTGTATCCCTTGGCTGTGCCAAGAACCTGGTGAACACAGAGCAGATGATGGCCCTCTGCCGGGACGCGGGCTATGAGGTCGTGGGCGAGCCGGACGGGGCGGATGTGGCGGTGGTGAACACCTGCGCCTTCATCGACTCCGCCAAGAGCGAGGCCATCGACACCATCCTGTCCATCGCCCCGCTCAAGCAGGAGGGGCGCCTGGGCAAGCTGCTGGTGACGGGCTGCCTGAGCCAGCGCTACCAGGACGAGATCCTGGAGGAGCTGCCCGAGGTAGACGGCATCCTGGGTACCGGCAGCTATACCGATATCGTGCCCGCCATCCAGTCCGCGGTGGAGGGGGATGCGCCCACCTACTTCGGCGACATCGACCATACCATCGAGGATGGGGCCCGGATGGTGTCCACTCCCGGCTATATGGCCTATCTGAAGATCGCCGAGGGCTGCGACAACCGCTGCGCCTACTGCGTCATCCCCTCCCTCCGGGGCCGTTACCGCAGCCGGACCATGGAGTCCCTGCTGGAAGAGGCCAGGGGCCTGGCGGATGCGGGCGTGAAAGAGCTCCTGGTGATCGCGCAGGATATCACCCGTTACGGCATCGACCTGTACGGCCGCCGGCGGCTGGCGGAGCTCCTCACCGAGCTGTGCAGGCTGCCCTTCCACTGGATCCGGCTCCACTATCTCTATCCCGATGAGATCGACGGGGAACTGATCGACGTCATCGCCCGGGAGCCTAAGATCGTGAAGTATCTGGACATCCCCATCCAGCACCTCAGCGACAAGATCCTCAAGTCTATGCACCGCCGGGGGGACAGCGCCCTGATCCACGATGTGATCGACAGGCTCAAGGCGACGGTCCCCGACCTGGTGCTGCGCACCTCTATCATCGTGGGCTTCCCCGGAGAGGGGGAGGAGGAGTTCGAGGAGCTCTGCCGCCTGCTGCCTCAGTACGACTTCCAGCGGGCGGGGATATTCCCCTTCTCCTGTGAGGAGGGCACCCCCGCGGCGGCCATGCCCGACCAGGTGCCGGAGGACGTGGCCCGGCACCGGGCGGAGCTGCTGGTGGACCTCCAGTCCCGGGTCATGGACCGCTGGAACGAGAGCCGCCTGGGCACCGTCATGGAGGTCCTCTGCGAGGGCTTCGACCCGGAGAAGGGCTGCTGGGTGGGCCGGACCTATGCCGACTCCCCGGACATCGACGGCCATGTATATTTCACTGCCGCCGGACAGATCCCGGCAGGGACCTTCGTGGACGTGCGGATGACCGGCGTATCCGACGGGGACCTGACCGGAGAGATCGAGGAGGCGTGACCGATGAATACTGCCAATAAGCTCACCATGGCCCGCGTGGTCATGATCCCCCTGTTCCTGCTGGTCCTCTATCTGGACCCGCCCCATGCCAACTATATCGCCCTGGCCATCTTCGTCCTGGCCAGCGTCACCGACTTCATCGACGGCTATGTGGCCCGGCATTACGACCAGATCACCGACTTCGGCAAGTTCATGGACCCCCTGGCGGACAAGCTCCTGGTCCTCTCCGCCATGCTGTGGTTCATCCAGTGCGGGAGGCTCCCGGCCTGGGCGGTGCTCATCGTGGTGGCCCGGGAGTTCGCCGTCACCGGGCTGCGCCTGGTGGCCGTGGACAACGGCCGGGTCATCGCTGCTGCATGGTCTGGAAAGGTAAAGACCTTTACGACCATGGTCTGCCTCTGCGTGATGCTGCTCCCCGTGCCGCCGGTGGTGGACACGGTGTGCACGGCGCTGATCGTGATCACTACTCTCTATTCCGGTGTGGAGTACTTCGTCAAGAACCGGGACGTGTTCGACTGGAAGAAATGATATAGATGAAAAAGGAGAAGGCCGGCCCCTCCGCTGGAGAGGGGATCGGCCTTCTCCCGCTCCCCCGGACGCGTCCGGTTGACAAAGACGGCGCGGATAATGTAAGATACACATACTTGGACGGCGCCGGCCCGGGGAAAAGGGACTTCTTTTGACGCGGGGGCACGATAGGAGAAGAGATATGACCGATATGACCGAAGAACTGCATCCGGGCAGATTGGATACCCTGCTGATCGTGGACGACACAGAGCTCAACCGGGCCCTGCTGGCGGAGATCTTCAAAAAGACCTACCGGATCCTGGAGGCGGAAGACGGCAGAGAGGGCCTGGAGAAGCTCCAGGCCCACAGGGATGAGATCTGCGCGGTGCTGCTGGATGTGATCATGCCTGTGATGGACGGCATGGAGGTGCTCCATCGGATGAAGGAGCAGGGCCTCCTGGCGCGGATCCCCGTGTTCCTCATCACGGCGGAGGACAGCGCCGCTGTGGTGCGGGAGGCATATGAGCTGGGGGTCATGGACGTGATCAACAAGCCGGTGATCCCCTATGTGGTCTCCCGCCGGGTGGGCTCGGTGATCGAGCTGTTCCGGGCCCGGGAGCGGCTGGACCACATGGTAGCCACCCAGCGCAGTGAGATCCGGCGGCAGGCCAACAAGATCATGGACCTGAACCGGGGACTGATCGAGGCCCTGTCCACCGCCATCGAGTTCCGGAGCTGCGAGTCCGGGGACCACGTCCAGCGGATCCACGACATCACCAAGATCATGCTGGAGCGCACCCGCTTCGGCGAAGGGCTCACCCCCGAGGAGGTGGACAGCATCTCCCTGGCGGCCATCATGCACGACGTGGGCAAGATCTCCATCCCCGACGCCATCCTGAACAAGCCGGGACGGCTCACCCCGGAGGAGTTCGAGGTCATGAAGACCCACGCCGCCCAGGGCTGCCAGATGCTCGAGCGCATCCCCCAGCTCCGGGACAGCGAGGCTTATGACTACGCCTGCGACATCGCCCGCCACCACCACGAGCGATGGGACGGCCGGGGCTACCCCGACGGGCTCAAGGGGGACGAGATCAGCATCTGGGCCCAGATCGTCTCCCTGGCCGACGTGTACGACGCCCTGGTGAGCAAGCGGGTGTACAAGAGCGCCTTTGACTTCGAGACGGCAGTACAGATGATCCTGGACGGGAAGTGCGGCGTGTTCAATCCCGCACTGCTGGAGAGCTTCCTCACCGTGGAGGGAGAGATCCGCAAGCTGTACGCACCCGGCGCGGCCGGAGAGACACAGGAGGGGATCTGAATATGCGGGAGGACATCAGAGCGGCCCTGGTCCGGGCCGGCGTGGATGTGGACGGAGCGCTGGAGCGCTTCATGAACAACGAGGGACTGCTGGAGCGCTTCCTGAAGAAGTTCCCGGCAGACCCCAACTACGGGGCGCTGAAGGAGGCCCTGGCCCGGGGAGACGCGGACGCCGCCTTCCGGGCGGCCCATACCCTCAAGGGGGTGGCGGCCAACCTGTCCATGGCGACCCTGCAGCAGCGGGTGAGCGAGCAGGTGGAGCGCCTGCGGGCAGGCGACCTGGAAGGGGCCGCCCGGCTGATGCCGGGGATCGATGAGAGCTACGGGCAGATCGCGGAGGCGCTGAAGGGCTGGGACTGACGTCCGCCCCTATCCCTGCTCCAGCCCGAATCCGGGGGCGTATACCACGGTCCCGCGGATGGGGGAGGGGGCAGGCGCCAGCCAGCAGACCATGAAGTTCTCAGAGGGGACGTCGAAGGGCGCCTCGATCTGATAGGGCGCCGCCGGTACATAGCCCAGCCGCGGATAGTAGTCCTCACTGCCCAGGACGACAGCGCAGTGGAAGCCCAGGGCGGCCGCCGCGGCGTGTCCCCGCCGCACCAGCGCGGTCCCGATCCCTCTGCGCTGGTATTCGGGCGATACGGACAGAGGGGCCAGGGCCAGCTCGGTATGGGCCCCGATGGCGACCTTGGAGAAAAGGACGTGGCCCACCACGGCCCCATCCATCTCGGTCACCAGAGAGAGGGCGGGGAGGAAGGCGGCGCTCTTCCGCAGGGCGGACACCAGGTCCTGCTCGTTGCCGTCGCTGTGCTCGGCGCTCTCGAAGGCCCGCTTCACCACATCATATACCGCCTCGTGGTCGAGGGCGGTCTCTTCCCGGATGATCAGCATATCCTCATCCTCCTTTTCAAAGTGTGCATAGGATATGATACCACAGGATCGGGCGGCTGAAAACCGGGATCACGGCGATATCTCTGCACCGCCGCGTATGCGGCTCCCGGCAGGGGATGTAGGTTTGTCAAACATATTGGACGGCGAACTCGTTAGGAGAGGACCAGTTAAGCGGTCTCATAGGGAAGTCGTTGGAGCGGCGGTTATGGACAGAGAGCTGCTTGGCGAAGTCATCGAGGGAGTAGAA
>DWZK01000112.1 GCA_019117605.1 Candidatus Intestinimonas stercoravium | reverse complement strand
CAGTTTAAGGCGGAATCCAAGCGCCTGCTGGACCTGATGATCAACTCGATCTACACCCACAAGGAGATCTTCCTGCGGGAGCTCATCTCCAACGCCAGCGACGCGGAGGACAAGCTGGCCTATAAGGCCCTCACCGACGACCAGGTGCCGGTGGACCGCAGCCAATTGAAAATCACCATCGTCCCCGACAAGGAGAAGCGCACCCTCACCATCTCCGACAACGGCGTGGGCATGACGAAGGAGGAGCTGGAGAACAACCTGGGCACCATCGCCCACAGCGGCTCCCTCCAGTTCAAGCAGGAGATGGACCAGGAGCACAAGGGGGAGGACATCGACGTCATCGGCCAGTTCGGCGTGGGCTTCTACTCCGCCTTCATGGTGGCCGACGCGGTCACCGTCATCTCCAAGGCCTACGGCAGCGACGAGGCCTTCATGTGGCAGTCCGACGGGGCTGACGGGTACACCATTACCCCCTGTGAGAAGGACGCCCCCGGCAGCGACATCATCATGCATATCAAGCCCAACGCCGACGAGGAGAACTACGACCAGTATCTGGAGACCTATAAGCTCCAGGAGCTCATCAAGAAGTACTCCGACTACATCCGCTACCCCATCGTCATGGAGGTGGAGGACTACCGCCAGAAGCCCAAGCCCGAGGACGCCGGGGACGACTACAAGCCCGAGTGGGAGACGGTGAAGGAGTGGAAGACCATCAACTCCATGGTCCCCCTGTGGCAGCGCCCCAAGGCCAAGGTCACTGACGAGGAGTACAACAGCTTCTACAAAGAGAAGTTCATGGACTGGCAGGACCCCCTGGCCGTCATCCACACCAGCGCCGAGGGTGCGGTGACCTACAAGGCCCTGCTGTATATCCCCCCAAAAGCCCCCTACGACTTCTACACCCGGGAGTACCAGAAGGGCCTGCAGCTCTACTCCTCCGGCGTGATGATCATGGACAAGTGTGCCGACCTGCTGCCCGACTACTTCCGCTTCGTTAAGGGCGTGGTGGACTCCCCCGACTTCTCCCTGAACATCAGCCGTGAGATCCTCCAGCACGACCGGCAGCTGAAGGTGATTGCCAACGCCCTGGAGAAGAAGATCAAGGGCGAGCTGGAGAAGATGCAGAAGGACGACCCGGAGAAGTACGAGAAGTTCTGGGCCGCCTTCGGCAGCCAGATCAAGTACGGCGTGGTGGCCGATTACGGCATGAACAAGGACAAGCTGAAGGACCTGCTTCTGTTCTGGTCCTCCAAGGAGGGCAAGAACACCACCCTGGCCGCCTACAAGGACCGGATGAGCGAGGACCAGCCCTATTACTACTACGCCTGCGGCGAGAGTGTGGACAAGATCGCCAAGCTGCCCCAGGTGGAGCGCATCCTGGACAAGGGCTATGAGATCCTCTACTGCACCGAGGACGTGGACGACTTCGTTATGCAGGCCCTGGGGGAGATCGACGGCAAGAAGTTCATGTCCGCCACCGCCGAGGACGCCCTGCCCCAGACCGACGAGGAGAAGAAGCAGGCCGAGGAGAAGGCCGAGGCCGGCAAGCCCGTGCTGGAGGCGGTGAAGAACGTGTTGGGCGACCAGGTGAAGGAGGTCCGCATCTCCAAGATCCTGAAGTCGGGCGCCTGCTGTCTGTCCGCCGACGGCCCTGTCTCCCTGGAGATGGAGCGCTACATGCGCAAGCTGGAGGGCGGCGAGCACATGAAGGCCCAGCGGGTGCTGGAGCTCAACGCCGACTCCGCTCCCTACGCCGCCCTGAAGAAGGCGGTGGACGCCGGCGACCAAGCCACCGTGGAGAAGTATTCCAAGCTGCTCTACGGCCAGGCCCTCCTGCTGGCCGACCTGCCCCTGGAGGACCCCGCCGGATATGCGGAATTGGTGTGCTCTCTGATGGTGTAAGGGCCGTGGAGGCTCCCCCTCTCCCCTGCCCGATGATAAGCAAAAAAGGACGCTGGAGCGTGCTCCAGCGTCCTTTTTATCGTTTTGTTTGTGAAATCAGAGCCGCTCCACCTGCTCCTGGTCCAGGACCTGGATGCCCCGGCTGGCCAGGGCGGTCTCGGCGGCCTTGTCGTCGGCCACCCGGAAGATCATATAGGCGTGGTCCACGTCCTTACCGCCCAGGAAGGCGTACATGTACTCCACATTGACCCGGGCGTCGGTGAGCACCTGGAGCACCCGGTTCAAGCCGCCGGGCACGTCGGGGATGGCCACCCCCACCACAGGGGTGAGGCTGTGGACGTAGCCCGCGTCCTTGAGCAGGGTGGTGGTCTTGTACAGGTCGTTGACGATGAGGCGGACGATGCCGAAGTCCTTGGTCTCGGCCAGGGAGAGGGCCCGCATGTCGATCTGCCCCTGGGCCAGCACGGCGGTGAGGGCGTACAGGGCCCCGGGCTTATTTTCCACAAAGACGGAGATCTGCTTCATGCTCATAGCGTTGTACCCTCCTTAAATTTTCCGCTTGTCGATGACGCGGACGGCTTTGCCCTCGCTGCGGACAATGGACTTGGGGGCCACCAGGGTGACCTTGGCGGCCAGGCCCAGCATGGACCGCAGGCCGTCCACCAGCTCCTTCTGCCGGCGCTCGATCTCGCCCATGTTGTCGGTGAACATCTCGGGGGTCATCTCTACCTGCACGTCCAGGGTGTCGGTGGAGCGCACCCGGTCCACGATGATCTGGTAGTTGGCCGGGTAGCCGTGGTTCAGGAGCACCGTCTCGATCTGGGACGGGAACACGTTCACGCCGCGGATGATGAGCATATCGTCGGTGCGGCCGCGGGGCTTGGTCATCTTCACATGGGTGCGGCCGCAGGAGCACTTCTCGTGACTGAGCACGCAGATGTCCCGGGTGCGGTAGCGCAGCAGGGGGAAGGCCTCCTTGGTGATGGAGGTGAACACCAGCTCGCCCTGCTGGCCGTCGGGGAGGACCTCGCCGGTCTCCGGGTCGATGATCTCGGCGATGAAGTGGTCCTCGTTGATGTGCATACCCGACTGGGCGGAGCACTCAAAGGCCACGCCGGGGCCGGACAGCTCGGTGAGGCCGTAGATGTCATAGGCCTTGATGCCCAGGGTGTTCTGGATGTCCTGGCGCATCTCCTCGCTCCAGGCCTCTGCGCCGAAGATGCCCGCCTTCAGGGGGATCTGGTCGGGGGTAAGGCCCATCTCCTTCATGGTCTCGCCGATATAGGCGGCGTAGGAGGGGGTGCAGCACAGGATGGTGGCGTTCAGATCCCGGATGAACATGATCTGCCGCTCGGTGTTGCCCGAGGAGGTGGGGATGGTGAGACAGCCCACCTTGTGGCTGCCGCCGTTGAGACCGGGGCCGCCGGTGAACAGGCCGTAGCCGTAGGACACCTGGCACACGTCCTCGTTGGTGCCGCCGGCGGCCACGATGGCCCGGGCGCAGCAGTCCTCCCACAGGTCGATGTCGTGCTGGGTGTAGAAGGCCACCACCCGCTTGCCGGTGGTGCCGGAGGTGGACTGGATGCGCACGCAGTCCTTCA
>DWZK01000111.1 GCA_019117605.1 Candidatus Intestinimonas stercoravium | reverse complement strand
CTCCTGGGCCGTTGAGGCCATGGGCTGGGCCGTGAGCAACGGCATCCTGTCCGGCAACGAGGCCGGCCAGCTGAACCCCGGCGGGGCCGCGACCCGCGCCGAGGTGGCCCAGATGCTGCTCAACTACAGCAAGATCTGAGCCGGAAAACAGCATAGCGAAATGCGAAAACAGTGCCCGGCGGCTGATGCCGCCGGGCACTGTTCTATTTTGACGGGCAGCCCCTAGAGCCTTGAACAGGAAAAAAGCCACGGCCCCCTCCGGATATCCGGAGGGGGCCGTGGCCCGTGTCGGGAGCGGAAGGGGTTCAGCCCTTCAGCTTGGCGGCAAAGTCCGCAAGGATGTCGGGTATCTTGATCTGCTGGGGGCATACCGCCTCGCAGCTCCGGCAGCCGACGCAGGAGGAGGGCTGCTTGTCCGCGGGCAGGGCCTGGAGGGCCATGGGGGCGAGGAAGCCGCCGCCGGTGAAGGTGTGCTCGTTATAGAGCTTCATGAACAGGGGGATGTCCAGGCCCATGGGGCAGTGGGAGGTGCAGTAGTGGCAGGCGGTGCAGGGGACGCCGCTGGTCATATGGGCGGCGATGGAGAGGAGGGCGTCCATCTCCTTCTGGTCCAGGGGCCGGTCGGTCTCGAAGGTGCGGATGTTGCTCTCCATCTGCTGGAAGTCGGACATGCCGGAGAGGACCATGGTCACCCCGGGGATGGACTGGAGGAAGCGGAAGGCCCAGGCGGGGACGGTCTCGTCGGGGCGGAGGGCCTTCAGGGCCTCGGTGTCGGCGGGGGAGAGGGTGGCCAGCTTGCCGCCCCGGAGGGGCTCCATCACCCAGATGGGCAGGCCGTGGCTGCGGAGGAGCTCCACCTTGGCCTTGGCGTCCTGGAAGTCCCAGTCGATGTAGTTGAGCTGGATCTGGCAGAACTCCATGTGCCGCCCGTAGGCGTCCAGGAAGCGCTTCATCACGTCGTAGCTGCCGTGGGCGGAGAAGCCCAGATGGCGGATCCGGCCGTTGGCCTTCTGCTCCAGCAGGTAGTCCAGGATGCCGTACTTGGGATCCAGATAGGCGTCGATGTTCATCTCGCAGACATTGTGGAAGAGGTAGAAGTCGAAGTAGTCCACCCCGCACTTCTCCAGCTGCTTCTCGAAGATCTCCCTCACCTTGGGCATGTTGCTCAGGTCATAGCCGGGGAACTTGGTGGCCAGATAGAAGCTGTCCCGGGGGTGTTTCTTCAGCGCCCTGCCGATGACGAGCTCCGACTTGCCGTCGTGGTAGCCCCAGGCCGTGTCGTAGTAGTTGACGCCGTGAGACATGGCGTAGTCCACCATGCGGGCGGTCTCCACCTCGTCCACGTCGCCGTCGGCCGCGCTGCTGCGGGGCAGGCGCATACATCCCATGCCCAGCGCGGAGAGCTTGAGGCCTTGGAGATCCTTGTAGATCATAGTGTCTCCTCCTTTGGACGATTCGCCCGGACGCCTCTCCTGGGGGTCAGGACGTACGATCTTCTCCATTATCATGACCATCATAGCGCAAGAGGGGAGGATGGAGAATCCCCCGTTTTTTTAGAGAGTATGAAGAAATATTTCATACTCGCCCGGCCGGATAAAAAAGCGGCCGCCCTCTGGGGCGGCCGCGAAGCGGGGAGACGGTCAGCTCAGCTCGAACATCCCGTGGTAGAGCTGGTAGTACTCGCCCTTCTGGGCCAGCAGGTCCTCGTGGTCGCCGCGCTCCACCACCTGTCCGTGCTCCAGTACCAGGATGGCGTTGGCATTGCGGACGGTGGAGAGCCGGTGGGCGATGACGAAGACCGTGCGCCCCTCCATGAGGCTGTCCATGCCCTTTTCGATCAGGGACTCGGTGCGGGTGTCGATGGAGGAGGTGGCCTCGTCCAGGATGAGGACCGGGGGATCGGCCACGGCGGCCCGGGCGATGGCCAGGAGCTGCCGCTGCCCCTGGGACAGGTTGGCGCCGTCGGCGGTCACCATGGTGTCGTACCCATGGGGCAGGCGGCGGATGAAAGAGTCCGCATTGGCGATGCGGGCGGCCCGCTCCACCTCCTCCTGGGTGGCGTCCAACTTGCCGAAGCGGATATTGTCCGCGATGGTGCCCGAGAAGAGGTGCGTGTCCTGGAGGACGATGCCCAGGCTGCGGCGGAGGGCGTCCTTCTTGATGTCCCGCACGTCGATGCCGTCATAGAGCACCCGCCCGCTCTGTACGTCGTAGAAGCGGTTGATGAGGTTGGTGATGGTGGTCTTGCCCGCGCCGGTGGAGCCCACGAAGGCGATCTTCTGCCCCGGCTTGGCATAGAGGCTCACATCCTTGAGGATGGGGTGGCCGGCCTCGTAGCCGAAATCCACATGTTCAAAGCGCACGTCCCCCCGGAGCGGGACCAGAGAGCCGTCCGGCCTCTGCCATGCCCAGCGCCCCGTCCGCTCTGCGCAGGGGACCAGGCGGCCGTCCTCCTCGTGGACGTATACCAGGTCGGTGCGGCCCTCGTCCACCTCTGGGGACTGGTCCATGACCTCAAAGACCCGCTCCGCGCCGGCCAGGGCGGCCAGGAGGAAGTTGGACTGCTGGGTGAACTGATTGATGGGCATGGCCGCCTGCCGGACGAACACCAGATAACTGGCCAGGCTGCCCACATCGGTGGTGCCGTTCAGCGCCATGATGCCACCCAGCACGGCCACGATGGCGTAATTGATATAGGAGATGGAGACCACGGCGGGGACCATGGTGGCGGCGTAGCCCTGGGCGCCGGTGCCCGCCCGGCGGAGGGACTCGTTCCTCTCCCGGAAACGGCGGAGGGTCTCCGCTTCGTGGTTGAAGACCTTCACTACCTTCTGACCGGCCATCATCTCCTCGATGTAGCCGTCCAGATCTCCCAGGCTGGCCTGCTGCTTGGTATAGTAGGCTTTGCTGTGTTTCCCGCTGAAGCGGATATAGAGGAACATGACCACATAACAGACCAGCACCACCAGGGACAGCCGCCAGTTGAGGATGAAGAGGATGACCAGGGTGCCCACCACCTGGATGAAGCTCTGGATCACCATGGCGAAACTGTTGTTCAGGGCATCGGAGACCGCATCCACGTCATTGGTGAAATAACTCATCACATCGCCGTGCCGCCGGGTGTCGAAGAACCGGAGGGGCAGGGTCTGGAGGTGGGCGAAGAGGTCCCGCCGGATGTCGTAGAGCACCTTCTGGGCAGCCTTCACCATGGTCTGGGTATAGCCCAGGGCGGACAGAGCCCCCACAGCGTAGATCGCGGCGGTCACCGCCACCCCCAGGACCAGAGAACGGACGTCTCCCTCCGCCAGGGTATTGACCACCGGGCGGATCATATAGGTCCCCAGCAGGTTGGCCAGGGCGCTGACCGTCACCAGTACCGCCACCGCCAGGAGGAGGAACTTGTGCCGCCCCATGTAGGAGAGCAGGGTACGGATGGTGTAGCCCAGGTCCTTGGGCTTTTTCGCGCTGAGCTGCCTAGCCATCGTTCTCTCCTCCTTTCATCTGCGAGGTATAGATCTCCTGGTAGATCGGGTCGGAGGCCAGGAGGGAGGCGTGGTCGCCCACGGCGTGGACCCGGCCGTCCTCCAGGATCACGATCTGGTCGGTGTCCATCACCGAGGTGATCCGCTGGGCGATGATGATCTTGGTCACCCCCGTCAGACCGGACAGGGCCGAGCGGATCTTGGCCTCGGTGGCGGTGTCCACCGCGCTGGTGGAGTCGTCGAAGATCAGGACCTTGGGCCGCTTGAGCAGGGTGCGGGCGATGCACAGCCGCTGCTTCTGCCCGCCGGAGACGTTGACGCCCCCCTGGCCCAGGTCGGTGTCCAGGCCCTTGGGCATCCGCTCCAGGAACTCATCGGCGCAGGCCGCGCGGCAGGCCGCCCAGAGGGCCTCGTCATCGGCGTCCGGGTCCCCCCAGAGGAGGTTCTCCCGCACGGTACCCGAGAAGAGCACGTTCTTCTGGAGCACGATGCCCACCGCGTCCCGAAGGGCCTGGAGGTCGTACTCCCGCACGTCCCGGCCGCCCACCTTCACCACCCCCTCGGTGGCGTCGTAGAGGCGGGGGATGAGCTGCACCAGAGTGCTCTTGGCCGAGCCGGTGCCGCCCAGGATGCCCACGGTCTGGCCCGCGGGGATGTGGAGGTCCACGCCGGAGAGGGCGTGCTCCTTGGCGTCCGCCCGATATTTGAAGGAGACGTGCTCGAAGTCCACGCTCCCGTCCGGCACGGCCGCTACCGCTCCGTCGGGAGAGGTGAGGACCACCTCTTCGTCCAGCACCTCGCAGATCCGCCGGGCGCTGGCCAGAGAGCGGGTGAGCAGGAGGAACACGTTGGAGATCATCATCAAGGAGTTGACCACCTGGAGCACATAGCTGAGCACACCGGTGAGGTCGCCCACCTGGAGCGAGCCGGCGAGGACCATGTTCCCCCCGGACCACATGAGGAGCACCGTGGCGGTGTACATGGTGAGCTGGAAGGCGGGCAGGTTCAGCACCGCGTAGTGGAACGTCTTCTGACTGGTCTCCATGAGCTCTGCGTTGACCGTCTCGAACCGCTCCTCCTCGTACTCGCCCCGGACGAAGGCCTTCACCGCCCGGATGGCGGTGAGCCCCTCCTGGACCACGTTGTTGAGCCTGTCCATGGAGCGCTGGAGGCGGCTGTACATGGGGGCCACCTTTCGCACCACGAAGAACAGGATGACGGCCAGGATGGGGAGGCACACCAAAAAGACCATGGCCAGCTCCGCGTTGAGCCAGAAGGACAGGCCGATCCCCAGCACCAGCATCGTGGGGCCCCGGACCAGGGGACGCAGGCCGCTGTTCACCGCGTTCTGGATCACGGTCACGTCCGTGGTCATGCGGGTGACCAGGGAAGAGGTCTCGAAGTGGTCCAGATTGGAGAAGGCGAAGGCCTGCACCCGCTGGAACTGGGCATCCCGGATGCGGGCGCCCCAGCCGTAGGCAGCCCGGGCGGCGAAGCGGGCGTACAGGAGGCCGGTGGCAAGCGCGAGCGCGGCACAGGCCCCCATCTGCACCCCTTTGTGGAAGATGTAGGGGATATCCCGCATCTCCACCCCCACATCGATGATATCCGCCATCAGGACGGGGATCACCACCTCGAAGGCGGTCTCTACGAACAGCATCAGCGCGGCGATCAGCAGGTCCCGCCGGTAGGGGCCCAGATGGCCCAGCAGGCGTTTCAGCTCTCCCACGTCTTCTCCCCCCTCATCTCTTCCCGGGCATTGCGGTAGGCCCGGACCAGGTATGCCTTGAAGCGCTCCCGCTCTTCCGGCGAGAAGTCCCGGAGCATGCGCTCCTCCACTTCCCGGCACCGGCTGCGCCAGCGGGCGCCGGCCTGCCGCCCCCGGTCGGTGATCTCCGCCAGATCCCGCCGCCGGTTCTGCTGGTCCGCCTGCCGGGTCACGAAGCCGCCCCTCTCCAGGCTCTCCATCATGCGGGAGACATTGGCGGGATCCACATCGAAATAGTCCGCCAATTCCTTCTGACAGCAGGGACCGTGGGCGGCGAGATAGGCCAGGAGCTTGGGCTGGCCAGAGCCCAGGCCCAGCTCCACCAGACTGGGCCGAAGGAGGTTCCGCTGGGCATGGAACGCCCGGTAGAGCAGGATATGGAGGGAATCTTCCATGGACGGCTCCTTTCTTGATATATCAACGATCATACCGTTATTATAAAACGCCCGGTCCCGGTGTCAAGCTGCGGAGAGGTAGAAAACCGCAGACGGATATCCCCCCGCGGCCAGCAGATCGCCCAACGGGTGAAGAGGCCCCTCCGACCGGCGGTCCCGGACGAGGCTGGTGAGCAGGGTGGGACCGGGGGAGACGCCGTGAGAAGAGCCTGCGGGGGCCCCCTCAGCTGGGGGCGCCGGCGGGACGGCGGGCCCCCTCGTGGACCAGGACCAGGAGCTTCCGTCCGTCATCCAGGTACCGCCCCAACAGGGACCGCAGTTCCCGCTGCCGGATGTCCGCCGGGGAGAGCCGGGACAGGGAGAGCTGCAGAGGGAAGATGCGGGCGGCGGCCTGTCCGGCAAGCTGGTCCAGAAGGCCCATATCCTCTTCCGGGACGAGCTCGCTCTGGACCATGCCCGCGACCTGTTCCAGCCGGGCGAACATGGCCCAGGTGGTCAAGAGGATGGAGCGGTAGTAGCGGCGGTCCGCCTCGGGGAGCTCCTTGGCGTAGAGATAGGCGGCGTGGTGGACCAGATGGAACTGAGAGAGCAGCTCATAGGAGAACGAGGGGTCCATGGGGCCCCGCAGGCGGCGGCGCACCATCCCCCAGTAGACGCTCTGCAGACGGCAGAGCTCCCTCAGATTGCTCTGGAACTGCTGCTCCTTCCGGTTGGGGAAGAGGAGGGAATTGACGATGAGCACCAGGGATACAGCCAGGCCCAGGTAGAGGAGGCGGAGCTGGATGGCCTCGGTGGCCTCCAGGGTCAGCGTGGCCATGGTCAGGGCGAAGGAGGTGGAGAAGATGGGGTGCACCCAGGTGCCGGGGGTGCAGCAGTACATCAGGGAGATCATCACCAGAGAGAAGGCGAAGACACTGAGGACGCCGGAGAGGTGGGGATAGACCAGGTGGACCAGGATGCAGCCCAGCGCGGTGCCGATAGGACGGGTCACCATCCGGTGGGCGCTGTCCTCATAGCTGGGCTGGAGGAGCAAAAAGGAGTGGAGGGGGAACCAGTAGGCGTGTTCCACGTCCCACAGGAAACTGACCGTGCAGCTGAAGGCCACCACCACTCCCAGCTGGAGGGCGAAGCGGAACTCGAAGCGGTCTACCGAGCACCGCTGCCGGAAGTCCAGCAGCACCTCCCGCCAGGGCACCCGCCGCCAGGGGAGGCGGGAGGCCGGTGCGGCGGGCTCCTGACAGAGGAGACAGAGGGTGCGGAGGGCGTCCCGATAGAAGATGCGCAGGCGGCCCTGGGGGAGATCGTCCCGCTCCAGCATGGACCGGAGGCGGAGAAGGAGCGCCTCGCGGGCCTCCGGGCCCTCTGCCCGGGCACATCGGGCGGTCACTGCGGCCAGCTGGGAGATGGTGCGGGAGAACAGCTCCGGGTCGAGGCCCTCCTGCCCGCGCCCGTCATCGATGAGGTAGGAGGTCCTCCGGAACAACAGGGCCAGCAGGTGGTACTGGTTCCGCCGCTGGTCAGGCAGGTGGAGCAGCCGCCGCCGGTCGAAGCCCAGCTGGTGGAGATGCTGGGCAGTGTGGTAGAGCTCCCGGTACACCTCCTGTCCGGGGGGCTGACGGGAGATCTGCTCCAGGAGCTGGGCCAGGCGGTCCAGACTGGCGGGGATCTCCAAGACCGGGTCGGAGACATGGCAGAGGCGGGCATAGAGGGCCAGCGCCCCCAGCAGCAGGCCGTGGCAGAAGGCCACCACCAGCAGCTGCATGGGAAGCTCTTCCAGAGCAGGGGGGCGGAGCTCCAGGAAGACGAAGGTCATGGCGAAGCCCAGATAGCCCTTCGGGTCGAACTGACTGCTCTTCCACAGCACCAGGAAAAAGGGGACCGTGAAGTTGAGCAGCAGGCAGAGCCAGAGGGCCTGAGAGGCGAGAAAAGCCAACAGACAGAGTACAAAAGGGATAAAAAACAGCTGGATATACGTTCTGCGATCGTTCCGCCGCTTGCGGAAGAGCTGGAAGAGGGTGGTGGAGCCGGAGAGCACCATGGCGTACTGGCTCCCGAAGAGGGAGAAGACCAGGACGAATTGGGTGACGTAGAAGAGGATCACCGGGGCGGCGGAACGGAGCCGCTGAGAGAGCGCGGCGGTCAGCCGGGCCCCTTTTTCATGGATGTGCAAGCGATATCCTCCCCTCACGAACCGATATAGTCACCTTATCATTATATCGGCCGCCGCCCGAAAATACAAGAAAAAGGGGGCGATCCTCCGGATATCCGGAGGAGATATCGGAAGATCGGGATAAAAAAGGCGGGGCGGCAAAAGCCGCCCCGTCCGGGTGCGAGAAGGGGGGATGCGATCACGCAGCGGTGGTGATAGTGAGCACGCCGTCCGTCAGGGCCACGCTCACGCCCAGCAGAGATGCCAGGCCCTCGGCGGTGACGCAGTAGTTGCCGGGGGTCATGACCGCGGCGGGGATCTCTACAGTCTGGCCGTCCACCACAGCGGTGAGGGTAGTCTCGGTCACAGCGGGGGGCATGGTGCTGTTGGCGATGGGCTCGGCGGTATAGGCGCCGCCCTTGGCGATCACGACGCCGTTATCCCAGGACACGTCGAAAGCGGCGGCAGTGTCCTTCACGGCGTAGGCGATATCGCGGAGGCGGAAATAAGTGGTGGAGCCGGTGTCATAGGTCATGGTCCAGGCGGATGCACTGCCCACCTTCACGCCGTCCACGCTGACATTCTGGTTCTGGGCGGCGGCATTGGCCTGGGCCTCGGCCACCAGGGCGTCGTAGTCGGCCAGGTTGTAGCTCGCGGCATAGGGGGGATCCAGCAGACCGTCGTTGATGTAGCCGATGATCTCGGCGCGGCGGGGATCGTCCTCGCTCAGGTCCACGCCCACGATCTTCCAGTTGTCATCCACCTCGGGGGCCACGGGGGAGTGCTCGGCGAAGTAGGCCACGATCATGTCGCGGATGGAGTTGGAGGACTCCCACTCCTTGGTGCCGGCCACCAGGCCCTCGGTCTTGAGGGCGGAGGAGTAGCGGTAGTTGTTCACCGCCAGGGTCAGCTCCTGGTCGTCCTGGAGGGGCTCGCCCTGGAACATGACGTTCTTGATGCGCTGTCCCTTGGGCTGGGACAGGTCGATCTCATACTCCACGCCGGCGAACATGTCGTAGAGGTAATCGGGGTACTCAGGGTCAAAGGAGATGTTGATGTCCCCCTCTTTCCACTGGTTGTAGCACTCGGCGGACCACTCCATGTAGGCCTTCAGCTCCGCGCCGGTGACGGGCACCCGGTAGAGGGTGTTGTCAAACTTGTAGATGTCGAAGATGTTGCCGTAGTTGATGTCGCCCTCGGGCAGATCGCTGGTGTCCTTGAAGAGGGCGGCGGCGGACACGTCGGCGCCGGAGTTCTCCAGCTGTACCTTGTTGATGAGGTCCATGACGGCGGTGTCCATGACACGGCCGGCGGGGATGCCGCGGATCTCGTTCTCAGGCTGGAACTTGGCGGTGGTGGAGCCCAGCGGAGGGAGGGGCTCGCCGTCCTCGCCGGTGCCGCCGGCGATGTAGTCGATGGTCTTCTGATGGGCCTCGGCCACCAGGGGGATCTCCCGGATCTCCTGGCTGGGCTCCACGCCCTCCATGTCCACGATCTCCACGGTGCTGTCCACCACGTTGTTGTCCGCGTCCAGAGTCAGGTCGAAGCGGGCGATCTCCCGGCCGCCGTTGCGCACGCCGCCGATGACGGTGTCGCCCTGCTTCTCATTGACGGTGACGTGGTTGTGGGCCACCTGGAGCACGTCGATCTCCGGGTTGTCGTCCAGGATCTTCTGGGCGGAGTCGGAGCCGCCCTCCTCGTCGAACTCGGCGTACATGCCCATGTGGGCGGAGACCACGATCACGTCGGCCTGGCCGCCGATCTCATCGATGGCCTTGCCCACGGCCACGTTGGCGGCCTCGTAGGTGGCATCGTCGATGCCGTCCTTGCCGCCGTCCCAGATGGGCACGTCGGGGGTGACCACGCCGATGACGGCCACCTTCACGCCGTCCCGCTCCACGATGGTCCAGCCCGCGCCGGTGACCAGCTCGCCGTCGGAGCCGGTGACGTTGGCGGCCAGGACGGGGAACTCGGCCTGGGAGAGGATGGCCTGCATGGTGGGGATGCCCCAGTTGAACTCGTGGTTGCCCAGGGTCATGGCGTCATAGCCCATGTAGTTCATGGCGGTGATGACGGGATGGGGCTCCTCGGGGGTCTTGTTGTAGATGTCGTCGGTCATGATCGTGCCCTGGATGTCATCGCCGGCGTCGATCAGGATGGTGTTGGGCTCCTCGGCCCGCACCTGCTGGATGTAGGTGTAGAGGCGGGCCATGCCGTTGTTGGTGGTCTCGCTGCTGTCCTCGTAGCTGAAGCCCCAGATATTGCCGTGCATATCCGAGGTGCCCAGGATGGTGATGTGCTTCTCACCCGTGTCCGCCTCTGCGGCCAGGGCGGAGGCGGGGAGCAGGGAGCCCGCCAGGCCCAGAGAGAGCAGGATGGGAAGCAGACGCTTGCCAAACTTCATGTTCATTCCTCCTAAATATCCCCCGTGATTTGGACAGTGCAGGGGGCACCTTTATTCTACCATCTCATATGGAAAAAGACAAGAAAACAGGCGGTCCGGCGGAAAGATCCCGAAGATCTTTCCGCCGGACCGGCTCAGGCTTCCGGAGGGAGGACGGGAAAGGACACTTCCACGGTGAAGAGGTCCGCGTCGGTCTCCACTTGAAGGGTCCCGCCGCAGGCGGCGGCGAAGCTGCTGGCGATGGCCAGCCCCAGACCGCTGCCCCCGTCGGTGCGGCTCTTGTCCCCGCGGGTGAAGCGCTCGGTGAAGTCCACCCCGGCGGGCAGCTCGGAGCGGGAGGTGTTCTTCACCGCCACCCGGGCTTTCCCCGCTCCGGAGGCCAAAGTCAGATACACCCGGGACCCCTCCAGGGAGTACTGGAGGGCGTTCTGGATCAGGTTCTGGAACACCCGGTAGAGCCGGTCCCCGTCGGCCGTGAGCCACACCGGATAGTCGGGAAGGCGCACCCGGAAGGTGAGGCCGCTCTCCCGTACCGCCTCGTCCATGTCCGCCAGAGTCTGCCGCAGCAGCTTGTTCAGGTCCAGCCGCTCCAGACGGAGCGGCAGCTCCCCCGAGGCGGCCTTGCTCACCTCGAACACGTCCTGCACCATGGTGGAGAGGCGCTTGGCCTTGACGTTCAGGATGCGGATGTAGTCCTGCACATGGGGAGGCAGCCCCTCCTCCTCGCTGAGCAGCTCGGCGTAGCTGATCACCGAGGTAAGGGGAGTCTTCAGGTCGTGGGACACGTTGGCGATGAGCTCCACTTTCATCCGCTCGCTCTTCATCCGGTCCTCCAGGGCGGCCCGCATCCCGTCCTGGAGGCTGTTGAGGTCCTGGGCGGCCCGGGAGAGCTCCGAACCCTCGGACAGGGAGAGGGGAGGGGCGTCGGTCCCCGCCCGGAGGACGGAGAGCTGGCCGGTCAGGGCCGCCAGCTCCCGGAGGAACAGCCAGCCCCGGTCCAGCAGCCAGGCCAGCGGGGCCAGGAGCAGCAGGGTGGGCAGAAGGGCCAGGACCAGGGCCTCCAGCCAGTTCAGGGAAGTCCCGACGTAAAACCGGTCATAGAAAAACGCCAGGCCGGCCAGGGCCAGGGGGAGGATGCCCGCCGCGGCGGCGATCCCCCGGAGGAGGAAGCGCCGGAGGAGGGGCTGCCGGAGCTCGGCGGAGCGGAAGGCCCGGGACAGCCGCCCCAGGGCCCTGCCCAGAACGGCGAAGAGGCTGTGCCGCCAGGGCTTGGGCTGATAGCGGAAGAGGCAGATGGTGAGGTACCATATCCCGGCGTAGAGGCCCAGTCCCAGGGCCCAGAAGAGGAGGCCCAGCAGGGGGGCGCTGGAGTCCAGGCCCGCCAGTCCCAGAAAGAACACGGCGATGGGGAAGCCCACCAGGGCCAGGAGGACGAGCTCGAACCACACATGGGACATGAGGGCCCCCGCCCGCCGCCAGTCCCGGCGCAGGGCGGCGGTCCCGCCCTTCACCGCCGCCCCGCCGCCCCGGAAGAGACGGACACACAGACTGTTTCTCCACGCGCTGTGGTCGCCCCTCAGGTCGCAGCCCGCCAGGTACAGGAGGACGGGCCACACCAGGCAGAGGAGGGCGGCGGCGAAGAGGGAGCCGTAACTGCTCCCGAACCACGCCCCCATGCGGGGGGCCAGCCACAGGCAGAGGAGGGGGAAGAGGAGGACGGCGGCCAGCTTCACCTCGAACCAGAGCTTCCCCGTCCGGCGGGCCAGGGCGGCTCTGGCCTCCCGGCGGGCGCCCCGCAGGCGACAGGCCAGGGCCCAGAAGACCAGGTCCAGCACCCACACGGCAAAGAGGGCGATATACCCCATCCGGACCAGGGACAGGACCCGGCAGATGCCGCCCACAGGGTCATCCCAGCCCATGTCCTGGGGCCGGGCGGCGGCGGCCAGGCGGACGGTGACGTCCTCAAAGCCCTCGCTGTCGAAGTTCACATAGCCGGGCACCTGCCACTGCCCCGGGCCGCCGGTATAGTAGCCGTTGCCGTACACGTCCACTTTCTCGCCGTCCTTGTAGATGGTCACCTTCCCGTTCTCCAGGACCAGGAGGAAGTTGTACTCCTCCGGCAGGCGCGCCGGCACGTTCAGGGTGGAGGCGGTGGTGTTGGTGTCGGTGAGCAGGGTGCCGCGGGGGGCCGCCTGGGTGTAGAAGAGCAGATTGATGTCCGTGTCCGCCCCGTCCCAGGGCTCGCTCCAGGGCCGGCCCTCCCGGACCCAGTCCACCATGTGGTAGAGGAGGGCGGACATCTCCCGCCGGAAGTAAGCTGTGTTTTGATAGTCGCTCTTTAAAGCGTCCGCCGGGCCCAGCCCCCGGGAGACCAGGCTCCCCACCGCCAGGGCCGTCCCGAAGCCGCCCAGGATGGCCAGCCATATCCCAAGGAAGAGGGAGAGGACGCTAAGACTTTTTTTCCATTTTGTAGCCAATGCCCCACACCACCTTTAAGTATTCAGGATGCTTGGGGTCGAACTCGATCTTCTCCCGGATCCGGCGGATGTGGACCATCACCGTGTTCTCGGAGGCGAAGCACTCCCCCTCCCACACCCGGCGGTAGATCTCCTCCGCCGGGAAGATGCGCCCCAGGTTCCGCATGAGCAGGTCCACGATCTTGGTCTCGGTGGCGGTGAGCTTCACCGGCTCTCCGTCGGCCAGCAGGGTCAGCTCGGCAGGGCGGTAGGTGAGCCGCCCGTTGACGATCTCCCCCTGGACCTCAGAGGCGTGGATGTCCCCCAGCCGGGTGTACCGGCGCAGGTGGCTCTTCACCCGGGCCAGCAGCTCCTGAGGGTCATAGGGTTTGGCGATGTAGTCGTCCGCCCCCATGGACAGGCCCAGGATCTTGTCAGTGGACTCGCTTTTGGCGCTGAGGATCAGGATGGGCAGGTTCCGCCGCTCCCGCAGGCGCAGCACTGCGGACAGCCCGTCCAGCCGGGGCATCATCACATCCATGAGGATGAGCCGCACCTCCCGCCCGGCGGCCAGGTCCAGGGCCTCCATGCCGTCGTAGGCACGCAGCACCCGGTAGCCCTCACGCTCCAGCAGGATGGCGATGGCCTTCACGATCTCGCGGTCGTCATCCACGACCAGGATGGTCTCGTTCATGCTCCAAGCTCCTTTCCTAAGCAGAGGATAGCAGAGAAGTCTTACAGCCTCCTCCACCGGATCCTTACGAACTTCTTACAGTCTCTCCGGGGGCCCAGGCCGTCCGCAGGCGGCGGAAGGCCTCGTGGAGCTCGGCGGCGCTGAGACGGGCATAGCCCATGACCAGGGTGGCCGGCGCGTCCTGGGGGGGCGGGGCGAGGTGATAGGCGGAGAGGGGGTGGACCGCCACCCCCTGCTCCCGGGCCCGGGCAGTCAGCTCCTCTTCCGCCATGCCGTTCTCCACCCGCAGGAGCATATGCAGCCCCGCGTCCGCCCCGGAGAGGGTGCCGGGGATCCCCAGCTCCCGGACACAGGCGGTGAGGACCGCCTTCCGCTCCCGGTACTCCACCCGCATCCGGGCGATGTGCCGCTCGAAGTGCCCTCCCTCCAGGAAGCGGGCCAGGGTGTACTGCTCGAAGGAGGGGACGGTGGAGGAGTAGAAGAGGAAGTCCCGGCGGAACCGCTCCGCCAGGGCGGGGGGCAGCACCATGTAGCCGATCCGCAGGGAGGGGGCCAGGCTCTTGGCGAAGGTGTTGAGATAGACCACCCGCCCCTCCTGGTCCAGGCTCTGGAGGGCGGGGATGGGCCGGCCGGAGAAGCGGAACTCGCTGTCGTAGTCGTCCTCGATGATATAGCGGTCGGGCCGCTCCGCGGCCCAGGCGAGGAGCTCCCGCCGCCGGGCGATGGGCATCACGATCCCCAGGGGGAAGTGGTGGGAGGGGGTCACATGGGCCACCCGGGCCCCGGACCACCGGAGGGCGTCCACCCGCAGCCCACCCTCGTCCAGGGGGATGGGGCACACCAGGGCCCCCTGGTGGGAGAGGAGCCGCCAGACCTTGGGATAGCCCGGGTCCTCCACCGCATAGCCCCCCTCCCGGCCCAGGAGCTGGAAGAGCAGGCTGGTGAGGTACTCCGACCCGGCCCCCACCACCACCTGCTCCGGGCTGGCGGAGATCCCCCGGAAGTCGTGGAGGTAGCGGACGATCGCCTCCCGCAGCTCGGGCACCCCCTGGGGGGGCAGGGCGGCGAGGAGGCGGCTGTCTCCGGCGCTGAGTACCTGCCGCATGAGCTTGGCCCAGGTGGAGAAGGGGAAGCGGCTGGTGTCCACCGCGTTGGTGGAGAAGTCGTAGAGCGGCGGCGGGGCCTCTCCGGCGGCGGGCTCCGGGGCCGGAGAGGCGGGGGCCGCGGGCGCGGAGGGCGGGGCCTCCATCTGGGACACATAGAAGCCCCGCTTGGGCTCGGAGCGGATATACCCCTCCGCCAGGAGCTGGCCGTAGGCCCCCTCCACCGTCACCACGCTCACCTTCAGGTGGGCGGACAGGGCCCGCTTGGAGGGGAGCTTCTCCCCCGAGCGGAGGGCGCCGGACTCGATGTCCCGGCGGAGCTGGAGATAGAGCTGTTCATACAGGGGGCGGGAGGAGCCGGGGTCCAGGACTGGCGTGAGCATAGAGAGCACTCCTGTTCTGATATGGCCGGATAACGTGAATATAAGGGAACGATACAGGTCAGTTCCATTATAGCCGGTCCGGGTCCCGGGGGCAAGACCGGGGAGACAGGATAAAGCCCGGCGGGCCATCGGGGCCCGCCGGGCACAGAGACCGGCCGTTTCTGATGGGACGCGGCCCTCCGCCAGGGCCCCCGCTCCGGCCCAAAGCGCGGCCGCCTGCGGGCTCACTCTCCCGCCGGGACGGCGGCTGCCTCCGCCTTTTCGGCAGCCCGGAGCGTCCGCAGGACGCCGATCCCCATGGGGAGGGCCACGGCGAAGGAGCACAGGTCGGAGAGGGGCTGGCTGAGCTGGATGCCCAGGACCCCCAGCAGGTTGGGGAGGACCAGGATCAGGGGCAGGAAGAACAGGCCCTGCCGGCACATGGCCAGCACCGAGGCTTTGGCGGACTGGCCGATGGTCTGGAGGGTCATGCTGGAGGGGAAGAACCAGGACATGAGGGGGAAGGAGACGCACTGCATCCGCAGGGCCAGGGCGCCGATGCGTATGACCTCCGGGTCGTCCCGCCGGAAGATGGCCACCAGCTGGGGGGCGAAGAGGCAGCCCAGGAGGGCGATGACCAGGCTGGCGGCCAGAGCCACCCGGAAAAAGAACCAATAGGCCTCCCGCACCCGGCGGTAGAGCCCGGCGCCGTAGTTGAAGCCGCACACGGGCTGATAGCCCTGGCCCAGGCCGATGAGGGCGGAGCTGGCAAACATGGTGAGGCGGGAGACGATGCTCATGGCGGCCACCACCACATCCCCGCCGAAGGAGCGGCCGGCCACGTTCAGGAGGACGGAGGCGATGCTGGCCAGGGCCTGCCGCCAGAAAGAGGGCAGGCCGCCGGCGAAGATCTTGGCGTACCGCCGGGCGGAGGGCTGGAAAGCCCGGAGGGAGAGGCGGAGATTGTCCTTCTGGAAGGTGCCCCACACCAACAGGCAGAAGCTGAAGAACTGGCTGATGATGGTGGCCAGGGCGGCTCCGCCGGTGCCCATGCCGAAGCCGAAGATGAAGACGGGGTCCAGTATCACGTTGAGAGCCGCCCCGGAGAAGATGCCGATCATGCCGAACACGGCGCTGCCCTGGAAACGGAACTGGTTGTTGAGCACCAGGGCCCCGATCATGAAGGGCGAGCCGATGAGGATATAGAACACATAGGCCCTGGTGTGGCCCGCGCTGGTGGCGGTGGCCCCCAGGGCGTAGACCAGGCTGTCCAGGGAGAGGAGGCCGAAGACGCACAGCAGCACCCCCAGGGCGAAGGAGGAGAAGAAAGCCACCGAGCACAGCCGCTCGGCCTCCTCCCGCTGCTGCTGGCCCAGCAGGCGGGATATGTGGTTCCCCGAGCCCTGGCCGAAGGTGAAGCCGATCGCCTGGATGATAGACATGAGGGGGAGGGCCACCCCCACAGCGGCGGTGGCGCTGGTGCCGATCTGGCCCACGAAGAAGGTGTCGGCCATGTTGTAGAGGGAGGTGACCAGCATGCTGATGATGGTGGGCACCGCCAGGGTGGAGACGAGCTGGGGGACAGGCGTCTGGGTCATCTGGGTGAATCTGTCCCCTGTCTGCCGGAAGATGGACATCAGACCTCACGCTCCTGCGCTCTTATGTTTTGATAAAAGAAGTATATCACAGAGAAATTTGGGGATGCAACGAGGAAATGGACCGAAAAACGGAGATCTTGACAAAAACAGCGGATGGGGGGGACGGCACGGGAGCGCGTATGGTACAATAGTAGCGCCGGCGGGCGGGGACGCCCCGGTCCGGAGCGGACGCGCCGCCCATCGCCCGCAGAGCGACCGGCAGCCCACTTTAAAGAAATCTTAAAGGGATCCGGAGGCGGGCCTTAAAAAGCCCGCGCTATACTTGACGAGGAAAGAGGAGGGGACCCCCTTGTACAACATCCTGATCTGCGACGATGACCGGGACATCGTCTCGGCCCTGGACATCTATCTCACCAGCGACGGCTACCGGACCTACCACGCCTACGACGGGCTGGAGGCCCTGCGGATGGTGAAGGAGCACGAGATCCACCTGATCCTCATGGATATCATGATGCCGGGGATGGACGGTATCCACGCCACCGCCAAGCTCCGGGAGACGGAGAACATCCCCATCATCTTCCTCACCGCCAAAGGTGAGGACGCGGACAAGATCCTGGGGCTGAACATCGGCGCGGACGACTATATCACCAAGCCCTTCAACCCCATCGAGGTGCTGGCCCGGGTGAAGAGCCAGCTCCGGCGGTACACCACCCTGGGGGGACAGCGCCGGGGGGAGGAGCGCCCTCAGGTCCTGCGCAATGGGGGCATCGAGGTGGATGACGGGGCCAAGTCAGTGACAGTGGACGGGGAGCCGGTGTCCCTCACCCCCATCGAGTACAATATCCTCCTGCTCCTCATCAAGAACCCGGGCCGGGTGTTCTCCACCGGCCAGATATACGAGAGGGTGTGGAACGACCCGGCCCTGGGCTCGGAGAACACGGTGGCGGTCCACATCCGGCACTTGCGGGAGAAGCTGGAGATCGACCCGGCGGACCCCCGGTACATCAAAGTGGTGTGGGGCCTGGGCTATAAGATGGAGAAGCAGTGAGCCCGATCTTATCCTGAGGAGGGGGGCATCCTATGAAGCGCCTTTTTACCGGGCCGGTGAGCCGGCCCGTCTTTTTCCTGGTGAGCGCGGTGGTCACCGCCCTGGCCTTCTGGTCGTCGATCGTCACCATGAGCCAGTGGGACGACCTGTGGAACGGGGGGGACTACCGGGACAGCGGCAGCCTGCGGAGCGCCCTCCTCTCCTACGATCACCTGGCCACCCAGCTCGGGGAGCTGCTCCAGGCCCGGGCCCGGCAGGGACGGCTGGATTATACCGACCAGCAGCGGCTGACGAACATGGAGAGGAGCATCTCCGCAGCGAACACCAACTACCGGGTGGAGCTGCATACCCAGGACGGGACCCTCATCTATTCCAACCTCCAGGAGGGGGAGGCGATCGAGGACTGCGCGGGCGTACAGCTCTCCGAGAGCACCTACACCTGGGGGGAGGAGCTCTCGGAGTGGGACTACCTCACCTATGACGAGGCCGCCGGGCGCACCTGGCTGCAGGTCTATCTGGGGGATGGAGAGTATGTCACCTGCGACCCGGCCGCCGCCCCGGGGGAGCACAATGCCTACGGCTATCGGGCGGACGATGACGGAGAGGGCTGGTCCAGCAGCTACTGGAGCGCGGCGGACAGCCGGATCGAGTCGGTCACCTATACCATGCAGAGCGGGGCCCGATGGCCCCTGACCGTGGAGGACTACATCTCTACGGACTATGAGAACTACCAGACGTTCCAGGCATACCTCCCCGCCATCGCCTCCATGGCGGCGGTGTTGCTGATCGCCGCGGTGTGGTGTATCTGGCAGCTGTGCCGGTCGGCGGGGTGGCGGAACGGCGGGGAGGGCCCCGTCCGCTCCGGCCTGGACCGGGTGCCTCTGGATCTCTACCTGCTGGCGGACGTCCTCCTCTTCAGCGTGCTGCTCTCGGCGGGGGACTCCATCACCTGGGCGGTGAACCAGGGGCGGGCCCGCCCGGCCGCTTTCGTGGGCTTCTATCTGATCTCGGTGGCGGGCAGCGCCCTGTGGCTGGCTCTGGCGGAGACCCTGGCCGTCCGGTATAAGCTGGGCCATATGCTGCGGGATACCCTGATCTGGCGGTCCTTCGC
Source organism: Candidatus Intestinimonas stercoravium (assembly GCA_019117605.1). Lineage (GTDB taxonomy): Bacteria > Bacillota > Clostridia > Oscillospirales > Oscillospiraceae > Intestinimonas > Intestinimonas stercoravium. Next base: position 43,426 of record DWZK01000111.1, on the reverse strand, counting down.
CTGGCTGGGGCGGCGGTGGAGGGAGGCGGCCCGGAACTGGAGCTTCTTCCGCCGGCCGGTGCGGAACTTCCTGCTGTATCTCCTGGGCACGGTGCTCACCGGCATGACCGTGGTGCTCATCCCCGTCTATCAGGGCTATTTCCTCTGGAAGCTGTGCAGATGGGTGGAGCAGTGGCGGACCATCCGGGAGGGCACCGGGCGCATCGTGGGGGGAGAGCCCGGCTTCAAGATCGACACCTCCCACATGTACCGGGACCTGCGGGAGCACGCCGAACAGCTCAACGACCTGGGCGCCGCCATCGGCACGGCGGTGGAGGAGCGGCTCAAGAGCGAGCGGTTCAAGGCGGAGCTCATCACCAACGTCTCCCACGACCTGAAGACCCCCCTCACCTCCATCATCAACTATGTGGACCTGCTCAAAAAGGAGGAGGTCCAGGAGACCAAGGCCAGGGAGTATATCGAGGTGCTGGACCGCAAGTCCCAGCGGCTCAAAAAGCTCACGGAGGACCTGGTGGAGGCGTCCAAGGCGGCCACCGGAGCGCTGACGGTGAACAGGGAGCGGCTGGGCTTCACCCAGCTGCTGGACCAGGCCCTGGGAGAGTATGGAGAAAAGTTCGAGAAGAGCGGCCTCACGCCGGTGCTCACCACGCCCGACCACGAGCTCTATGTGGAGGCGGACGGCCGCCACCTTTGGCGGGTGCTGGACAACCTGCTGGGCAACTGCGTCAAGTACGCCATGCCCGGCACACGGGTGTACCTGGACGTGAAGAGCTGGGACGGCAAGGTGACCCTGGCGGTGAAGAACATCTCCAGGGACCCCCTGAACGTGCCGGCGGAGCAGCTCATGGAGCGGTTCGTCCGGGGGGACGCGGCCCGGACCACCGAGGGCTCCGGCCTGGGCCTCTCCATCGCCCGGAGCCTCACCGAGCTCCAGGGGGGCACCTTCCGCCTGGACATCGACGGGGACCTCTTCAAGGCGGTGGTCATCTTCCCGGAGCACCGGCCGCCCCTCCCACTGGAGGAGAAGAGCGGGGCCCCGGCGACATAGCGGCGGCAGGACCGGCGGCGAGAGCCGCCGGTCTTTGTTGCGCAAAGGGGGAAAGTTGGATAAAATAGAGGAAAGGACACAGCTAGAAGGAGGTCTTGCACATGTACGACATCATCATCGCCGGGGCCGGCCCCGCCGGCCTCACCGCCGCCCTGTACGCCCGCCGGGCGGGGCGGTCCGTCCTGGTGCTGGAGGGGGGCGTCCCCGGGGGCCAGGCGGTCACCACCCCTCATGTGGAGAACTGGCCGGGCACGCCGTCGGTGACAGGCACGGACTTCGCCCTGAGCCTCTACCAGCAGGCCGCCGGGCTGGGGGCGGAGTTCCAGTTCGTCCAGGCCACCGGCCTGGAGGACCGGGGGGACCACAAGCTGATCCGCACCACCGGAGGGGACCTGGAGTGCCGGGCCTTCATCCTGGCCAACGGCGTCCGCCGCCGGAAGCTGGGGGTGCCGGGGGAGGAGACCTTCGCCGGCCGGGGGGTGAGCTACTGCGCCACCTGTGACGGCGGCTTCTTCAGGGGCCGGGAGGTGGCGGTGGTGGGGGGCGGCAACACCGCCCTGGAGGACGCCGTCTATCTGGACACCATCTGCCCCACCGTCTGGCTGATCCACCGGCGGGACCACTTCACCGGGGAGAAGCACCTCCAGGACAGCCTGGAGCGCTGCACCCATGTGGAGCCCCTCATGGAGCACCGGGTCCTGGAGGTGCTGGGGGAGGGACAGGTCACCGGACTCAGGGTGGCGGGGCCGGAGGGGGAGCGGGTGCTCCCCGTGGCGGGCGTGTTCGCCGCCGTGGGCCTCATCCCGGACAACGCCTCCTTCGCCCCGCCCCTGGAGCTGGACCCATACGGCTATGTGAAAGCGGGGGAGGACTGCACCACCGGCATCCCCGGGGTCTTCGCGGCGGGGGACACCCGCTCCAAGGAGCTGCGGCAGCTGGTCACCGCCGCCGCCGATGGGGCCATGGCCGCCACCCGGGCGGGACGATACCTCTCCTCGCTGTAGCCCCCGGGGGCGCGCACAGGGCTCCTTTTTTTACCTGACCCATTGCTTTTTTCCTCTGCGGGAGATACAATACTAGGGCATGACAAAAGATAGAGGAGTGAAACACATGACCGAGGAACACAAGCGCCTCCCCGGAGAGGAAGGCTCCGTGATGCCCCAGAACTTCATCCATGATTTCATTGACGAGGACATCGCGCAGGGAGGGCAGTTCCAGGGCATGACCGTCCACACCCGTTTCCCGCCCGAGCCCAACGGGTACCTGCATATCGGTCACGCCAAGGCCATTTTCATCGACTTCGGCACCGCTGAGAAGTACGGCGGCCTGTGCAACCTCCGCATGGACGACACCAACCCCACCAAGGAGGACGTGGAGTATGTGGAGGCCATCCAGGAGGACATCCACTGGCTGGGCTATGACTGGGGCGACCGGTTCTACTACGCCTCCGACTACTTCGAGAAGATGTACGAGTACGCCGTGGAGCTCATCAAGAAGGGGCTGGCCTATGTCTGCGAGCTGAGCCCCGAGGAGTTCAGGGAATACCGGGGCGACGTGAACACCCCCGCCCGCTCCCCCTGGCGGGACCGCCCCGTCGAGGAGTCCCTGGACCTCTTCGCCCGGATGCGGGCGGGCGAGTTCCCCAACGGCAAGTACACCCTCCGGGCCAAGATCGACCTGGAGAGCGGCAACTTCAACATGCGGGACCCGGTGATCTACCGGATCAACCACATGCACCACCACCGGCAGGGGGACAAGTGGTGCATCTATCCCATGTACGACTTCGCCCACCCCATCGAGGACGCGCTGGAGGGGATCACCCACTCCCTGTGCTCCCTGGAGTTCGAGGATCACCGGCCCCTCTACGACTGGGTGATCGCCAACTGCTCCGTCCCCTCCAAGCCCCGGCAGATCGAGTTCGCCCGTCTGGGCATCGACCACACCGTCATGAGCAAGCGGAAGCTCCGCCAGCTGGTGGAGGAGGGCCGGGTCTCCGGCTGGGACGACCCCCGCATGCCCACCCTCTGCGGCCTGCGCCGCCGGGGCTACACCCCCCGGGCCATCCGCAGCTTCTCCGAGCGCAACGGCGTGAGCAAGGCGGCCTCCACCGTGGAGTACGCCTTCCTGGAGCACTGCCTCCGGGAGGACCTCAACGAGGTGGCCCAGCGCCGCATGGCGGTGCTCCGCCCGGTGGCGCTCACCATCGTCAACTACCCCGAGGGCCAGAGCGAGACATTCTCCGTGGAGAACAACCCCAACCGGCCCGAGGACGGCGCCCGGGAGGTCACCTTCTCCCGGCACCTGTATATCGAGGCGGAGGACTTCCTCCCCGCTCCCGTGCCCAAATACAAGCGGCTCTACCCTCAGGGCCCCGAGTGCCGGCTCAAGGGCGCCTACGTCATCAAGTGCGTGGGCTACGAGACCGATGAGGCGGGCAACGTCACCGAGATCCGGGCGGAGTACGACCCGGAGAGCCGGGGCGGCGACCCCGCCGACGGCCGGAAGATCAAGGGGGCGACCATCCACTGGGTGGACGCCGCCACCGCCGTGGAGGCCGAGATCCGGCTCTATGACGACCTGTTCTCCGACGCCGACCCCGACGCGGGCGACAAAAACTTCCTGGACTGCCTGAACCCCCACTCTCTGGAGGTCCTCTCCGGGGCCAAGGTGGAGGCAGGGCTGGCGGGGGCGGAGGCCCCCGCCTCCTTCCAGTTCCTGCGGCAGGGCTATTTCTGCGTGGACAACAGGGACTCTGCGCCCGGCCACCTGGTGTTCAACCGGTCGGTGAGCCTGAAGGACAGCTTCAAACCCAAGAAAGACTGACAGGATCTCTCGGGAGGCCGGCCGCTGGCCGGCCTCCTGTCCAATGTACAGCCAACTTATGATGGGAGGAAATCCGACATGAAGTATCTCTTCCGCAACGACTATTCCTATGGGGCCCACCCCAAGGTGCTCTCCGCCCTGGCCCAGAGCAGCATGGAGGGGAACGTGGGCTACGGGGACGACCCCTACTGCCAGCGGGCCGCGGACCTGATCCGGGACATGTGCCAGTGTCCCCGGGCGGACGTGCAGTTCCTGATCGGCGGCACCCAGACCAATTTCACCGCCATCGCCGCCTTCCTGCGCCCCTGGGAGGGCGTGATCGCCGCCGACTCCTCCCACATCAACGGCCACGAGGTGGGGGCGGTGGAGGCCACCGGCCACAAGATCCTCCAGATCGCCGCGGGGAACGACGGGAAGATCGCGCCTGAGCAGATCGCCCCCATCCTGGAGCGGCACAAGGACACCCACCTGGTGAAGCCCCGGCTGGTGGAGATCGCAGACGCCACCGAGAGCGGCATGGTGTACACCAAGGCGGAGCTCACCGCCCTCTCCGAGTACTGCCGCGCCAACGGCCTGCTCCTCTTCGTGGACGGGGCCCGGCTGGGGGCGGCCATGACCTCCCCCGCCAACGACCTGACCATGGCCGACCTGGCCCGGCTCACCGACGCCTTCTACATCGGCGGCACCAAGAACGGCGCCCTCATGGGGGAGGCCCTGGTGATCGTGAACGAGGACCTGCAGCCCGACTTCTTCCGCATCAAGAAGCAGCTGGGGGCGGTGCTGGCCAAGGGCTGGCTCCTGGGCGTCCAGTTCGAGGCCCTGTTCCAAGACGGGCTCTACTTCGAGATGGCCCGCCACGCCAACGCCATGGCCGCCCGGCTCCAGGCGGGATTGAAGGCCAAGGGGTGGAAGCTGTGGGTGGAGTCCCCCACCAACCAGGTCTTCGCCGTGGTGCCCGACAGCATCAAGCCCCGGATCGACGCGGTGTGCGCCTATGAGGACTGGTGCCCCGCCGAGGAGCCCGGCCACACGGTGATCCGGTTCGTGAGCTGCTTCCAGACCGGCAAAGAGGATGTGGACGGCCTGCTCTCCGCCCTGCCCGAGCTCTGAGAGGAGGGGCGCCCATGGACGAATGGATCAAGGTACATATCCCCCACCGGATATACCGGGTGGCCCAGCTGCTGGAGATCGTGGTCAGCCTGCTGGTCATCCTCGCCATCGCCCTGTCCCTCTACTCCACGGCACTGAGCCTGCTGGGCATGGCCAGGGATCCCGCCGACCCTGACAACCTCCAGCAGTTCCTCTCGGTGGCATTCAACGTGGTCATCGGCATCGAGTTTTTGAAGATGCTCTGCCGGCACAATCTGGGCACAGTGGTGGAGGTCCTCCTCTTCGCCATCGCCCGGCAGATGGTGGTGGAACACACCACGCCCCAGGAGAACATCCTCATGGTCGCCGCCATCGCGATCTTGTTCGTGATACGGAAATATCTCTTCATCCCCGAGCTGGACGACAAGACCAGCCCCACAGGGGAGCGGAAGGAAGAGGCCCTGTCCGGACAGGACAGGCACTGACGGAAAGGAAACGGCGTCCGTCTCTCCACAGCCTGTGGAGAGACGGACGCCGTTCTTCATGTCCGGCGGGCGAGACGGAGGGAGGCCGCCCCCACCAGGACCCCTGCGGCGCAGGAGAGCACGCAGAAGAGGAGCATCCCGTCGGGGCCGCCCCGCTCCAGGGTCTGCCCGGCGAAGAAGCTGCCCAGCACACCGCCCAGACCGTTGGAGGCCACCATCATGAGGGCCTGCCCCTTCACCTGGTCCTCCGGAGGCACCGAGTCGTTGACATAGTAGACCGAGGTGGGGGTGAAGAGGCCGTACCCCAGCATCTGGAGGGGCTGGGCCAGGAGCACCCCGGTCAGGCTGCCGGAGACGAAGAGGGCCGCCGCCTTGGCCAGACAGAAGAAGAGGCTCAGCAGCAGGAGCCTGCCGCCCCCCAGACGGCGGTAGAGCCGCCGGAAGAAGAAGGCGGTGGGCAGTTCGAAAGCGCCCATGACGAAGAGGACCAGCCCCAGGTCCCCCTCCGTGCCTCCCCGGCTGGTGACCACCTGGAGGAGGAAGTTGGACAGGGGGAGGCAGCCGGTGAGGCCCAGGAGGATCGCCAGCAGCATGAGGGCGAAGGCGGGATCCCGCCGGAGGAGCCACAGGGCGGAGTGGGGCGCTCCCTCCCGCCGGGCCCCCTCCGCCGCGCCCTGAAAGGGCGGGAACGTGGCCACCAGCAGGATCTCCAGGGCCAGGAGCGCGGCGTGGGTGACCAGGGTGGACTCCACCCCCAGCCGCCCCACCTGCCACCCCAGGGCGGCGCAGCAGAGGGCGTAGGCCATGGAGCCGATGCCCCGGCCCAGACTGTACCGGATGGGCATCCCGGCGTTGATGAACTGGATGGCCATGGAGTCCATGAGGGGGTAGGAGGAGAGCTCCAGCCCGCCCATCACCACGAGCACCAGGGCGGTGCCGCCGAAGCCCAGGGGGACCAGGAGGAACACCAGGGCGGCGGCCAGGCTGAGGCCCAGGGAGAGGGCCACGATCCGCCGGAGGGGGATCTGGGGATGCCGGTCGGCGAAGCCCCCCAGCAGGGGCTGGCACAGGATGCCGGAGAGGCACCGGATGGAGATGAGCAGGCCGGACTGGGCGTCGGAGAAGCCCCGTTCTGTCAGAAGATAGGACTGATAGATGCAGGCGGCGGCGAAGACGGCCCAGAAGCCCACCTGCATGGCGATGTAGTGGCGGTCCAGGCGGCGGACCGAGGGGGTGGATGGCATAGGGACAGGACCTCACATATCAGGTTTTTGTACGGCGGGGGGCTGGGCAGTGGTCAGGGACTGGGCCAGGTCGGCCTGGGGAAAGAAGGAGAAGAGCTCCTCCAGCCCCACGCTGCCGGCGGTGTACATCACCATCACCAGATCGGGATCCAGCCAGTCCACATAGGTGAGCAGGTCGTCGTGGAAGTAGCGCAGGTCGATGGTGATGAGCTCGCCACAGTCCAGGGCCAGGAAGGGGGTGAGGGCGCAGGCGTAGGAGTCCCGCAGGAGGAGGATCCGCTTGCCCCCGGTGTTCTCCTCGTTGTAGATGCGGGCCATGGGGTAGTCGCCCCCGGCGTAGAGGGTATAGGGGTTGCCGTTGAAATAGTCCACCTCCTCGATCCGCTCGGGGAAGAGGAGGGACTCTTCGAAGGGGCCGGTGCGCTCCATGTCGTAGATCGGGATGGAGTAGGTGAACTGGGTCTTGAACGTGGGGGCCCAGAGCTCGATGTCATCCACACCGCCGTAGAGGGTGCCCACCCGCTTCCCCTGACTGCCCAGGAAATAGTCGCTGTAGGTAGTGCGCGTATAGGAGCCCGGGTCGGTCCAGGCGGGGTCGATCTGGAAGCCGTAGTCCTCCGAGAGCACCTGGCTGATGGCCTGATAGGCCAGGAAGGCGGCCTCCGGCGTCCAGTGGTGGTCGGTATCGAAGAAAAAGGAGGACCAGGGCCGGCCCGTGGCGGCGAAGGTCTCCCGCAGGTCCAGGGAGGCCACCCCGTTCTCCTCCAGGACGGCGAGGAGCTGGTCGGCATAGCTGTCTCCGTAGTCCTCCACTCCGTCGGGAAGGCGGGGGTCCTCCGCCTGGAGCTTCTGGGGGGCCTGGACATAGAGCAGGGGGATATCCCGGTCTTCCAGCACGTCTGCCAGGCGGGCCACCGAGCGGCCGTGGCCGGTGACGTCCATGGGCTCGCTGTTGACGAAGGTGAGGGTGCCGTCGGAGAGCTTCACCACCGAGTAGCGGGGGTCCGCGTCTTCCACATAGGTGCGCCCCAGAAGGTCCTGCAGCCCGCCGTAGAGCTGGATGAAGAAGTGGCCCTGGTCCAGAGCGCTGTTGGCGGTGGTCTCCGACTGGTCGATGAAGGTCTGGAGCTGCTCCATCACCGGCTCTGTCTCCTCCTGATGGGGCGCGCCCCGGTGTCCGGGCCCGGCGGGGGAGGCGGACAGGGGAGAGCGGGAGACATAGGAGGCGGGCCGCTCCGGCAGGACTACCCCGGCGCAGGCCGGAGGGGCATCCACCGACCCGGCGGTGAGCATCAGGGCGCCGGCGAGCATCAGGCCCAGGAAGAGGACCGCGCCCACATTGGTATGGGGTCTGACTGGGGACATGGGGAGCCCTCCTTTCCTAGAAGTTGAAGTAGATGAAGGGATTGTAGGTCCCCTTCACCAGAGAGGCCGCCGCGGCCAGCAGCACCAGGGCCATGCCCAGGCCGTATACCGCGTCCCACATGGGGAACACATGGGGCGCGTAGCGGGCCAGATAGCCCTCCACCCGCCGGGTGACCCACCCCATGACGGGGAAGGAGAAGATGACAGAGAGGACTAATATGGCAGCATATTGCTCCAAGTAGTAGATCGCCTGGTCCGGAGCCCCGCTCCCCTGGCCGAACATGGCCCCCAGGAAGGCGCCCGCCTGCGTGAGGGAATCGGACCGGAAGAGGACCCAGCCGAAGTTCACCATCAGCAGGGCATAGGCCCATTGGAGCGGGGCGGGCCAGCCCCGGCCCAGATGGCCGAACTTCTCCGCCACCAGCAGCACGAAATAGAAGAGCCCCCAGCAGAGGAAGGTCCAGTTGGCCCCGTGCCAGATGCCGGTGAGGAGCCAGACCAGGAAGAGGTTGCGCACGGTCTTCCCGGTCCCGGCCCGGCTGCCCCCCAGGGGGATGTACACATAGTCCCGGAACCAGGTGCTCAGGGAGATATGCCACCGCCGCCAGAACTCGGTGATCGAGCGGGAGATATAGGGGAAGTTGAAGTTCTCCAGGAAATGGAAACCGAACATCCGCCCCAGGCCGATGGCCATGTCTGAGTAGCCGGAGAAGTCGTAGTAGATCTGAAGGGTATAGCACAGGGAGCCCAGCCAGGCCATGGGGGCAGAGAGCTCTCCGCCGGCCATGCCCCAGGCGGCGTCGGCCACGGCGGCCAGCTGGTTGGAGAGGAGGACCTTTTTTCCCAGCCCCACCACGAAGCGGCAGCACCCGGCGGAGAAATCCCCCCAGTTCTCCCGGCGGTGGAGGATCTCATCGGCCACAGTGGAGTATTTCACGATGGGCCCCGCCACCAGCTGGGGGAAGAGGGAGATGTAGAGCCCCAGCCACAGGGGATCGCGCTGGACCTCTGTCTCGCCCATAGCAACGTCGAAGACGTAGCTCATGGCCTGGAAGGTGAAGAAGGAGATGCCGATGGGCAGCTCGATCACCGGGATGGGCACATTGAGCCCCACCAGCGCCAGGTTCTCCAGGGTGAAGGTCAGGTATTTGAACACAAAAAGAAGGCCCAGGTCGCACACCACGGCGACGGTGACGGGAAGGGCGGGACCTTTCCCCTTCACCCGCCGGAGGTGGATCCACAGGCCGAAGCCGTAGTTGGCCAGGATGGAGACGCCCATGACCAGGACGAACCGGGGCTCGCCCCAGGCATAGAAGAACAGGGAGGCCGCCAGCAGCCACAGGTTCTGGGCCCGCCGCATACCGCGGAACACCACATAGTAGCCCAGCAGCACCACCGGCAGGAAGGCGAAGAGGAAAATGGAACTGGAGAAGAGCATGGCGGCACTCCTTTTTATACAGGATAAGGGCTCAGGTGATGTACCGCCCCACCAGAGGCAGCTTGTGGAGGAGCCAGGAGAGGGCGAAGCTGGGCAGGAGGATCAGCAGGGTGAGCAGGGGCGCGCCGGCGGCGGCCGGGAGCGGGAGGGTCCCCAGCCCCAGGATCCGCAGGAGGTGGAGGAAGAGGATATGGCAGAGATAGACCCCGAAGCTCACCTCCGACAAAGCCCGCACCAGGGCGCTCCCGGCCAGACGGGCGGCGCCCAGAGCGTACCGGAAGAACACGAACAGGGCCACCGTGGTGAGGGCCACGTTCAGGGAGAGGTTGCTGTAGAGGGCGGTGTCCAGCCCTCCCGCCTGCCGGGAGAGGAGGAAAGTGCCCCCCGCCGTGGCGGCCAGCCCCGCCAGGCCCAGGGCATAGAGGAGGAGGCGGACCGGACGGCTCAGAGGATAGGTCTTGAGATAGTATCCCGCCACATAATAGCCCACATAGGCCAGGGGCGGGAAGGCCACATTGAAGTTGAGATACATGCGGTCGGCATAGTAGGCGGCGGTCTGGCTCCCCCGGAGGCGGAGGAAGAGGGGGAGGCAGAGCATGAAGAGGGCGTAGAGCAGGAAAAACCAGTGGAAGTCGCTCCGCTTCGCCCCCCGCACGAAGGCCCGGAGGACGGGGGTCAGCAGATAGAGCCCCGCCATCATGGGGAGGAACCACAGGTGGTCCTCCGTCCGGCCCAGGACCACCGCCCGGAGGGCGGGGAGCAGGCTCCCCAGGCCCAGAGAGCCGTCCCGCCAGGCCCAGAAGAGCTGGTAGACCGTCCCCCAGAGCACCAGGGCCGCCCCGATCCGCAGCAGATGGCGGAAGAAGAGGGAGGACCAGGACAGCTCCTTCTTGGGGTCCAGCAGGAACATGCCGCTGCACATGACGAAGGCGGGGACCGCCCAGCGGGAGAGGCTGTCCCAGACGTTCAGGGCGTGCCAGTCCCCCGCGCCCACGGGCAGGGACTCCAGCCAGCCGGCGGCGGCGTGGTTCATGATGACGGCCAGCATGGCCGCCACCCGCAGCAGGTCGGCGTAGGCCAGGCGGCCCCCTTCATTCGGGCTCCCCACGGCTCACTTCCTGGCGGGGACGATCTCGATCCAATAGCCGTCCGGATCCTCGATGAAGTAGATGCCCATGGCCGGGTTCTCGAAACAGATGCAGCCCATGGCCTGGTGGCGGGCGTGGGCCGCCCCCATGTCCTCGGCGGTCAGGGCCAGGTGGAACTCGCACTCCCCCAGATCGTAGGGCTCGGTGCGCTCCTTCAGCCAGGTGAGCTCCAGGGTGAAGCCGGTCTTGCCGTCCCCCAGGTACACCAGCTTGAAGGAGCCGTCCTTCGCGGCCTTCTCACGGACGGGGACCAGGTCCAGGGCGTCCTTGTAGAACTTCAGGCTGCGCTCCAGGTCCAGGACGTTGAAGTTGAAATGGTCGTAGGTGAACATAGAGGGACCTCCTTCTCGCTTTCCAGTAAAATGCAGCACACATTATAGCAAAGCCGGGGGAAAAAGGCAACCGGCCGCGGTCAGCCCCGCAGCTCCTCGGCGATGCGGCGGCCGGTGGGGGTGGCGGCCAGTCCGCCGCCGCCGGTCTCCCGCAGGGAGGCGGGGAGGCTGTCCCCCACCGCCCGCATGGCGTCGATCACCTCGTCGCAGGGGATGGCGCAGGTGACCCCGGCCAGGGCCATCTCGGCGGCGGTGAGGGCGTTCACCGCCCCGATCACGTTCCGCTTCACACAGGGGACCTCCACCAGCCCGGCCACCGGGTCGCACACCAGCCCCATCAGGTTCTGGAGGGCGGCGGCACAGGCGTGGGCCATCTGCTCCGGCGCGCCCCCCATGAGGGACACCAGGGCGGCGGCGGCCATGGCGGAGGCGGAGCCCACCTCTGCCTGACAGCCCCCCTCCGCCCCGGCGATGGAGGCCCGGGTGGCGATCGCCTGGCCGAACCCGGCGGCCACATAGAGGGCCTGTACCATCTCCTCGTCGGAGCGGCCGTACTTCTCCTGCATGGGCAGCAGGACGGCGGGGAGCACCCCGCTGGCCCCCGCCGTGGGGGCGGCCACGATGCGGCCCATACAGGCGTTGCACTCGGCCACCTTTAGGGCGGTGGCGATCACCTGGGTGAGGACGGGGCCGCAGAGCTCCACCCGGGCGGCCTCCACCCGGGCCCCCGCTCCGCCGGTCAGGTCGCAGGCGGAGCGCTTGGCCGGATCGTACTCCGCCACCGACGCCTTCATGGCCGCCCACAGGCCGGCCATCTTCTCCCAGGAGGCGGAGCGCTCCACCCCCCGGTCCCGCAGGTCGTCCAGCAGCACCGCCTCCCACAGGGGGCGGCCCTCCGCAGCGTGCAGAAGGCTCTCCACAGAACCGAAGGCCATCAGTCCTCATCTCCTTCCATCATGTCCAGATAGGTGACCTGTACGATGCCGTCCGAGGCCCGCAGCTCCTCGATGGCCTCCCGCCAGATCGGCTGGTCGCTCTCGATGACCATCACCGCCAGCCCGCCCCGCCGGTCCCGGTAGAGCTGCATGGTGGCGATGTTCACCTTCCGCCGGGAGAGCAGGTCGGCCACCGACGCCACCGCCCCCGGCCGGTCCTCGTTGCGGATGATGAGGGTGGGGTAGTCCCCGGTGAAGGTGGCCTCCAGCCCGTCGATGGCGTTCACCCGCACCCGGCCGCCCCCCAGAGAGGAGGCGTCCACCTCCATCTGCCGGCCCGCGCTGTCCCGGACCCGGAGGAGGACGGTGTTGGGGTGGGCGCCCCGGAGGACGGCGGTGGAGACCTTCACCTCCATGCCCGCCTCCCGGGCCAGGGCGAAGGCGCGGGGGATGCGGATGTCGTCGGGCCGCATGCCCAGCAGCCCCGCCACCAGGGCCCGGTCGGTGCCGTGGCCCTTGCCGGTGGCGGCGAAGGAACCGTGGAGGACCAGCTCGACGGCGGCGGGGCGGCAGCCCAGCAGGTGCCGGGTGATGAGCCCGATCCGGGCAGCTCCGGCGGTATGGGACGAAGACGGCCCTATCATGACGGGGCCCATGATGTCGAAGATGTTCATAGGATGCTCCTTGTGTCAGGTGGATAGCGCGCCGGGCGGGGGCGGCTCCTGCGAGAGGAGGCGGGCCGCGCCGCCGGGCGCGTCCAAGGTCACGGCATCCGAGCCGGGACCTTGCCGCAGGGCGGGCCCGTCTCGCCCAGGGATGGGAGAGGGGAGGCGGTCACTCCGCCTTTTTGTTGATCTCTTTGGGGTCTGTCTTAGAGTAGACGATCTCCTGCTCGCTGTAGAGCCCCGTGTAGCCGGAGAGCCGGTAGGACACGGCGATCGCCAGGGCGAAGAGGGGGAGCCCCCCGCCGCCGAAGAGCTCGTAGGCCAGCAGGATGGAGGTGAGGGGGCAGTTGGTGACGCCGCAGAAGGCGGCCACGGTGCCCACCGCTCCGCCGAAAGAGGGGGACAGGCCCAGGAAGGGGGCCACGACGCAGCCGAAGGTGGCGCCGCAGGCAAAGGTGGGCACGATCTCTCCGCCCCGGAAGCCCGCGCCAAGGGTGAGAGCGGTGAAGAGGGCCTTCACAAGGAAGGCCCAGGGCATGATCCCCAGGCCGGAGCCGGTGACGGCGGCCTCCACCAGACCGCCCCCCGCTCCGTTGTACACCTGGTCGGCCAGCCCGCCGTCCAGCAGGGAGAGCGCCACCATGATGCAGCCCCCCGCCACCGCCCGGAGACGGAGGTCGGGGAGGTATCTGGCATAGAGCTTCCCGGCGCCGTGGACCACTTTGCAGAAGAAGACGGACAGCAGGGCGCAGAGGACTCCCATCGCCCCCACCTGGACCAGGGACACGGGAGAGAGGGCGGGCAGACCGGATACCACATAGGCGGCGGGAGGCACCTGGAGCCATCCCGCCAGCAGGAAGGCGATGAGAGAGGAGAGGAAAGCGGGCACCAGGGCGCTGTACTGTATGATGCCCACATGGACCACTTCCAAAGCGAAGACGGCGGCGGCCAGGGGGGTGCCGAAGAGGGCGGAGAAGGCGGCGGCCATGCCGCAGACGGTGAGGATGCGCCCATCGGCGGGCTCCAGCTTCAGGGCCTGGGCGATCTTGTTGGAGATGGCGGCCCCCAGCTGAAGGGCGGCCCCCTCCCGTCCCGCAGAGCCGCCCACCAGGTGGGTGATGACAGTGGAGAGGAAGATGAGGGGGGCGGTGCGCAGGTGCATGGGCTCGTGCTCCCGTACCGCCACCAGCACCAGATTGGTGCCCCGGTCCTTCTCCATGCCGCAGACCTGGTAGAGCAGGATGATCGACAGGCCTCCCAGGGGGAGGAAGAGGATCAGCCAGGGGCGCACGGTGCGCAGCTGGGTGGCGAGGTCGATACCGTAGTGGAAAGCGACCCCCACCGCTCCCACCAGCAGGCCGATGCACACGGCGAACACGGCACGGCGAAGGAAGTCCAGCAGATCCAGCATGAGGGAAGGGGCGGCGGGATGGGGCGGGGCAGAGACGGCCATATTGACGAGCACCTCCAAAAACCGGGCCCGGGAAAGGGGGCCGGGAAACGATCGGGGATATTATACCATGGAGATCCTATTTTTTGAACATAGGGTAGTGATTTTTTGCGCGGCGTATGATATACTGTACAGCATCAAGCATTCGCACCCTGCGCGGATGCGTACTTATAAGGAGGAGTTTTTTTGTCACCCGACCCTATATGGCCGCAGATCCTGTTGCAGATCGTCCTGATCTTGCTCAATGCTTTCTTTGCCGGAACGGAGATCGCGGTCATCTCTCTGAATGAGAACCTGCTTCGCCACCAGGCGGAGGAAGGAGATAAGAAGGCGGCCCTGCTGTTGCGGATCAGCCAGTCCCCCACCAAGTTCCTCTCCACCATCCAGATCGGCATCACGCTGGCCGGTTTCTTGGGCTCCGCCTTCGCGGCGGACAATTTCGCCAGCCGTATCACCGACTGGGTGGTGAACGAGAAGGGCTTTACGGCCCTCCCCGCCTCTGCGGTACAGACCATCTCCGTACTGCTCATCACCATCATCATCTCCTTTTTCACCCTGATCTTCGGAGAACTGGTGCCCAAGCGGGTGGCTATGAAGAAGTCCGAGCAGGTAGCCCGGTTTGCCAGCGGTGTGGTCTACGCCATCTCTGTGGTGATGGGTCCTTTCATCGCGCTCCTCACCGCATGCACCAACGGAGTGCTCCGCCTCATGGGCATCGATCCCAATGCCGATGAGGAAGAGGTCTCGGAGGAGGGGATCCGCATGATGGTGGACATCGGCGAGGAGAAGGGCGCCATCGAGGCGGATGAGAAAGAGATGATCGACAATGTCTTCGAGTTCAATGACACCGTGGCCGAGGACATCATGGTCCACCGTACCGATATGGTGATGGTATGGGTGGGAGACACGGACGAGGAGATCATGCGCACCATACGGGAGTCTGGGATGAGCCGCTTCCCCGTCTATGACGAGGACGCGGACGACATCATCGGCATCCTCAACAGCAGAGACTACTTCCTCAACAGCCGCGAGGACCGGCCCAAGTCCATCCGGGAGCTGCTGCGCCCCGCCTACTTCGTGCCCTGCTCCGTACGGGCAGACGTGCTCTTCCGGGATATGCAGAGCAAGAAGGTCCACCTGGCCATCGTGGTGGACGAGTACGGCGGCACCTCCGGCCTGCTCACCATGGAGGACCTGCTGGAGGAGATCGTGGGCAACATCTACGATGAGTTCGACCCCCAGGAGGTCCAGGAGATCGTACAGCTGGAGCCCAATCTGTGGCGGATCGCCGGATCGGCGGAGCTGGATGACATCGCCGACGCCCTGGATATCGAATTTCCCGAGGAAGAGGAATCGGACACCCTCAGCGGCCTGGTGATGGACCAGCTGCCGGTGATCCCCGAGGAAGGGGAGCGGCCGGCGGTGGACGTGGACGGCCTCCACATCCAGGTGGAGGGAGTGGCCGAGCGGCGGGTTACCACTGCGCTGGTCTCCAAGCTGGAGGAGCCCCCTAAGGAGGGCCCCGCCGGCAAATGACGGCATGGCTGGACATGGCTGGACAAGACATCGAGCGTATCAGCGCCCCCGGCCCCGGAAAGGGACCGGGGGCGCTGCTGCAAACTGCCAAGGCGCAGCGCGGTGCCGGAGGAACGGCAGGAGCGCATATGGAAGGCGTGTGGACGGACACATCTTTTGCCAAATGAGCGGAAGAGGGCGCACTGCGCCCTCTTTTTTTGCAGTTTAGGCGGGAAATGGAGCGGGTCCGGCAGCGGCTGGAGGCGGCACAGAAGGGACGGTATCCTGGCGGGGCCGGCCTCCGCGAAGGACCGGACCGCTCCCCAGAGGAGCGCCCTTCTACCGGGAGATGCAGCGGGACGGCCCCGGAAGGGCGTCCGCCGTCCGCCTGTGCAAGGGCGGCGGAGGAGACTAGGCAAAAAAATGTTGGTTTTCACAAAAATTTTACTTTGAAAATAAGGACGGTTGTAGTATGATAAGTATGCAAGCTTTCAAAAGGAAGTACGACTAGATACCTTAGGAGGTATTCTCAATGAGAAAGACAAAGATCATCTGCACCTTGGGCCCTGCCGTCGACAACGAGGAGTCCCTCCGCGAGCTGATGCTGGCGGGCATGAACTGCGCCCGGTTCAACTTCTCCCACGGCACCCACGAGAGCCAACTGGCTACGCTCCAGCGGGTCAAGCGTGTCCGGGATTCTCTGGGCCTGCCCGTGGCCACCATGCTGGACACCAAGGGGCCCGAGATCCGTATCAAGACCTTTGAGAATGGCCCCATCACGCTGAAGAAGGGCGACAAGTTCACCCTGAACACCCAGGATGTGCCCGGCGACCAGAACCAGGTGTCCGTCACCTATGAGAACCTCCACAATGAGCTCTATGAGGGCTGCCGGGTCCTGGTGGATGACGGCCTGGTGGAGCTGAACGTCGAGAAGATCGAGGGCACCGAGATCCACTGTGTGGTGGACAATGGCGGGAACCTCTCCAATAACAAGAGCATCAACATCCCCGATGTCCACATCCAGCTGCCCTCCCTCACCGAGAAGGACCGGGAGGACCTGAAGTTCGCGGTGGAGCAGGACTTCGACTTCGTGGCGGCATCCTTCGTGCGGAAGGCCAGCGATGTGGAGGACGTGCGGGCCTGCCTGAAGTCCTATGGCGGCGACAACATCCGTATCATCTCCAAGATCGAGAACCGGGAAGGCGTGGACAACCTGGACGAGATCATCGACGCCTCCGACGGCATCATGGTGGCCCGCGGCGACCTGGGCGTGGAGATCCCCGCCCATGAGGTGCCCATCCTCCAGAAGCGGATGATCAAGTCCACCATCCGCCAGGGCAAGCCGGTCATCACCGCTACCCAGATGCTGGACTCCATGATCCGCAACCCCCGCCCCACCCGCGCGGAGGTCTCCGACGTGGCCAACGCCGTGTTCGACGGCTCCTCCTGCGTCATGCTCTCCGGCGAGACCGCCTCCGGCAAGTACCCCGTGGAGGCCCTCAAGACCATGGCGGATATCGCCGAGGCCGCTGAGAACGCCATCGATTACTGGGGCCGTTTCCAGGACCACAACCTGGTCACCGGCACCTCCACCATCAGCAACGCCATCACCCACTCCTGCTGCCTGACCGCCATGGACCTGGGCGCCACCGCCATCCTGGCGGCCACCAACTCCGGCTACACCGCCAAGGTCATCTCCCGCTACCGCCCCGCCTGCCCCATCATCGCCGTGTGCCAGAGCGAGCGGACCCGCCGTCAGCTGGCCATCTCCTGGGGCGTGCAGCCCTACCTGACCGGCGAGGTGGATTCCACCGACCGCCTGTTCTCCGTGGCCGTGGAAGTGGCCAAGAAGGAGGGCGCGGTGAAGAGCGGCGACACCGTGGTCATCACCGCCGGCGTGCCCATCGGCTTCAGCGGCAGCACCAACCTCATCAAGGCCCAGGTGGTGGAGTAACACGCTCTCTCCCAGCTGGGACGGACGTCACACAGCAAAGCCTTTCCCCCGGAGCGGCTCAGACCGCCCGGGGGATCTTTGCATCTCAGGGGCCTGTAAAGAAAACGTAAGATGTCTTTACTTGTTTTTCACTTTCTGCCGGTGTAGAATGGACCACGATACCATCTGCAGACGAGATGGCCATGCACTCTGAAAGCGAGGTCCCTTCGCGCCATGAGCACTTCTGTCTTACATATATCCAAGATGCCGCTGGTGGGGCTCCGGCGGGACCGGCTGCTCCCCGCCGCCGCGCTGGCCGCCGCCGTGTTCGCGCTGCTGGTCCTGTGGAGGCTCCCCGCGTGGCAGGCCCTGATCGGGGCCCTGGCCGCCGGGACGATCCTGCCCCTGCGCTTCCGCTGGGGAGAGCGGGCGGGGCGCTGGTGCGCCAGGGCCGCCTTCCTCTGCGGCCCTCTCCTGGCCTTCTGTCTGGTGGAGCGGATGAATTACAACGACCTGCTCACCGACTTCACGCCCCTCCAGGTGGGGCTGAACCTGGCCTGGTACTACCTTATCGCCGGCGCCGTTCATCTGCTGGCGGGGCGGACGGTCCTTGCCGCCGGGCTCTCCACCGCCCTGCTGGTGCTGATCGGGGTGGCCAACCGGTATGTGATCCGCTTTCGGGGCCGGACGATCTTCCCGGGGGATCTGGTGACCCTCCGGACTGCGGCCAATGTGGCGGGGAACTATGACTACACCCCCGACCAGACCCAGGCGGTCTGTCTGCTCCTCCTGCTCCTCTTCTGCCTGCTCCTGTGGAAGCTGCCCCGGCAGAAGGGCAGGGCCCGGATCCGCCTTCGGGCCCTGCTGCCGGCGGCGGGGGCGGCGGGGGTGTTCCTGGCCGTCTTTTTCGGCACTGAGTTCCTCTCCGCGGCGGGGATCGAGCCCTCCATGTGGACCACCCGGGGCAACGGGTTCTTCCTCAACTTCATGGTCTGCCTGCGCTACAGCCGGGTAGAGCCCCCGGAGGGCTACTCCCAGGAGGCCCTGGAGACCATCGTGGGAGAGGTGGACCAGGAGGGGGCGGCCCTGCTGCCGGCAGGGGAAGAGGCCCGTCCGGTGAACCTCATCGTCATCATGAACGAGTCCTTCTCCGACCTGCCGGACGCCATGGACCTGGAGACCAACCGGGATCCCCTGCCCTTCTTCCACAGCCTGACAGAGGACACGATCCGGGGCACGGCCTATTCCTCGGTGTTCGGCGGCACCACCGCCAACTCGGAGTATGAGTTCCTCACCGGCAATACGAACGCCTTCCTGCCCGAGGGGACAGTGCCCTTCCATCTCTATGTCACCGACGGCGCCCCCAACCTGGGCGGCCAGATGGGCGCGCTGGGCTATCGGACGGTGTTCATGCACCCCTATCTGTCCTCGGGGTGGAACCGCCGGGCAGTCTATAGGGACTTCGGCTTCGACGAGATCTACTTCCAGAGCGACTTCACGGACGTGGACTATATCCGGGAGTATATCAGCGACCAGTCCGACTATGAGGAGCTGATCCGCCTCTACGAGTCCAAGGAGGAGGGGGAGCCCCTCTTCGTCTTCAACGTCACCATGCAGAACCACAGCGCCTACAACGGGGCCTGGACCAATCTGGACAAGGAGGTCTGGCGCACCGGGGAGCTGGAGGGGCGGTTCAACACGGTGGACCAGTACCTCAACCTGATCTGCCGGAGCGACCGGGCGCTCCAATATCTGGTCGAATACTTCTCCCAGGTGGAGGAGCCCACCATGATCCTCCTCTTCGGGGACCATCAGCCCCAGGTGGCCACCAACTTCTACACCGAGGTGATGGGCGGGGAGTTCGAGGACCTGCCCGCCCAGGTGCAGCAGACCAAGCAGGAGGTGCCCTTCCTCATCTGGGCCAACTACGACATCCCGGAGGCCAGCGGCATCCAGCTCTCCCTCAACTACCTGTCCTCTCTGCTCCTGAAGGCGGCGGGCCTCCCCCGCACGGGCTACCAGCACTTCCTGGAGGAGCTCCACGCGGCGGTGCCCGTGGTGAACGCGGTGGGCTTCCAGGACGGCGAGGGGGAGTGGTACAAGGACCGGGAGGACATGCCCCAGGCGGCCCAGGAGGCACTGACGGCATACGAGATGCTCCAGTACGCCCAGCTCTTCGGCAAAGAGGGGGAGGAGCTGGAGGACTTTTTCTACCTGTCCCAGCAGGCGAGATAGGAGGAGATAGGATTGCAGGACTTTTATCTGCCCGTGCTCTCCCACTACGAGAACGACAACGGCTGGACCGGGAGCCGGGGGAGCATGGACTTCGAGATCGAGAAGCCGGTGGACGGGAAGCTCCATGTGGTGACCTGGTACGGTCCCTTCAGCCGCCCTTACGCCCGGATCGAGGCGGAGGCCGACTTCGATATGACCGAGGAGGGGATCGGCGCCATGCGGGCCTGGCTCCTGGACCAGGCCGGACAGATGGAGGCCCACCCGCCCAGGACGCTGGAGGAGTGCCGGGCCTACTATGAGGAGGTCCGCCGCAAAAGCTGATCGACAGATAGTGGGCGCTATGGTAAGATAGGGGCGGAAACGCCCTGATATCCCATCGGAAGGAAGGAAGCATATGAAGGGAAGACCCATCTTGTCCGCCCTGCTGGCGGGGGCGCTGGTCCTGTCCACGTTGGGGGCCCCCGCCCTGGCCGCAGAGCCGGCGGAGACCCGTCAGGAGGCGGCACGGCACGCGGCTGAGCTGACCATGAGCTACGGCGGAGCGGACAGCGTCCAATACGCCCTGTGGGAGGACGGAGAGATCACGCTCTCCGGCTCCGTAGGGACCTATTCCCGCACCGAGGACCGGGCCCTCACGGAAGAGGACCTGTACGGCATCGGCTCGGTGTCCAAGATGTACATCACCGCCGCAGTGCTGGCCCTCTGCGAGGAGGGGGAGCTCTCCCTGGAGGACCCGGTGGCCCAGGTGCTGCCCGGGTTCACCATGGCGGACGAGCGGTACAGCCAGATCACGGTGGAGATGCTGCTGGACCACTCGGCGGGCTTCATGGGGGACAGCACGCGGAACGCGTTCCTCTTCAACGACACCGACCAGCAGGCCACCGACGAGCTGCTGGAGCGGCTGTCCACCCAGCGGCTCAAGGCGGATCCGGGGGCGTACAGCGTCTACTCCAACGACTGCTTCACTCTGGCGGAACTGGTGGTGGAGGCGGTCAGCGGCCAGGATCTCATGGACTATGTACGGGAGCGCTTCCTCCTCCCCGCGGGCCTGGAGGACACCTATGCCCCGGGAGACGCGTTCGACACCAGCCGCCTGACCAAGACTTACTTCAGCGCATCCGATGACCGTGCGCTGCCCCAGGACACGGTGGGCATCGTGGGAGCGGGAGGGCTCTACGCCACCGCCGAGGATCTGGCAGCCTTCGGGGGCCTCTTCTGCGGCGAGAACGAGCTCCTCACCGACGCGTCCTGGACGTCCACCGGGGAGGAGCTGTACGCCCAGGGCCTGTGGCCGGCGGACAGCCGGGACGACGCCCTGGCCTATGGCCTGGGCTGGGACAACGTGCACATGTTCCCCTTCGGCCAGAGCGGGATCGCCGCCTGGGTGAAGGGCGGGGACACCCTCCGCTACCACGCGGGGCTCATCGTCCTGCCCGAGGCCGGCAAGGCGGTGGCCGTCCTCTCCTCCGGGGGGCTGAGCACCTATAACGAGCTGGCCGGAGCCAAGATGCTGGTCGACGCTCTGGCCGAGGACGGGGTGGAAGTGGACCTGTCCGCCGCCCTGCCCGAGGCGCAGTCCGCCCAGATGCCCGAGGAGCTCCGGGACTACGCCGGGACCTACGCCGCCCTGGGCAGCGTGGCCACGGTGTCCTTCCAGGGGAACGATCTGATCCTCACCACTGCCCAGCTCCTGGGCGGCCAGAGCCAGACCTTCACTTACCACGATGACGGCTCCTTCCGGGACGAGAGCGGCCAGATCATGGTGAAGGTGGTCACCGGGGAGAACGGAAGGGCTTACCTCTATCAGAAGGGGTATACCGACGTGCCCGGCCTGGTCCCCACAGGCACCGCCAACTACGCCATGGAGCGGCTGGAGCCCAACACCACCGCCTCTCAGTCCGCTCTGGACGCCTGGGCGGCCCGGGGAGAGCGGGTCTTCCTCATCGTCAATGAGAAGTGCTCCTCCCAGCTCTACCTCAACGGCATGTTCAACGCGGTGAACGCCCTGCCCGAGGCGCCGGGCTATGCCGCCGGCCAGGATCTGGTGGTGGATGAGACCCACGCGGTGCAGTACCTGCAGATCCCCGGCACCGGCAGCCGGAACGGAGCGGACTATACCGTCACGGAGCGGGACGGGGTGGAATACCTCCAGATCGGGGACTATCTCTGCATGGACTACGCCGCCGCCCCCGCGCTGTGGGCGGGGACGGGGGCCTATACCACCATCCAGCCCGATGGGCTGGCCCGCTGGTACCAGGTGGGAGATCTGGCGGGGCAGACCCTGGAGGTGGTGCTGCCGGAGAGCGGGAGCTTCACCGTCTATGACCAGAACGGCCAGCCCGTGGCCAGCTCCTGGGTGTGGGGGGATACCTCGGTGGTCCTGCCCCAAGGGGGCTGGATCGTCTTTGCCGGCGACCCGGGGGCCAGGTTCTATCTCACCTCCCGGACAGCCTGACCAGAGCGCCAACAGAAGAGACGGACGAGCGACGCGCCCGCCCTGCCGGTCCTGCCGGAGGGGCGGGCGCTCTGTCTATTTGATGAGAGGGATCTGTAAAGATCTGATAATTCCTTTACATAGGAGGGAGAAAGGATTAGAATAAAGGTACAAAGGAGGTGCCCGCATGAAGCTGACATTTTTCGGGGCGGCGAAGGCCGTCACCGGCAGCTGCCACTGCCTGGAGGTCAACGGGAAAAAGATCCTCATCGACTGCGGCCTTCAGCAGGGCCGGGACGAGCGGGACAACCGGGTCCTGGATTTCGCCCCCGGCTATATCGACTATGTGATCGCCACCCACGCCCACATCGATCATACGGGGCGGCTCCCCCTGCTGGTGAAGCAGGGCTTCCACGGCCAGATCGTGGCCACCCGGCTCACCGGGGAGCTCATGTCCATCATGCTCCGGGACTCCGCCCATATCCAGGAGTCGGACGCCCAGTGGAAGAACCAGAAGGGCCGCCGGGCGGGACGGCCCCCCGTGGAGCCGCTCTATACCACGGCCGACGCGGAGGCGGCCATGAAGCTGGTCACCACCTATGAGTACGGGGAGATGGTGGACCTGTGCGAGGGGGTGCGGCTGCGCTTCACGGACGCGGGGCACCTGCTGGGCTCCGCCTGTGTGGAGCTGTGGCTCACCGAGGGGGACGTGACCCGGAAGATCGTATTCTCCGGCGACCTGGGCAACGTGGATCAGCCCATCATCCGGGATCCCCAGTATATCGACGAGGCGGACTTCGTGGTCATGGAGAGCACCTACGGCGACCGCCTCCACGAGCCGCCGGAGAGCTATACCGGCGCCCTGGCCCAGGTGATCGACGAGACCTTCGCCAAGGGGGGCAACGTGATCATCCCCTCCTTCGCCGTGGGCCGCACCCAGGAGCTGCTCTACTTCATCCGGGAGATCAAGGAGGAGGGGCTGGTGGAGTCCTTCCCCGACTTCCCCGTGTATGTGGACTCCCCCCTGGCCCGGGAGGCCACCCGCATCTTCTCCGGGGACCTCCACGGCTACCTGGACGAGGGGGCCATCGAGGATCTCAAGGGCGGGGCCCTCTTCCAGTTCCCCGGCCTGACCCTCACCGAGACCAGCGAGGAGTCCAAGGCCCTGAACATGGACCAGACCTCCAAGGTCATCATCTCCGCCTCCGGCATGTGCGACGCCGGGCGGATCCGCCACCACCTCAAGCACAACCTGTGGCGGAAGGACAGCACCGTGGTCTTCGTGGGCTACCAGGCGGAGGGGAGCCTGGGCCGGGCCCTGCTGGAGGGGGTGCAGTCGGTGCGCCTCTTCGGCGAGGAGATCGCGGTGAACGCCCGGATCGTGAACTTCAAGGGCATGAGCTCCCACGCCGACCGGGACCACCTGCTGGACTGGGTCCGGCATTTCGCACCAAAGCCCCGGCATGTCTTCGTGGTCCACGGGGAGGCCCCGGTCACCGAGATCTTCGCCCAGCACCTGCGGGACGCGGGGCTCTCCGCCCACGCCGCCGAGTATGAGGAGGTCTACGACCTGGCAGCGGACCGGATGCTGGCTGCCGGGGTGCCCCTGCCCCCCAAGGAGACCGCCTCTTACGGGGCCTCTCCCGCCTACCGGAAGCTGGAGGAGGCCGGCCAGGACCTGCTGGAGGCCATCCGCCACAACAAGGGCGGCACCAACAAGGACCTGGCCCAGTTCCAGAAGGAGCTGCTGGCCCTGGTCAAGAAGTGGGACCGCTGAGGACATCAAGGATATCAGGGATACGAAGAGCCCGCCGGTATCGCCGGCGGGCTCTCAGCCTGTCGAAGAAGCGGTACAACGCTGGAGAAGCAGCGGGGGGATAGTGTGAAAGGGGGGCGGTGAGCCCCCACTTTCGCGTACAGTCAGGAACATTTTGATGCAAGTCAAAATGTCAGACAGCGTGTCAAAAAAGTCCAAATGGACTTTTTTGACACGCTGAAGCCCCGCCGCAGGAGCGGCGGGGCTTGGATACTTGCTGTGCTGTTTTTACGCCTCGGTCTTGGTGGCGTGGGTGAAGAAGAAGTAGCCCAGGGGAGTGTAGTAGATGTTGTCGATGTTCTCCTTGAGCATATACTTCTGGGTGTAGAAGTAGATGGGGCCCAGGACCCAGTCCTCGTTGAAGAGGATATCCTCCGCCTGATGGAAGTACTCCATGCGCTCGGCGGGGTCGGAGGTGACCTTGGCGGCGTCGATCATGGCGTCGTACTCGGGGTTGGAGTACTGGGCGTCGTTGTTGCCGCCGTCGGTGTACCACATATCCAGGAAGGAGCAGGGGTCGTTGTAGTCGGCGATCCAGCCATTGCGGGCCACCATATAGTTGCCCTGCTTCCGGTCCTCCAGGAACACGGACCAGTCGGCGTTCTCCAGGGTGACGGTGACGCCCAGGGCGGTCTGCCACTGCTGCTGGAGGGCCTGGGCCACAGCCTCATGGTTGGGATCGTTGTTGTAGGTGTACACCACCACGGGGAAGCCCTCGCCGTTGGGGTAGCCGGCATCGGCCATCAGCTGCTGGGCCTCGGCCACGTTGGCCTGATACTGCTCGTCGGTGAGGGGGGCGGTCCAGTAGTCGCCGCCCACGGTGCGGAAGTCGTCGCCGGCCTGGTCGGCGTCATACACGCCGGCGGGGACGAAGCCGGTGGCGGGCACTTCGCCGGCCTGGCTCACGTTGTCCACGATATACTTGCTGTTGATGGCCAGAGTAAAGGCCTTGCGGACCCGGGGATCGGAGAAGGCGGGGTCCTCCACGTTATAGGAGACGTAGTAGGTGCCGATATAGTCCACGATGTTCAGCTCGCCGCTGGCCAGCAGGGAGGGGATCTCGTCCACGGGCACGTTCTGGATATAGTCCAGGTCGCCGGAATTATAGGCGGACAGGGTGGCGGTGCCGTCGTCCATCAGCTGGAAGGTGATGGTGTCGGGGCCCAGCTCGTCCACGCCATAGTAGTACTGGTTCTTGGCCATGACGATCCGGGAGTTGTGGCTCCACTCGGTGAGGGTGTAGGCGCCGTTGCTCAGATAGGTGTCCACTTCATGGGTCCAGCCGTCGGGATTGGCGGCCACTACATCCTGGCGCACAGGCAGGGTGGCGGGGAAGGCGCAGACCTCCAGGAAGTAGGGGCAGTCATAGGTGAGCTCCACCACGAAGGTGTGGTCGTCGGGAGCGGACACGCCCAGGGTGGAGGGGTCGGCGTGCTCCATGATGTCGTTGCCCTCTTCGTCCTTCTCGCCGGTGGGGGTGCCGGTGTTGATCTCGGCGTAGCCCTTCACCATGTCGATCATATAGCAGTAGTCGGCGGCGGTGCTGGGGTCGGCCAGACGCTGCCAGGAGTAGACGAAGTCATTGGCGGTGAGAGGCTCGCCGTCGGACCACTTCAGGTCGTCCCGCAGGGTGAAGGTGTAGGTGACGGTGCCGTCCTCGTTGACCACCTTCTCAGGCTCGGCCGCGGCCTGGCCGGGGACCAGCTCGGCGTTGTAGACGCCCCGGGCGCCGTCGATGGGCTCGCCGCTGTTGTCCCACTTCATCAGGCCCTCGAACATGTGCTGCACCATGATGGCGCCGTCCACAGTGGAGTTCTTGGCCGGGTCGATGGTGGCGGGCTCAGAGGCGATGCTGACCCGCAGATCGAAGGTGCTGCCTCCGCTGGCGCTGCCGGAGCCGGTCTCCGCAGGGGTGTTGCTGCCTCCGCCGGAGCAGCCGGCCAGCAGGCCCAGCGACATGGCGCCGGCCAGCGTCAGGGACAGGAGCTTCTTGCTGTTCTTCATTTCATGACCTCCTTGAATCATTTGTATCCTTTCCCAAAATTCCCTTTTTGCCGGGAATTGATACACGACTTTTTATTCGCGCCCCCAACTGGGGGCGCGAAGCGGGGATCCCCGCTTCTGTATTTATGCTGCAAGGCGCGCTGCGCCTCAAAGGCCGCTGCCGCTTACTTTTCCAGCAGGTGGCATGCGGCGTAATGCCCCGGCCCGTATTCTTTGAACTGGGGGACGCACTCCTTGCACTTGTCCATGGCATAGGGGCAGCGGGTGTGGAACCGGCAGCCGCTGGGAGGCCCGATGGGCGAGGGGATATCGCCCTCCAGCACGATGCGCTGGCGGCTGCGGGAGACCTCCGGGTCGGGCACGGGCACGGCGGAGAGCAGGGTCTGGGTATAGGGGTGGATGGGGTGCTTGTTGAGCTCGTAGCTCTCCGCCAGCTCCACCATGGTGCCCAGATACATCACGCCGATGCGGCGGGAGATGTGGCGCACCACGCTGAGGTCGTGGGCGATGAACAGGTAGGTGAGGCCCAGGTCGGCCTGCATATCCTCCAGCATGTTCACCACCTGGGACTGGATGGACACGTCCAGGGCGGAGATCGGCTCGTCACAGACGATGAATTCCGGCTTCACGGCCAGGGCCCGGGCGATGCCCACCCGCTGCTGCTGGCCGCCGGAGAACTCGTGGGGGTAGCGGTTGGCGTGCTCGGTGTTCAGGCCCACCCGGGCCAGGAGCTCCTTGATGCGCTCGGCGCGCTCGGCCTTGCTCTTGGTGAGCTTGTGGATGTCGATAGCCTCGCCGATGATCTCGCCCACCGTCATGCGGGGGTCCAGGGAGGCGGAGGGGTCCTGGAAGATGATCTGCATCTTCCGCCGGTAGGGGAGCATGTCCGCCTCTTTGGCCTTGGGGACCTTCTTCTTCACCAGCTCGGTGCGCTTGACTTCCTTGCCGTCCTCCCCCTTCGCCGTCACCTCTTTGGCCTCGAAGGGGTACTCGTGCTGATAGATGGGCTCGCCGTCATAGAGGATAGTGCCCGAGGTGGGCTCGTGGAGGCGGAGGATGGTGCGGCCCAGGGTGGTCTTGCCGCAGCCGGACTCGCCCACCAGGCCCAGGGTCTCTCCCCTGTGGATGGAGAAGGACACGTCCTCCACGGCCTGGACACCGGGGCCCTTCAGGCCCTTGACGGCGAAATACTTGGTCAGGTGGTCCACCTGGACCAGGATCTTGTTCTCACTCATGGCTCTCCCCCTCCCGCTGCTCCTGCTCCAGACGCTCCTGCACCCGCAGCCAGCAGGCGGAGCGGTGGCCCTCGCCCAGCTCCACATAGGGAGGCATCTTCTGGAGGCAGATCTTCATGGCGTGCTCACACCGGGGAGCGAAGGGACAGCCCTCCGGGGGGTCGAGCATGTCCACCGGCGTCCCCTCGATGGGGATGAGGCGCTCGTGGCTCTCCGCGTCCACCCGGGGCATGGAGCGCAGCAGGCCCATGGTGTAGGGGTGGCCGGGACGGTAGAAGATGTCGTCCACCGGGCCCTGCTCCACCATCCGGCCGGCGTACATGACGCAGACCTTGTCGCAGATCTCCGCCACCACGCCCAGGTTGTGGGTGATGAAGATGATGCCCATGTGGGTCTTTTTCTGCAGCTCTTTCATGAGCTCCAGGATCTGGGCCTGGATGGTCACGTCCAGGGCGGTGGTGGGCTCGTCGGCGATCAGCAGCTTGGGGTGGCAGATGAGGCCCATGGCGATCATCACCCGCTGGCGCATGCCGCCGGAGAACTCGTGGGGATACTGCTTCATCCGCTTCTCCACATTGTTGATGCCCACCAGCTCCAGCATCTCCATGGCCCGCTTGGCGGCGTCCTCCTTGGAGATGCTCTTGTCGTGGGCCCGGAGGGCCTCGATCAACTGGTTCCCGATGGTATAGACGGGGTTCAGGCAGGTCATGGGGTTCTGGAAGATCATGGCCACCTTGTTTCCCCGGAAGTCGGTCATCTGCTGTTTGCTGAAGGAGAGCACGTCCTCCCCCTCGAAGGTGATGGAGCCGCCCACCACCTTGCCCGGGGACTGGAGCAGGCCGATGATGGAGTAGGCCTCCACGCTCTTGCCGGAGCCGGATTCGCCCACGATGCCCATGACCTCGTCATAGTCCACCTCGTAGGTGATGCCGCCCACCGCCTTCACCTCCCCGGCGGGGGTGAAGAAGGAGACCCGGAGGTCCTTCACCTCCAGCAGCTTGTGGTCTTTCGCGCCGTCGGTGCGCTGTGTGGTCTGTTCTGCCATGGTATCTCCTCCTCTCTTACTTCTTCAGCTTCGGATCCAGGGCGTCCCGCAAGCCGTCTCCCACCAGGTTGAAGGCCAGGATCATCACACTGAGGATGATGGCCGGGAAGAGCAGCCGGTAGGGGTAGCTCCACAGCCCCTCCAGGGCCTCGGAGGCCATGGAGCCCAGGCTGGTCATGGGAGTGGTGACGCCCACGCCCAGGAAGGACAGGAAGGACTCCAGGAAGATGGCGGAGGGGATCTGGAGACAGGTGGTGACCACGATCTGCCCGATGCAGTTGGGGAGCAGGTGCTTGCGGATGATCCTCGCGCCGGAGGCGCCCAGGGCCCGGGCGGCGGTGACGTACTCCTGCTGCTTGAGCTGGAGGATCTGGCCCCGGATGATCCGGGACATGGTCACCCAGTAGAGGAGGCCGAAGGCCAGGAACATGGAGATCAGGTTCTTGCCCAGCACGGGGATCATATTGGCGATGAAGCCGGTATGGGTGTTGGCGTACTCCAGCAGGGCGTCGCCCAGCACGGTGGAGAGCAGGAGGATCACCAGCACCTCGGGCACCGAGTAGATGACCTCCACGATCCGCTGCATCACCGCGTCCACCTTGCCGCCGAAGTAGCCGGAGATGGAGCCGTAGAGGGCGCCGATGATCAGTACCAGCAGGGCGGCGCACAGGCCCACCAGCATGGAGACCCGGGTACCGATCATGACCCGGACCATGATGTCACGGCCATAGCGGTCGGTGCCGAAGAGGTGGGGGAACACGTTCTCCCCCGCCGCCTTGCGCTGGAGCTCCGCGTTGGAGTAGCCGCCGATGTGGGCCCGGATGCCCAGGTCCTTCCGGACGGCCGCTTCGGTGGCCTCTCCCTCGCTGCCGCTCTCGGCGGCCACCTTGGCGCTGGCCCGGATGCGGGCGATATCCACGGAGGAGAGGGTCTCCCCCTTGGCCTCCGCCTCGGCGATGGCCTGTTCCACCGCGGTCTCGGGGTCAGCCGCCGCCGCGCCGGTGCGGGCGGCCAGCTCTTCCGCCACACGCTGCTGGTCCTCCAGGGTATAGTGCCAGGGGTGGAGGTTCTCCGCCCCGGAGATGAACTGGTCGTAGCTGTAGGGCACGACCATGGGCCCCACGAAGGCGAAGAGGGCCACCAGCACCAGCACCACCAGGGCCACCATGGCCACCTTGTTCTTGCGGAAGCGGCGCCAGGCGTCCTTCCAGTAGGAAGTGCTGGGCCGGTCCTGGATGAAACTGTCCTTCTCGGCGCTGGTGGCGGGAGCGAAGTCCGCCGCCGTCAGCTCGCTCCAGGCGATGACATCCTCCACGTCGGGCTGGAGAGAGCCGAACTTGGCCCGCTTGATCTTGTTCTCTGCCAATTTAGGCACTCTCCTTTCCCAGGTCGATACGGGGATCCACGATCTTGTAGAGCAGGTCCACGATCAGGTTCATGACGATGATGAAGGACGCCAGGAAGATCGTGGTGCCCATGATCACCGGATAGTCGCGGTTGTTGATGGACTGCACGAAATACCGGCCCAGACCGGGGACGGTGAACACCGTCTCCACCACGAAGCCGCCGCACAGGGTGAAGGCCACCTGGGGCCCCAGGTAGGTGAGCACGGGGATCAGGGCGTTGCGGAGGGCGTGCTTGAAGATGATCTTTCCTGTCTTGAGGCCCTTGGCCCGTGCGGTCTTGATATACTCCTGGTTCAGGGAATCCAGCATGGCGGCCCGGGACTGCCGGGCGATATAACACATGGGATAGAAGCCCAGGGAGAAGCAGGGGAGCACATAGCTCTTCCAGTTCCCCATCTGGAAGATGGTGGGGAAGATC
Organism: Candidatus Intestinimonas stercoravium; assembly: GCA_019117605.1. GTDB lineage: Bacteria > Bacillota > Clostridia > Oscillospirales > Oscillospiraceae > Intestinimonas > Intestinimonas stercoravium. The sequence continues at coordinate 13,363 of DWZK01000111.1, read as the reverse complement.
TTCAGGCTGGCGATGCCGCCGCAGAATATGAAGAGCAGCAGGCTGGCCACCACGAAGGAGGGCATGGAGATGCCCACCGTGCACACCACACGGAGACCGCTGTCCGCTGCCCGGCCCCGGTAGTAGGCCGAGATACAGCCCAGCGGTACGCCTACCAGTACCGCCCACAGGATGGCGAACAGGCCGATGCTGGCGGACACGGGGAACATGGTGGTGATGATCTTGATGACGGGGTAGTCCTTCTGCATCTTCACAGAGACCCCCAGGTCCCCCTTCAGCAGGCCGCCCATATACTTGGCGTATTGCACATAGAGGGGCTGATCCAGGCCGTACTTCTCATTGAGGGCATCGATGACCGACTGCGGGGGCTCCTTCTCACTGAGGAAGGGATTGCCCGGGACCGCCTTCATGAGCACGAAGGTCAGCGACGCCACCACGAACACGGTAAAGAGCGCCATCAGGATCCGTTTTACGATATACTTTGCCATTTCTTCACTCCCACTTCGCAGACGCGCCCCGGCCCTATGGGACAAGGCAACCAGTCCTGTCTTTCTCTGTTTCGAGGGGCCGGAGCGCCAGCTCCGCCGGAGGGCTCGGATGGGCCCCGCCGCCCCCGCCGTTGCATATTTTTTTCTTACGCATACGAAAGGTCCCGTATGGCGGACCTATATTTTATACTATAAACATTTGTCCGTCAAGAGAAATATACTTCGATTTTCGAGAAGATCCGCCACCGCTCCCTGCATCCACGGACTGCTGGAAGGTCTATTTTTCCCCATATGCGCCATTTCATCACCGGCGGCAAAACTGCCATGCATATTTTCACGACTAAATATTCATCCAGGCAGTAAGCGGCGCGGCCGGGCCCCTCCTCAGGGCCCGGCCGCGCCGGTCTGTCCATATCGCGCCTGCCGGGCAGGCTCGTTCACCCTGCCACCACGACGCGGACCTTGCCTCCCTGGTCGGGGGCCTTGTCATAGTAGACGGTGACAGTGTCGGAGAAGGCGCGGGCCCGGTTGAGGGCGTCCTTATAGTCCTCCTCCTCGGCGTCGCTGCCGACGGTGAACCATGTGTCGGTGGTGTCGTTGTAGCACATCACCCGGTCGGCCACAGGGATGACCGCGCCTCTGACAGTGACGGTCATCTCATCCATGTCGAAGGCGTCGCTGGGGACCTGGGCGGAGAGGAGCTCCACATAGGTCTCCAGCATGACCTCCCCGTCTGTCCGGGGCTGGCCGGTGACCACGCCGATGAGCCGGTCCCTGGGGATGCTCACCCCGCTGGGGCAGAGCAGGGCGGAGGTGGTGCCGGCGGCGTTGCGCACCGCCACAGTGGGAGTGGGATTGGTGTCCTCGCCGGCGTATTTGCTGCTGATGACCGAGAAACCGTAGTCATACCGGTCGCCGGTGACGTCGTTGAACACCACGATATCGGCGTTTCCGGCGTAGTCCTGCCGGACATAGGTGATCTTGGAGGCAGGGACGGTGGAGAGGGCGATGTCCTCCAGCTCGATCTCCGCCAGCGTGCTGCGCCCCACCTGCTCATAGAGCTTCACATTGTCCGCGAGCGCCACCGAGCCTATCCGCCGTCCGGCCACGTCCATGGGCGCGGAGGCGCCCTCGCCGGAGAGCCTGGAGAGGCTGATGCGGCCCTTGGAGCCGGAAGAGACGGTCACCAGCTGGCCCACCATCTCCTCCGCGCGCTGCCCGGAATAGGAGGTACCGCCGGTGAAGGTGAGAGGCTTGCCGTTCTCATCCTTCAGATTGATGGAGGTGACGGTGGCAGTGCCGTTCTGGATGGAGGTGACGGTGCCCACGGCGGTGGAACGGGCGGTCCCGGGGTCCACTGCGCCGGCCACCTGGCCGTTATAGGAGAGGAGGAGGGTGATGGAGTCCCCCACTTTGAAGCCCCGCAGATCGGCGGCGGCGCTGGAGAGGACGGGGAAGTCGTGGCCCAGCACCGTGATGGTGGCGGGGGTGTCCTGGTTGGGGTAGACGTTCTCATAGATGCCGGTGACCCGGGCGTCGGACACATAGAGGATATCATTGTCCCGGTCGAAAGTGGTCACGTCGTACTGGCGGATATCCTGGACCGAGGCGGACACGCCGTTCTTGTACACAGCGTAAGAGGCCTCGCCGGAGTAGTTGGGCCGGTTCTTCACCACCTGGGTGGTGCTGCTGTTGGAGGAGGCCGCCTGGCGCAGGAAGATGTAGTCCAGCTCCCCGGCCGCAGAATACTGGAGGAGGGCCTGGGTGCCGGAGGGCACGCCGGAGAGGTAGAGCTGCTCATAAGTGGTCTCCTCCCCGTCCTTCCAGACCACGGCCTCCTTGGGTTTTTCGATCTCCACGTCTTCGCCGCCGGAGACCCGGATGCGGTCGTACTCCAGGGAGAGGATGCCCACCACCATCTGGGTGCCCTGGTCGGAGCGCTCCACGGCGATGACTTTCTCATCCTCGTCCAGCACCAGCTTCGCCCGGCGGCCCACCAGATCCTGGTCGAAGGGCGCGTGGTCGGTCTTGTATACCTTCTTCTGGGACACCTCCAGTGCGGGGGAGCCGTCGGGGGCGGTGGCGTCCACATCGAAGATGATGGTCTCGTCGGTGGTGGTGCAGCCCAGGGAGGTGATGTACTCCTGGTCGGAGCCCTTCTTGTCGGTGAAGAGCAGGTCCTCCATGAGGAGGGCGGTCTGGCCCCGGGTCAGGTCGTCCCCGGCGGTGAGCCCCTCCACCCGGCCGGTGAGGTCCAGCTCCGCCGCCTTGGCCAGGTAGCCGTTGGGCCAGACCATGCCTACGTCGTTGTCGCCATAGCCCAGGATACGCACCAGGATGGTGACCGCCTCGGCATAGGTGATGGGCCGGTCGGGATTGAAGTTGCCGTAGGCGTCCCCCCGGATGATGCCGGGAGAGGCGGCCGCGTCCTCTCCGCTGCCGGAGGTGGTGGTCTGGGTGGCTACGGCGATATAGCCTCTGGCCCAGTGGTCACCGGGCACATCCTGGAAGATGGTGCGGTCCATCTGGGAGGCCACCTTGTCGCCGTTGCCCATGAGCTCCACGGCCATCTTGCAGAACTCGGCCCGGGTGAGGGTCCGGCCGGGCTCGAAAGCGCCGGAGCCGGTGCCGCTGACCACCCCCAGCAGGCGCAGGGTCTCCGCCGCTTCCGCCACATCCGGATCGGTGATGTCGGTGAAGGCGGTGCCCTCTGCAGCCCCCGCCGGCAGGACCAGCAGGCCCGCCAGCAGAGCGCCGGCCAGGGGCAGCGCCAGGAAACGTTTCATGCTCATAGTTTTGTTCTCTCCTTTGTCGAGCGGCTACTCGGCCCGCAGGGCCACCACCGGCTGGAGGCCGCTGGCTTTGACGGCGGGGTAGAGGCCGAAGATGATGCCCAGGGCCACCGAGACCAGGAAGGCCACCACGGCAGTGCCCGGGTTGGGGATGAGGATCGTGTTGAAGGACAGCTTCCCCACGATGAGGGTGCCCAGATATCCCACGATGATGCCCATGATGCCGCCGATGCCGCAGATCATGGACGCCTCGATGAGGAACTGGGTGACGATGCTCCGGCGCTCCGCGCCGATGGCCTTGCGGATGCCGATCTCCCGGGTCCGCTCGGTGACGGTGACCAGCATGATGTTCATGATGCCGATGCCGCCCACCAGCAGGGAGATGGCGGCGATGCCGCCCAGGAACCGCTGCTGCATGGCGGTGGCCTCGTCCTCCTGCTGGAGGTACTCCTCGTTGGAGTTGACCCCGTAATAGCCGTTGTTGGTGTCGATGATCCCCGAGAGATAGCCCAGGATGCTGGTGGTGACCTTGGCGATGGAGCCGGCGTCCCGCACCTTCACCACATAGTCCTGGATGGGGTCGTTGTTGTTGAAGTACCGGGTCATGGTGCTGGGCAGGAGGATCATCCGGTCCATCTGCTTCATGGACTCCTGCATCCACTGGTCCTCTTCCCTGCCGCCGATCTGGGTGTTCCCCTTGCTCTTGTAGACGCCGATCACCCGGAAAGGCATCCCGTTGACGGTGATGGTCTTGTCGATGGGGTCGGCGAAGGAGAAGAGATATTCCGCTGTGGCCGCGCCCAGCACGCATACCTGGTTGCTCTTCTCCACATCCAGATAGGACAGGTCCCGGCCCTTGGCGATCTCATAGTCGTTGCACAGGCCGAACTTGTCGTTGCCCAGGTAGATCTGGGGATAGTCCTCATTATAGCTGCCCCCCGACGGGCTGACGATCACGCCGCCGCCCATCATTATGCCGCCGGACCCGTTGTTCCGGGAGAGGGTCTTGCTCTCATACTTGATGGTGGGGCTGGAATAGACGTACCCGTTGGGGGTCACGCCCACCACGTCGTCGAGCTGGAGGCAGTAGTCGTAGATGAGGGAGCCCACGTCCTGGGGGCCGGAGTTGCCGTAGCTGTAGGCGTAGAGGCTGATGGTGTTGTTCCCCATGCTCTCGTAATAGGCCCGGAGGGCGGCGTTCTGTCCCTGGGCGTAGGAGACCAGGATGATCACCGCCGCCAGGCCGATGATGATGCCCAGCATGGTGAGGGCGGAGCGTCCCTTGTTGGAGGAGATGGACTTGACCGCCATCTTGATCGCTTGGGTGATGTTCACAGTCCGACCTCCTCTCTTGTGCCGTCGGCCACGATGACCCCGTCGGAAAGGCGGACGATGCGCTCGGCGGTAGCGGCGATGCCGTTGTCGTGGGTGATGAGGATGATGGTAGAGCCCTCTTCATGGAGGCCGTGGAGGATCTCCAGCACATGGCGTCCGGTCTTGGAGTCCAGGGCGCCGGTGGGCTCGTCGGCCATGATGATGGGGGGATGGGTGGCGATGGCCCGGGCGATGGCCACCCGCTGCTGCTGGCCGCCGGACATCTCGGGGGGCTTGTGGGTGGCCCGGTCGTACATGCTCACCCGCTCCAGCGCCTCCCGGCTGCGCTGGTGCCGCTGCTCCATGCCCAGGCCCTGGTAGATGAGGGGAAGCTCCACGTTCTCCCGGGCGTTGAGGGCCGGGATCAGGTTATAGCCCTGGAAGATGAAGCCGATCTGCTTGTTGCGGATATGGGCCAGCTGGCGGTCGGTGAGCTCGGTGACGTCCACCCCGTCCAGGTGATAGTCCCCATAGGTGGGGATGTCCAGACAGCCCAGGATGTTCATGAGGGTGGACTTGCCCGAGCCTGACTGACCGATGATGGCCACGAACTCCCCCCGGTCGATGGACAGGGTCACCCCGTTGAGGGCCCGCACCTCGCTCTCCTTGCCCTCGTTGTAGATCTTATAGAGGTCCTTGATCTCGATCAGCATGGCGCTCACCTTAACCCCAACCGGAGGTGACCAGGTAGTTGACGAACACGACCTGCCCTTCCTCAAGGCCCTCTTTGATCTCAACGTTATAGCTGTCGTCCAGGCCAGTGACCACGGGCACGGGCCAGTAGCCGTCTTCGGGGCTGGGATAGGTGGGGGTCTGCCCCTCCTCCACCGGCGGGATCTCGATGTCCAGGGCGTTCTCCGGCCGCTCATCGGCCTGGACGAACACCACGGAGGCCGTGCTGCCGTCCTCCAGGGAGATATACTTCACCGACTGCATGGGCACCACGATACAGTTGTCCGACTGGCTGGCCACGAAGGAGTAGTCCAGCCACATGCCCGCCAGCAGGGTGCCCGCGGAGTTGTCTACCTCCAGGGTGACGGGATAGCTGGTCATGCCGTTGGAGCTGTTGTCTCCGGTGACGCTCATGTCGATGCTGGTCACCGTGCCCACGAAGATATTGCCGTTGTAGTCGGTGAGATCCACCGTCATGCCGGGCTGCACGAAGGAGATGTTCCGGTCGTCCACGGTGATCTCCACCACCATGTTGGTGTTGTTGGAGATGGTGATGACCGTGTCGCCGCTGCGCACCTCTGCACCGGGGGTGAGGGTACAGGAGGTGACGGTGCCGTCGATGGGGGCGGTGGCGTTGAAGTTGGACAGGGCCTTCTGGGCCTCGGTCAGGTCCTCCACCGCCTCGTCGATCTCCTTCTGCTTGGCCCGGATGTCCGAGTCGATGGTGTCCGAGCCCATGACCAGCAGGGCCTGCCCCTCCTCCACGTTGGCGTACCGCAGCAGGTCCTGGGACACCAGGGGCCCGGCGGCCTCGGTGGAGATCTTCCGCACCTCATAGTACTCGGTCTCCCCGTTGGCGTAGGGGTAGATGGGGCTGCCGTCGGCGGCGGTGAGGGTGGCGGTGGCCACCATGCCCTCGGTGAGGGTGCCCGGGTTGTCGAAAACGATGATGACCTCGAAATAAGTAGAGCCCTCGGGAGAGATGTAGCTGACCTTGTTGATGGTCTCCACGGTGCCGGTGAAGGGGGCCATCACTGCGGGGATGGAGATCTGGGCGGTCTGTCCCACAGAGATCTCACCCTCATAGAGATAGTTGAAATACAGGGAGAGCTTGAGCTGTCTGTCGTTGGCCAGGGTGCACACCGCTTCTCCCTCGCTGATGTTCTGGTCGGTCTGGAACTCGGTGACCTCCACCAGTTTGCCGGCGAAGGGGGCCCGGACGGTGAGGTTGTTGGCCTTCTCCACCAGATCCGCCATATCCTCCTGGAGGTTGTTCACCTTTTCCTGGGCGGTTGTGACCGCGTCCTCCGCCTCCTGGCTGCGGATGGTATAGAGGGGCTGGCCTACAGTGACGGTCTGTCCGGCAGTGACATAAACCTCCTGCACGGTGCCGCCCTGGGTCAGGGTGATGGCGGCGGACTCCTTGGCCCGGGCATTGCCCGAGCCCTGTACGGTGCTCTGGATGGAGGAGAGCATGGCCGGCTGGCTCTGGATCTCACTGTCCACGCTGCCCTGGGCGGTGAGGAACCGGTAGAGGAACACGCCGCCCACTGCCACCAGCACCAGTACGATCACGGTGACGATCAGGGTGCGCAGCCGTTTCCGGTTCCGCTGTTTCTGCTCCTTGGACTGCTTGGGCTTTTCGGGGGGCGCCGGCGTCTGGACCGGAGGCGCCTTCTGTTCGATGATCTCAGCCATAGTAGTTGTTCCCTCCTGCAACAGTTTCTTTCTCGAAGTTATTTTACCACGCCGCGGCGTCCACGAAATTACAAAGCGGTGACATTTCCTTAAAAAAACCTTAATCTTTTCGGGGCGCGGGCCCAGGATATTATAATAGACGATGAGGCGGAGCGAAAAGTTACGTCTGCCGGAAGAAATTTTCCACCGCATGTGGAAAAAGGCGGCTGCGGGGAGAGCCCCCGCAGCCGCCTCGCGACCCGCCGGTGAGGACAGCGCCCGGTCCCTCCGTGCATACCGTGCCCGGCGGGCGCTCTGTCACCTTTTCCTCTTCCGCTCCCTCCACCGCCGCACGAGCACCGGGAAGGGCTCTCCCTCCGGCTCCCGGTCCTCGGGGGTCAGATCCTGCTCCATGGGCTCGGGGGCCTCTCCCAGAAATACCTCGAACTCGTCCCTGGGGGCCAGCTCGGGCTTCCGGTGGCGGACGATGGCCATCACGGTGGGGAAGAGGACGATGGCGATGAGCCCCCCGGAGAAGCCGTTGTTGTAGAGGTTCACGCCGCCCAGGGGAGAGCCCGCCTGGAGGACCACCGCCGAGTGGAGGAACCCGGCCAGCACCCCCACGGGCCAGCCGAAGACCCCCGCGAAGGGAGCCAGGGTGGTGCCGAAGAGGGCGGCCAGCTGGAGGGCGGGGGCCGCGGGGTCATAGTGCATGAAGATGCCGCCCAGCAGCACGCCCGCCATGACCGGGAGGATGTTCCTGGCGTGCTTTCCATACGCCGAGAAGCCGATGACAGTGAGGATCCCGCCCATGGTGGGCCCGTTCAGATCGCCTCCCACCAGGAGGATATATCCGGTGGCGATGAGGCCGTTGATGCCCATGTTCACCAGGACGGGGCCGCCCCCCAGCATCCGCAGATAGTCGCTGGGCGCCCGGCCGGAGCTGTGGAGGAGGCGGCGGTAGCCCGCCCACACCGCCCAGGCCGGCTTGGAGGACAGGAAGAAGCCCGCCAGGATCAGGGCCAGGCACAGGACGGCCAGGGCGATGGCGAAGGGGGTCCCGTCCCCCTCCCACCAGTAGAGCACGCTCCTGGGGGCGTCCTCCAGGGCGGAGAGGATCGGCACCAGCATCATGGCCAGCAGGCCGCAGGCGAAGCCCATGTTGTAGAGGTTCATGCCGTTCTGGAGCTTGTAGGTATAGGTGGAGATCGGGGGCAGCACCATGCCCACCAGCACCCCTGTGCCCAGGCCCAGGAGGAAGCTGCCGTACCGGCTGCCGAAGCTCATATGGCTGATGAGGGGAGAGAGGGCGGTGGCCAGCAGCGCCACCGAGATGTACTTGGAGAAGGGCTCCTTCTGGAGCCTGGCGTAGAGCCAGGTCCCGAAGATGATGGGCCAGATGTTGAAGATGTTCTTGCCGAAGAGGGCGAACCCGGACATGAGGCCGATCTTGGTGATGGTGAACCCGTTCGGGGCATCCTTGGAGAGGGCGATGAGGGCCAGGCTGGCCAGGGTCACCAGGGAGGCGTTGATGAAGGCCGCCCCGGTCCCCGCGATCTGGATATAGTCGGTGATGAGGATATCCTGCATGGAAAGGATCTGCCAGAGGCCGGGCAGGATGTCCTCCGGCTCGCCCAGGAGGAGGCCCACCCCCGCCAGAGCCAGCGCGTACACCAACATCCCCACATACATCCGCCTCTGATATCCCATCTCCGCGCCTCCCTTTCCCGGCTCTCCGCCGTCCTATCTCCGTTTCGTCATCTCAGATGCTTCTCGAAATACGCTCTCGTCTCCTCCGCGTTCTTCATGACCTCCGCCCGGAGGGCCTCCAGGCTCTCGAAGCGCCGCTCTCCCCGCAGCCGGGCATAGAACTCCATGCGCACCGTCTGGCCGTAGAGGTCCCCGGAGAAGTCCAGGATATAGCCCTCCACGTTCACCCGGTCCCCATCGTCCACCGTGGGACGGATCCCCACGTTGGTGACGGCGGGGCGGCTGGAGCCGTCCTCGAAGCATGCCCGGGTGACATACACCCCGTGGGCGGGGACCAGCACCCCCTTGGGGAAGCGCAGGTTCACCGTGGGGAAGCCCAGGGCGGAGCCCAGACGCTTCCCGTGGGAGACCCGGTCGGTGAGCACATGGGGGTGGCCCAGGAACTCCATGGCACGCTCCATCTCCCCCTGGGCGATCAGGGTGCGGATATAGGTGGAGGAGATGGTGATCCCGTCCAGCTCCACCTTGGGGATGATGTCGCAGCCGATGCCCAGTTCCCCGCACAGGGCCTGGAGGCGCTGGGGGCTCCCCTCCCCCTTATACCCGAAGTGGAAGTCGTGTCCCGCCACGATGTGGGCCACATGGTGCTCCTTCACCAGGTACTCGGTGACGAAGTCCCGCCAGTGCATCCGCATCATGCTGTCGAAGTGGGCCACGATCACCTCCTGGATGCCGTAGAGGCGGCGCATCAGGTCCGCCCGGTCGGAGGGGGAGTTGATGAGGGGCGTCACCGCCCCGGTGATCCGGCTGCCCGGGTGGGCGTCGAAGGTGAACGCGGCGGGGATCAGGTCCTCCTCCCCCGCTACCTCTCCCACCCGGCGGAGCAGCGCTCCGTGTCCCCGGTGGACCCCGTCGAAAAAGCCCAGGGCGATGACGCGTCTCTTTTCTTCCTGCAAGATGTCGATCCCCTCTCTGTCTCTGTGTGGCGGCCGCTCAGACCGCGAAAAAGCTCTTGATGGTGACGAGCCGGCCCTTCTCCGCCCGGCTCAGGGCCAAAAACTCCCCGCTCTGGCTGTAGAGGAGATATTCCCCCTCCGGGATGCCGGGGGCGGGGAGGGGCGCGCCGTTGCGCACCTTCTTCTCCTCCGCCGGCGAGAGCGCCCGCCGGGGCCGGCCGGCAAAATAGGCGTCTACCGGCAGCAGGAGGGAGGCGGGGTCCTCCGATGCGAGCACCTGGCCCAGGCCCACCGCCTGATCCAGGGTGAAGCCGGCGGCCATGGTCCGGCGGAGGGAGCACATGCACCCGCCGCAGCCCAGGGCCTGTCCGATGTCGTGGCACAGGGTGCGCACATAGGTGCCCTTGGAGCAGCCCACCCGGAGGAGGTAGTCCCGCCCCTCCGGGCCGGAGGGCCCCTCCAGCAGCTCCAGCCGGCGGATGGTCACCCGCCTGGGCGCCCGCTCCACCTCCCGGCCCTTCCGGGCCAGCTCATAGAGCTTCTTGCCCCCGATCTTCACCGCGGAGTACATGGGGGGCACCTGCTCCAGCTCCCCCCGGAAGGCGTCCAGGACCCCCTCCAGCGCCTCCCTGGAGGCGGGGGGCCGCTCCTCCAGCACCTCTCCGGTGGTGTCCTGGGTGTTGGTGACCGTCCCCAGCCGCAGGCCGGCCAGGTACTCCTTGTCCCCCTCTCCGGCGAACTCCACCGCCCGGGTGGCCCGGCCCAGGAACACCGGCAGCACGCCGGTGGCCATGGGGTCCAGGGTCCCGGCGTGGCCCACCCGCCGCTCGTGGAAGGCGCCCCGCAGCTTGGCGCACACGTCCATGCTGGTCCAGCCGGCCGGCTTGTCGATGATGAGGATACCGCTAGGCATGGCAGATCCCTCCCCGGTCAGGCCCGGCCCTGGACCTGACGGATGGCGGACAGGATGGCCCGCTCCGCCTCCTCCACCGTGCCGGGGATGGTGCAGCCGGCGGCGGCGGCGTGGCCGCCGCCCCCCAGCAGGGCGCAGACCCGGGTGGCGTTGAGGCTCTGGTCGGTGCGGACCGACAGCTTGCATCTGCCGTCCTCCAGCTCCCGGATGGTCACCGAGGCCCGGACCCCTTCGATCTGTCCCAGGAAGGCGGCGATGTCCTCCGCGTCCCGCTCGGTGGCCTCCAGCCGGGCCATGTCCGCCAGGGGGATGGCGGAGACCGCCAGGGCCCCCCCGTCATAGACGTGCATCCGCTCCACCAGCAGGCTCTCCAGCTGGAGGCGCTTGAGGCTCTTGGTGCGGAAGTGGCGCTTGTTGGCCCCCTGGGCGTCGATGCCGGTCTCCATGAGCCCGGCGGCCACCCGGTGGGTGGCGGGGGTGGTGTTGCTGTACATGAAGCAGCCGGTATCGGTGGACACGGCCACATAGAGGGGGAGGGCGGCCGCCGGGCTCACCGGCCCCCACTGCCGGATGATGTCGTAGACCAGCTCGCCGCAGGCGGCCCGCCCGGCGTCCAGGCAGGTCTGGGCGGCGAAGAACTCCTGAGAGGGGTGGTGGTCGATGGCCAGGTCGATCCCCCGGGCCAGCCACGCCTCTCCGGCGGGGGTGAAGAGCTGCCGCCCCGCGATGTCCACCGACACCACATACCGGGGCTCCGCCCCCTCCTCCAGCAGATAGCCCTCCAGATAGGGGGAGAAGAGAGAGGTCACGTCCTCGTTGGGGAGGACCCAGGCCCGCTTCCCCTGCTCCCGCAGGGCTGCGCAGAGGGCGGCGGCACAGCCGACGGTGTCCCCGTCGGGGCGCTTGTGGGTGAGGATCAGGATCTGGTCCCGCTCTTTGAGCAGGGCGGCGGCCTGGACGTAGTCGATGGCGTTCATTCTCCCTTTTCCTCCAGCTTCTCGATGATCTCCAGGATGTGGGCCCCCTCGGCGATAGAGTCGTCGGCCACGAAGGTGAGCTCCGGGGTGTACCGGAGCTGGAGGGCCCGCCCCAGCTCCCGCCGGAGGTAGCCCGCGGCGGACTTGAGGCCCTTGATGACCTCCTTCACGTCGCTCTTGTCCAGGACGCTCACATAGACCTTGGCATAGCGCAGGTCAGGGGCGGTGTCCACCGCGGTGATCGACACCAGCCCGTGGACCCGGGGGTCTTTGACGGTGCGGATGAGGGCGGACAGCTCCCGCTGGATCTCCTCGTTGATCCGTCCGATGCGATTGCTTGGCATAGGCGTTTCTCCTTTTTCTTGGTGGGCCGGGGGCTGCTCACCGCTCCACGGCCATACAGGTCTGATATCTCTCCCGGAGCCGGGCGGCGGAGAGCAGGCAGACGCAGCGCACGGCGGCCCCTCCCTCCAGTCCGATCAGACATACAGACCCGTCCCCTCCTCAATCGACTTGGGGACGGAACGGGTCTGTCTCTCTGGTATCTGCTCCCGGACGGCTGTCCGGGCTGCTTCTTCTATTTGAGGGCTCCGGCGGCACAGGGGACGCCGGTCACACCTCGATCTGCTCCATCAGGTAGGCCTCCACCACGTCGCCCACCTTGATATCCTGGAACTTCTCGAAGGTGATGCCGCACTCGTAGCCCTGGGCCACCTCTTTGACGCTGTCCTTGAAGCGCTGGAGGGAGGCGATGGTGCCGTCGTAGATGACGACATTGTCCCGCAGCAGGCGCATCTGGGCGCCCCGCTGCATCTTGCCCTCGGTGACATAGCAGCCGGCCACCATGCCCACGCCGGTGATGCGGAACACGTTGCGCACTTCGGCCTGGCCCAGGTCCACCTCTTTGAACTTGGGGGCCAGCATGCCCTTCATGGCCGCCTCCACCTCGTTGATGGCGTCGTAGATGACCCGGTACATGCGCATATCCACGTTCATCCGGGCGGCGGAGTCCCGGGCGTTGTTGTCCGGGCGCACGTTGAAGCCCACGATGATGGCGCCGGAGGTGGCGGCCAGCATCACGTCGTTCTCGTTGATGGCGCCCACGGCGCAGTGGATGACCCGGACCCGGACCTCCTCGTTGGTGAGCTTCTCCAGGCTGCTCTTCACCGCCTCGGCGGAGCCCTGGACGTCGGCCTTGACGATGATGTTCAGGTTCTTCATCTCGCCGGCCTGGATCTGGCTGAACAGGTCCTCCAGGGAGACCTTCTGGCCCACGGGGCCGTTGAGCCGGTCCTTCTGCTCCTGCTTGCGCTGCTCCACCAGCTCACGGGCCATGCGCTCGTCGGCCACGGCGTGGAAGTCGTCGCCCGCGCCGGGGACCTCGCTGAGGCCGATGATCTCCACGGGCACAGAGGGGCCGGCGGAGGCGACCTTCTCGCCCCGGGCGTTGGTCATGGCCCGGATGCGGCCCACGGCGGTGCCGGCGATGATGATGTCGCCCTGGTGCAGGGTGCCGTTCTGGACCAGCAGGGTGGCCACGGGGCCGCGGCCCTTGTCCAGCCGGGCCTCGATGACCGCGCCGTGGGCGGAGCGGTTGGGGTTGGCCTTGAGCTCCTGCATCTCGGCGGTGAGGACCACCATGTCCAGCAGCTCGGGGATGCCCTGGCCGGTCTTGGCGGAGATGGGGCAGATGATGGTCTCGCCGCCCCACTCCTCGGGCACCAGCTCGTACTCGGTGAGCTGCTGCTTGATGCGCTCGGGGTTGGCCTCCGGCTTATCCATCTTGTTGATGGCCACGATGATG